>CAZVWF010000043.1:0-24093 GCA_964630795.1 uncultured Woeseia sp. | reverse complement strand
CTCCGCCGGCTTGAACACCATCGTGTTGCCACAGGCCAACGCGGGCCCGGACTTCCACATGGCAATCTGTATCGGGTAATTCCACGCGCCGATGCCGGCGCAAACCCCGACGGGTTCGCGACGCACCATTGCGAATGCCTCGGGCGGCAGATCGACATGCTGGCCGTGAATCGACTGTGCGACGCCGGCGAAATAATCGACGACGTCGGCTCCCGTCGTCACATCGACGACACCGGTCTCCGAGATTGGCTTGCCGGTATCCAGCGTCTCGAGTTCGGCGAGTGCCTGGTTTCGCTCACGCAGGATGGCGGTTGCCCGGCGCAGAATTGCACCGCGCTCGGCAGCAGGCGTATTGGACCAAACCTCGAATGCAGCTTTGGCCGCCGCCACGGCAGCGTCGACTTCTGCCTGGCCGGCCGTTTCGACCTCACAAATTACCTGGTCATTGCCCGGGTGACGGGTCTCGAAGCGTTTACCGCTGGTACTGTCGATGGCGGCGCCGTTCACGAAACTTTTCTGCAGTGGCAGCGTGGATTGTGCGTTGTAGTGGTTCATGGCGTGCCTATTCTATTGACGTGATCTGCGGATGACAGCGTCTACTGCGACGGCCTTGTCCGGCGTAACGACTAACGGGTTCACATCAAGTTCAGCGAGCGTCGCATTGTTTGCGGTTGCGTAATCCGCTACCGCGCAGACGCTGTCGACAATGCGGTCGACATCACCCCTGGCACCGCCGCGCCAGCCATCAATCAGCTTCATGACCTTCAATGAACGAATTGCATCGGCAATTTCATCCCGGCGCACCGGGAAAAGCAGTGAAACCGTGTCCTCGATCAGTTCAACCAGTGTGCCGCCGGCGCCGACCAGCAAGGTGAGGCCAAACGTCGGGTCGCGATTGATGCCAATGATAATTTCGGCGACGGTCGGGCCCGCCATCGCTTCAACCAGGAAGCGGTCAAAAGTCGGCGACATTGCTTCAACTGCAGTGGCAACCGCGTCGCCGTTTCGAAGGTTGATTCGCACAGCACCGGCATCCGTCTTGTGTGTCAGTTCATCGCTGAGCGCTTTGACGACGACCGGGTAGCCGATCGCGTCCGCGGCATCGACCGCCTCACTCGCTTTACATTCGCGGCCTTCAGGAACGAGTAGTCCGTAATCGGCCAGCGCTTTCTTGCTGGCCAGTTCGTCGAGTACCAGCGCTTCACCCACCAGCGCTTCCGGTGCGCGAATGGGCAGGGTGTCGGCGACTCTCTTCTTCGCGGCGCCAATAGCGGCCGCCGCGCTGATTGCTGACAAACACTCGTCGAGCCCCTGCATGGGCGCGATACCCGCTGCCTTCAGTCTTTGCCGGGCGGCAAGGGGCATTGTTTCGGGCAGGGTGGAAGTCACCACGGCACGTTGCCCGGTCGCGGAGACCGCATCCATCAGTGCGCGTTCTGCCACCTCCCAGCTCGAGGTGTCGGCGTTCTCCCCGGGCGGATAGTCGAGCACCAGCATCGTGCACGCGCAGGCGTCCGACAGCATGGTCGAGAAGCAGGCGAACAAGGGGTCATAGTCGCCCCAGGCATAGGTGTGATAGTCGAGCGGATTCGATAACGGCACCTTCGGTCCGAGGATTTCGGCGAGCCGTTTTCCTGCACGCGCTGACAACTGCGGCATGTGGAGGCCGACCGCGTCGGCATAATCGGCAATGAGCGAAGCTTCACCGCCCGAACAACTCATCGAGCCAACCGTCGGCTCGGGCAGGGTGCCGGCGATCGACAGGAATTTCAAAGTCTCGAGAAATTGCGTCACCGAGTCGCAGCGCGCAATGCCCAGGCGTTTGAATAATGCTTCGTAAAGACGGTCCTCTCCGGCCAGCGACGCTGTGTGGCTCATATTGATTTCCGCACCGCGCGATGACCGGCCGGTTTTGATTGCGACGATCGGCACGCCTGCCTCAAGTGCCTTCAGGGCGGCAATGGAAAACTCGTGCACATTTTCGATGCCTTCTATATGAAGCCCGATCGCCGTTACGCGCGAGTCGCTAATCAGGAACTCGATGTAGTCATGGAGTCCCAGGCAGGCCTTGTTGCCGATGGTGATGACCATCCCGAGGTCCACGCCGCGCTGTTGCATCGACAGGTTGATCCCGAAATTGCCGCTTTGCGAAACCAGTGCGATGCCGTGGTCCACGCGCTGGCCACCGTGTTCGTCCGGCCACAGCGCAACGCCGTCGAGGTAATTTACAAACCCATGGCAGTTGGGGCCGACGACCGGCATGTCACCGGCGGCATCGCGCAGCGCTTTCTCCAGGGCGATACCGGCGTCGTCGAGTTCCGCGAATCCTGACGCATAGCAGACCGCGCCGCCGGTGCCCATGATGGCGAGTTCGCGAATGATATCGACGGATGCTTCGGGGGGTGCCGCGACAAACGCAGCGTCCGGCACGACAGGCAACTCGGCAGCCGATGAGACGCACGGAACACCGCTCAGTTCCTCGCGGCCGGGATTAACAGCAAACATCTCGCCGTCGTAGCCTGCGACGCAACATTGCTCGATGGCTTTACCGGCACCCCGGCCGCCAAAAAAGGCGACAGACCGCGGTGCAAACAAGCGCTTCATCGCCGTATGGCGACTCATTGCGCTTTACCTGCCTTTCCATACAGGGTCGCGTTTCTCCGCGAAGGCTTTTGCGCCTTCAAGCTGGTCTTCGCTCTTGTACAGCGTTTCGACCGTGCCGAATTCGCTACCCGTGATCTTTTTGAGTCCATCGAGGAATTTCATGTTCTCGGCCTCGCGAACGACTTCTTTGATCGCCGCATAGACGAGTGGCGGGCCGGTTTCGATCAGGCGGGCGAGTTCCCAGGTTCGATCCATGAGTTTGTCTGCCGGCACGATCTCGTTGACGAAGCCGCGCTGGCAGGCCTCGTTCGCATCCATCCAGCGCCCGGTCAGCAGCATCTCCATAGCAATGTGATAGGGGATGCGCTTCGGCAGCTTGAGCGACGCGGCATCCGCAATCGTGCCCGAACGAATTTCCGGCAGGGCGAATGTCGCTTCCTCGGACGCGATGATGATGTCGCCGGTCAGTGCGATCTCGAGACCGCCGCCGCAGCAAATACCGTTCACGGCACAGATGACCGGTTTATTGAAGTTTTCGAGTTCCTGGATGCCACCGAAGCCGCCGACACCGTAATCGCCATCAACTTCCTCACCGTCGGCTGCCGCCTTCAGGTCCCAGCCCGCAGAGAAAAACTTTTCGCCGCCACCGGTCAGGATGGCCACGCGCAACTCGGGGTCATCCCGATAGCTGGAGAATATCTCACCGAGGCGAATACTCGTGGCGCGATCGATGGCATTCGCCTTTGGCCGGTCAATGATGACTTCGAGGATGTGTCCCTCAACGCGTGTCTTTACGTCTTCGTTACTCATAATATTGGTCGTCTATTTCAGATGAGGCCGCAGGAGTTCGCGGCTGATGATGTAGCGCTGGATTTCGGACGTGCCTTCCCAGATCCGTTCGATTCGGGCATCCCGCCAGATGCGCTCGAGCGGCAGTTCGTCCATGAGGCCCATCCCGCCGTGAATCTGGATCGCCTCGTCGGCGACGAAGGCGAGCATTTCGGTCGCCTTGAGTTTTGCCATCGCCATGTCCGCATCGGTAATCGTGCCCTGGTCGTATTTCCAGCCGGCCTCGAGAATCATGAGCTCGGCAGCCCGCATTTCGGTCGCCATATCCGCCAGCTTGAACGAGATGCCCTGGAATCGCCCGATGGGCTGGCCGAACTGTTCACGCTGCGCTGAATACTCGATCGAATGGGCAAACGCCCGTTCTGCCCGCCCCAGGCAGGTCGCTCCCACCTGCAGGCGCGTTGCGCCAAGCCAGGCGTTCGCCACTTCAAATCCTTTATGTTCCTCACCGAGCATGTTCTCTGCCGGAATCCGGCAGTTGTCGAACTCGAGAATGGCATTGGTGTAACCGCGATGGCTGACGTTGCGGTAGCCGTCGAGGACGCTGTAACCGGGTGTTCCCTTGTCGACGAAGAACGCTGTAATGAGCGCCCGCTTGCCACGCGGCGTTTCTTCTTCACCCGACTTCATGAAAACGATGGAGAAGTCTGCAATGTCGGCGTGTGAGATGAAGTGCTTGGTGCCGTTCAGGACCCAGTCATCACCGTCTTTCTTCGCGGTCGCCTTCATACCGCGCAGGTCCGAACCCGCGCCGGGTTCCGTCATGGCGAGACAGTCCCAGGTTTTTCCTTCGATGCAGGGCTTGAGGTATCTTTCGCGTTGCTCCGGTGTGCCGGCGCAAAGAATGTTCGAGGGACGTGCGACGCAGGTCCAGTGCAGCGCGTAGTTCGCGCGGCCAAGCTCCTTTTCATAAAGCAACCAGGTCAGGGTGTCGAGGCCGCCGCCGCCGAACTCCCCGGGAATGTTGGCCGCGTACAGACCCGTCTCAATTGCCTTCTGCTGAATTTCCCGGATCAGGTCCATCTCGAGATGGCCGGTCCGCTCGACCTCGGCCTCGTGGGGATAGAGTTCCTTCTCCACGAAAGCGCGCGTCGTGTCGACGATCATTTGTTGTTCGTCTGTCAGTGCAAACTGCATTTCACTCGTCCTGTTATCGTTGTCCGACGTATCGGCCAACCGCATCGGGTGTTGGCAGGCCGGCATGCGCATCCGCGAAGCGCTTCGCCTTTTCAATCATTGCGGGCGCTGCGTTACATACCCGTCCGGATTCCCGGCCGACGTGCAAATACATGGCCTCGCAGGTTGCGAGCAAGCGGTCATCCTCCGTTGCATGCAGTCGGTAAAAGACGTGCATGCGCTTCGTGTCGCACATGAGCATCTGCACGGTGCTGTAAATTCTTTCGTTGGCGCCGATCTCATCGACCTGCATCGTGTGCGTTTCCGCTGTGTACCAGGCGCCGGTATTGGCCACGTAGTCGGCATCCATGCCGATCATGACGAGCATCTTGTCGCAGGTGTCGCTGAAAACCTGGACGTAACGAAACTCGGTCATGTGACCGTTGTAGTCGATCCATGCGGGTAACACCGACAGGTCCAGCATCCGCATGGGCCCGCTTGAATTGATCGTCCCGGGCATGCCGGATGCGTCCGGTCTGGCGAGGCGCTTGTCGAATTCGGTCAGCACGGTGCCGGCACCCCAGTCACGATCTTTCAGTGCACGGAGGATGCCGACGAGATTTCTGTCGCGAATGCGCTCGAGTTCGCGAATGGAGTGCGCACCCGATTGAGCGTCGGATTGCGAGGCAATTTTCTGAACGAGCTCGTCGGTAAGTTCCGGTACGTCCATTAGCTTGGTCCAGGGCCATGAAAGGCAAGGCCCGAACTGCGCGATGAAGTGCGCCATGCCTTCTTCGCCGCCGGCCAGCCTGTAGGTTTCAAAAAGCCCCATCTGCGCCCAGCGCAGGCCGAACCCCATGCGAATGGCTTCGTCGATTTCCTCGGTTGTCGCAACGTCATCATTAATGAGCCAGAGCGCTTCGCGCCATACGGCCTCCAGGAATCGATCCGCGATGTGCGCGTCAATTTCCTTGCGTACGACCAACGGCATCATGCCGATAGCGCGCAGCGTCTCGCAGGCGCGATCGCGCGCTGATTCATCGACGGCATCGCCGCCAACCACCTCGGCCAGCGGCAGCAGGTAAACAGGGTTGAACGGATGCACGACCATGATGCGGCCGGGAGAACTTGCGCCCTCCTGGAGTTCGCCCGGTTTGAACCCCGACGTCGATGAACCAATGATGGCCGAGGCCTTCGCGTTCGCCTCAATGTCAGCGATGACCTTGTGCTTGATCTCAAGGTCTTCCGGAACACTTTCCTGGATCCAGTCCGCTTCGGCGACCGCTTCTTCGACCGAATCGACGAAGACGAGTTCACCTTCGTCGGGCAACGGAAAATCACTCAGGGCGGGCCAGGAGAGCCGCGCATTGTTAAGGACATCGGCAATGCGTTGCTCCGCCTCGGGATGCGGATCGAACACCACGACCCGCCAGCCGCACAGCAGGAAGCGGGCGGCCCAGCCGCCGCCAATGACGCCACCGCCGATGATGGCTGCAGTGGGGGGATTCAGTTGTGCGACACTCATAACGGCGCGCGCTTCTCCACCTTGAGTCGCTCACGAACTTCGTCCGGGCCAATCACGCGCGCCCCCATGCCCTCTACGATGCTCACCGCGCGTTCGACGAGCTGCGCGTTGGTCGCCAGAACGCCCTTCTCAAGATACAGGTTGTCCTCGAGGCCGACGCGGACATTACCGCCTGCGAGAATGGCGGCCGCGGCGTAAGGCATCTCGTTCCTGCCGAGCGAAAACGCAGAAAAGACCCAGTCCTCCGGAACGTTGTTGACCATCGCCATGAAGGTATTCAGGTCGTCCGGCGCTCCCCAGGGAATGCCCATGCAAAGCTGCACCATCACCGGATCCTCGATCAGGCCCTCCTCGACCAGTTGCCTGGCAAACCAGAGGTGGCCCGTCTCGAATGCCTCAACTTCGACCCGTGCGCCATAGTCCTTCATGAGCTTTGCCATCGCGCGAAGCATGCCGGGCGTGTTCATCATTACGTAATCGGCCTCGGCGAAGTTCATCGTGCCGCAGTCCAGTGTGCAGATCTCCGGCCGGCATACGCGGACATGCTCTGTGCGTTCCTCCGCGCTCGCCATGTCCGTACCCTGTTCGTCTAGCGGGTAGGGCTTCTCTGGCGGGCCCGTTACGACGTCGCCACCCATGCCCGCCGTCAGGTTGACGACGACATCGGTATCGGATTCGCGAATGCGCTCGGTAACTTCCTTATAGTAGTCGACGTTACGAGACGGTGCGCCGGATTCGGGGTCGCGCACGTGGCAGTGCACAACTGCAGCGCCGGCCTTCGCGGCCTCGATGGCGCTGTCGGCGATCTCCTTCGGGCTGCGCGGTACGTGCGGCGATCGATCCTGGGTGCCACCGGACCCGGTCACGGCGCAGGTGATGAAAACTTCTCGGTTCATTGCAAGGGGCATTTCGATACCTCTTATTTAGTGCTGGGGCCAGCCGGCCTCCGGACAAGTGCGCCCGGCATTCTGACAGGAATACTTTCTAGCTCCCGGACGGGAGATTCAGGACGAAGATGGTGGGGGCCACCACTCCAGCGTTTTTTTGTAGGCAGGATGCCGGAACATGACAGGTTTCCCTGACAGTGATCGACCGAGCTTAGTCAAATTCTGCCGGGTCAACAACAGAATTCTGCGGCTTAGGCGCCGTCACGCCGGTGTTGACAATAGCCCGGCGGCGTAGCAGAAAGTCTCATCCGCCAACCCTGCCGTCGGAAAGTCTTGGCAGAAAACATGATTCACCACAGCAAACGATCACCCTCGCACGTCTTGTTGCCGCTACTGCGAGGCAGGCCGCCTGCAAGCATGCCGCCGCGGTGATCTTGGTGGCGCACCATGTGGAACACGACTGGACCCGTGCGTTGGTGCGCAGGTATCAATCCCTCATTGCGCTGTTGTCGGGACCGCGCTAGCCTCAGTGAAACAAGCATTCGGCGGGAGATTAGCCATCAAATCACAAGCAGAAATCGTCATCGTCGGCGGTGGCATCATGGGCGTCGGCCTGCTCTATCACCTGGCCGAAGAGGGCTGCAAGGATGTGTTGTTGATCGAAAAGGGAGAGCTGACTTCAGGCTCTACATGGCACGCGGCGGGCCAGTGCCCGAGCCTTGTCGGCAATTACAACCTGGCCAAGATTCATGCTTACAGCAACTGGCTGTACCCGCAGCTTGAGGAGTTGACTGGCCAGTACGTCAGCTGGCATGCCTCCGGCGGGATTCGGATTGCGCTTGAAAAGGACGATCTCGACTGGTTTCACACGATGAAAGGCATCGCCGATAACGTCGGCTTTCGCATGGAGATCATCGGCCCGGAAGAGATCAGGAAGCTGAATCCATTCTTCGATACCACGGGCGTGATTGCCGGTGCCTGGACGATGGATGACGGCCACGCGGATCCGGCCGGTTTGACGAACGCAATGGCGCGCGGCGCGACCAACATGGGCGCGACAATCGTCAAGCACAATCGTGTGACGGACATAAACCAGCTTCCCTCGGGCGAATGGGAAGTTGTCACCGAGAAGGGCACGGTGAAAGCCGAAATCGTTGTCAATGCGGCCGGATCGTTTGCCCGGCAGGTATCACAAATGGTCGGCAGCGACCTGCCGATCTGCAACATGGAACACCAGTACATCGTGACGGGCCCCGTGCGGGAATTCATCGACCGGGACGAGGAAATGCCCGTTATGCGGGATCCTTATTGCTCCGCTTACATCCGCCAGGAGCAGAAGTCCGGTCTCATCGGCATTTATGAACACGAGAATCTTGCCGAGTGCTGGCAGCCAAATGGTTATCCCCCCTGGGAATCTGACAGCGAGTTATTCCCCGACGACCTGGAGCGCCTGATGCCGTGGCTGGGGCGCGCGATGGAACGGATGCCGGTGATCGAGGAGGCTGGTATCAAGAAAGTCGTCAACGGCGCGATTCCGCATTCAGCCGACGGTCCTCCGCTGCTCGGACCCGCCGCGGGTCTGAAGAACTTCTGGCTGTGCTGTGGTTCATCGTTCGGTATCGCCCAGGGCGCTGGTTGCGGCAAGTATCTGGCTCAATGGATGGTGCATGGCGATTCCGAAATCAATATGACCGGCTTCGACCCGCGTCGCTTCGGCAGCTACGCCGATTACGACTATATGAAAGCGAAGGGCTTCCAGGATTACGGCCTGACTTACTTCACGCCGTTGCCGGGCGAGGAAATGCCGGCGGGTAGACCAAGCCGCACGAGTCCGCTGTACCGGAAATTACTGGACAAGGGTTGCGTCTTTACCGAGACCTTCGGGTGGGAGCGTCCGAAATGGTTTTCACTCGACGGCCGCGAAGAGGAATACAGCTATCGTCGCAACAATGTCTTCGAAGTCGTTAGAGACGAGTGTACGGCCGTGCGCGAGCGCGTCGGCATTCTCGACCTGTCCGGTTTCGCGAAATACGATGTTACGGGCAACGACGCGGAGGCATTCCTGAATCGGCTGTGCGCGAACAGAATGCCGACCAAAGACGGTGGCATCGTGCTCGCACACATCCTGTCTGATAACGGGCGCATCGCGGGTGAACTGACGATTACACGGCTTGCCGATGATCATTACTACCTGTTGTCCGCTGCAGGCGCCGAATTACGGGATCTCGATCACCTGATGCAAGGCAAGCGCGATGACGAGCAGGTGGAGATCGAGAATGTTACTGACGATCGTGGCGTGCTCGTTCTCGCCGGTCCGAAATCGCGCGATGTTCTCGCGAAGCTGACCGATGCACCGCTCGATAATGAACATTTCCGCTGGCTGACGGGTAAAGAGATCACGGTGGCCGGTGTCCCGACGCGGGCGCTACGCGTCAACTATGTCGGCGAACTCGGCTGGGAGCTGCATCCGGCGATGGATGATCTCGAAACGATTTACGATGCGATCCAGGAGGCAGGTGCCGAACAGGGTATTGCAGACTTCGGTCTGTATGCAGTCAACAGCCTGCGAATCGAGAAGGCCTATCGGGGCTGGGGCGCAGAGCTGACGAACGAAGTGACGATGATCGACGCGGACATGGAACGCTTTATCAAGCTCGACAAGGACGACTTCACCGGGAAAGCGGCGACAGAGAAGCAGGCCGGGGAAGCGCGCAGCCTGCAACTCGTCTACTTCGAAGTCGATGCCGTGGATTCTGATATCCGGGGAAGCGAACCGATATTCGTGGGTGAAAACTGCGTGGGCGTTACGACCTCCGGCGGCTATGGCTACGCAGTCGAGAAAAGCCTGGGCTTCGGCTATGTCACGCCTGAACTGGGCGAGCCCGGAACCGAAATGACGATCGGTGTCCTCGACAATCGTCGTCGTGCGACCGTGCTGGGCGATCCCGCCTACGATCCTGCCAACGAACGCCTGCGGGCCTGACGCCATGGCGGAGCTGCCAAACAAAGCCGGAGTGGTCATCATTGGTGGTGGCGTCATCGGTTGTTCCGTGGCTTATCACTTGTCGAAGCTTGGTTTTGACGATGTCGTGTTGCTGGAACGGCAACAACTGACGAGCGGAACGACCTGGCATGCGGCGGGACTCGTTGGCCAGCTGCGCACGTCGATCAACATGACCAAGCTCGCGAAATACACGAGCGAGCTGTATCGGGGCCTCGAAGAAGAAACCGGCCAGGCGACGGGTTATCGCCAGTGTGGCTCGATCTCCATCGCAGCAACGGCGGAGCGATTCGAAGAACTGAAGCGCAGCGCGTCAATGGCGAAAGTCTTCGGTCTCGAGGTTAATGTCGTTACGACGGAAGAGATCGCCGAACGTTATCCGCTGATCAGGACGGACGATCTGTATGGCGGCATTCATATCCCCTCGGACGGTTATGCCAACGCGGTCGACATCACGCAGGCACTGGCGCGTGGCGCGAAGAATCGCGGCGTAAAGATCTTCCAGGACACCAAAGTCGACGAAATCCTGCGAGACGGCGAGCGTGCGGTCGGTGTTCGAACCGTGAAGGGCGATATCGAGGCGGACCATGTCGTTATCTGCGGGGGCATGTGGTCGCGTGATCTCGCGGCATCGGCAGGGGTAAACATCCCGCTGCATGCGTGCGAACACTATTACGTCTTGTTCGAGTCCGTCGAAGGATTGCATCCGGACCTGCCAGTGCTTCGCGACTACGATGCATGCACCTATTACAAGTACGACGCCGGCAAGTTACTTGTCGGCGCATTCGAGCCCACGGCCAAGGCCTGGGGCATGGAGGGAATCGCCGAAGATTTCTGTTTCGATGAGATCGCGGGGGACTTCGACCATTTCGAGCCGGTGCTGCTCGATGCAATGGAGCGTTTTCCTGCACTGCAGGAAGCCGGCATCCAGAAGTTCTTTTGCGGGCCGGAGAGCTTTACGCCCGATGTCCGCTATCACATCGGCAAGGTCCCCGAGCTGGACAACTGCTGGGTATCGGCAGGGCTGAACTCAATCGGCCTGCAGTCCGCAGGCGGTATTGGCAAAGTCATGGCCGAGTGGATTCGCGATGGCTATCCGCCGGTCGATCTCTGGGAGGTTGACGTGCGTCGCGCCATGCCGTTCCAGGGCAATCACAAGTACCTGCAGGAGCGCGTGAGTGAAAGTCTCGGGCTTCTGTATGCAACCCACTTCCCGTTTCGCCAGTATGAAACGGCGCGCGGTTCCCGTAAGTCGGCAATCCACGATCGGCTTGTCGCCGCCGGCGCCTGCCATGGTGAAGCGTTCGGCTGGGAGCGACCGAACTGGTATGCACCGGAGGGTGTCGAGGCGAAATACGAATACAGTTACGGCCGCCAGAACTGGTTCGAGCACTCGGCGGCTGAACATAAGGCTGTTCGCGACAATGTGGCCGTGTTTGATCAGTCGTCGTTCGCCAAATTCCGCCTGGAAGGCGCCGACGCTTTGCGCGTCATCAACCAGGTTTCCGCCAACAACATGGACGTTAAAGTGGGCCGACTGGTTTACACGCAATGGCTGAACGAGCGTGGTGGAATTGAGGCGGATCTCACGGTGACACGCCTTGCCGAGGATGCCTTCCTTGTCGTCTCTGCCGCGGAAACCGAGACGCGCGACTTTCACTGGCTGAAGAGCCATATCCCCGATGGCGCCAATTGCGTACTGACCAATGTATCGTCGGGAATGGGTGTGATCTCGCTAATGGGACCTAAATCGCGTGATCTGCTGCAATCGCTGACGCCGGCTGATATGAGCCACAAGGCGTTTCCGTTCGCGACGAGCCAGGAGATTGAACTCGGATACGCGATCATTCGGGCATCACGAATAACTTTTGTCGGAGAACTGGGCTGGGAGCTCTATATTCCGACGGAGTTCATGCAGGGCGTATACGACGAGATTGTCGCGGCGGGCGCGGCCTTTGACCTGGCCCACGCGGGTTATCATGCACTGAACTCGCTGCGCATGGAAAAGGGCTATCGTCACTGGAGTCACGACATCACGGATGAAGACTCGCCACTTGAAGCCGGCCTCGACTTTACGGTCAAGTTTGACAAGCCGGGGGGCTTTATCGGTAAAGACGCACTGTTGAAACAGCGGGAAGCAGGGCTTCGTCGCCGGCTCGTGCAGTTCAAGCTCGAGGATCCGGAGCCGTTGCTCTACCACAATGAGCCGATCTGGCGTGACGACAAGATTGTTGGCCACATAACTTCCGGTGCCTATGGCCACACGCTGGGCGGCTGTGTCGGTCTTGGCTACGTGCACACGGAGCCGGGTGCAAGCGACGACGATATCCTGGGCGGCAACTACGAGATTGAAGTGGCGACCGAACGTTTTGCAGCCGAAGCGTCGTTATCGCCGATGTACGATCCTGGCAACGAAAAGATACGCCGGTAGCGGGCACTGTATGAACGACGAGGTTTCGAAGTCACTGACGATCACTAGCCCCGACGATATTGGTGCGCCCTTACCGCCCTGGACGTACACCAATCCGGAATTATTCGAGCTCGAGTATGACGCTTTCTTCCTGAGGCGGTGGCAGTTTGTTGGCCACGTGAGTCAAGTTGCGGAAGTCGGCGACTTCATGACGGGCGATATTGGTCGTGACAGTGTCATCGTGATTCGTGGCAAGGACGAAAAGCTGCGGGCATTCCTGAACGTATGTCGGCATCGTGCTTCGCGCATCCTGGAAAAAAGCGGCAACTGTCGCGGTGTCATCAAGTGTCCCTATCACGGCTGGACCTACCAGCTCGATGGCAGCCTGCTAGGCGTGCCGCAGGAGGAAAACTTCCCTGAGTTCGACCGCAGCCAGTACGGGTTGCACAAGATTGAGCTCGATGTGTTCTACGGATTCGTGTTTGTTCGCGTCCGCGGCGACGGCCCGACGGTTGCCGAGGAATTCGCGCATACGGCGCACTACTTCGAGAAGTACGACGTCGAGAACTACGTTCCATGCATGCAGGAGTCACGGCAGATATGGAACGTTAACTGGAAGGTCGCGTGGGATAACTATCTTGAGAATTACCATATCCCGGTCGGTCACCCCGGGCTCCATCGCCTGGTTACCGTTGTCGATGAGTGGGACGAGCTCGCCAGCGGCGTGAGTTACGGCGTATTCGAGATCCGGGAGAAACGCTCAAGCGTTGCGGAAGAGCGCGAATACCAGGCGCTGTTTCACCACTCGTTTGCACGCATTCCCGAGGAGTTGCACAACAGGTGGGTGCAGTACGGCGTTACGGGCTACCTGGGCATCGATCTTTACCCGGAACTGGTCGATATCTTTCAACTCATTCCGTTGGGCCCGGACAAGACCGAGGTGCGGGCTGCCTACTACGGACACAAAGACCCGACGGTGGAGGAAAGCAGGCTGCGCGAACTCAACCTGCTGATCAACGACCCGGTGAACGATGAAGACAAGACGCTTTGCGAGCGCGTGCAGAAAGGCTTGCAGACGACAGGATATCGTCCCGGACCGTTGTCCATTGAGGAAAGCTCGGTTTTTTTCTTTCACGAAATGGTGCGCAGACTCGTTCCTGTCACGCAGTCCGATCAAGCACCACCCATGGGGCAGGTCGCGGCTGAGAATGAGCGCATCAGGAACCAGGAATTAATGGATCCGGGCTAGTTCAGCGCCTCGATCACCGCCTGGCGTGCGTGAATCTTCGTCGTGTCGTAAAGCGGCACATCAGTGTGGTCCTGCTGAACCAGCAAGCCGATTTCCGTACAGCCTTCGATGACCCCTTCGGCTCCCTGTGCGCGAAGGTCCTCGATGATGCGCAGGAACGCTGCTCTCGAGTCGTCATTGATTTTCCCAAGGCATAACTCCTCGTAGATCACACGATGCACGATGTCGCGGTCTTTTTCTGGCGGTACGAGAACGTCGAGTCCCTGTTGCTGCAGGCGACCCCTGTAGAAGTCTTCCTCCATCGTGAAGCGTGTGCCGAGCAGGCCGACCGTCTTTTTGTTATCTGCCTTGATTACGGTCGCAGTTGCATCGGCGATGTGCAGGAGCGGGATGTTGATTGCCGCGGAGACCTCGCCGGCGACGATGTGCATTGTGTTGGTGCAAATCAGCATAAGGCCTGCGCCCATCGCCTCGATCTGGACGGCCTTGTCGGCGAGGATCTTCGCCGTCGCATCCCAGTCGCCTTCGCGCTGAAATACTTCGATCTCATGAAAATCCACGCTGTACATGGCGATGGGTGCCGAGTGCAACCCGCCCAGGGTCTCTCGTGTTGCTTCATTGATGAGTCGGTAATAGTGCTCGGTGCTTTCCCAGCTCATACCGCCAAGCAGTCCGATGGTTTTCATTCCTGGTCCTTTTCGCGATGACCGCAGGGTCTACCCGCGGCCGACAGCATCCGGTGGCAGGTGGATCGGGAACTGCTCACGGATCTTCGCGTCGGTTTCGTCACTGATGTGCTTCGGAAAGTGCGTCGACAGGATCTCGTCACGCTTCGCGATGGCGAGTTCGAGCATGACCGGCTTGCCGCCATCTTCCCAGATGGTCGGGCTCGTGCGATCACCGAAGTCCGGGTAGATGTACTCGCTCTGCATCACCTTGAGTGTCTCGTCAGAGCCAAGGTAGTGACCCGTGCCGCTCAGGCAGACGTCTTTCAGGTTCTCGAAGCCCATCGTGTCTTCATTGACCTCGATGCCGCGAACCGCACGCAGCGTTGCGCCGAGAATGTCGTTGTCCATCAGCAGGCTTTCGGGGCAGGCGCCCAGCAAGCTCGCATACATCCCGGCCGATTCGTAAATGATATTCGCACCGGCCAATGCAGGCGGCATCAGCGTATGCGCGCGCTCCGCACCGCCCTGGAAGTCGGGCAGCTTTGTATCGGTCATGCCGCACGCGGTGCCGAACGGCAAGTCAAAGTGCACGCCCATTTGTGCACATGCGGCCGAGATCAGTCCCTGTTCCGGCGAGCCACCACTCATCGCGCCCGTGCGAAGATCGGAGACAAACGGCCAGGCACCGAGAATTGCAGGCGCGCCCGGTTTGATCGCATTGACGTAGACAAGGCCGCCAAGGCACTCGGCCCAGGCCTGGCTAACGGCACCGGCGAGGCAAGCGGGCGTCGTTGCGCCTGCCTGCCCGGCGGACAGCAGCAATACCGGCATGCCGCCTTCGACAGCGACGCGCAGACACTCCAGTGCTTCCTCGGCGAACTTCATTGGCGGGACAACAAAACAATTGGACTGACTGACGAATGGACGGGCACGCCATTTGTCTTCGCCACCGGCGATGATGTGCAGCATCTCGAGCGTCTTCTCGACATGCTCGTGGTCGACCCAGCTCGCGCCGACATGTTTGCTCGTTCCCGAAACAGAGCAATAGGTCGTGTTGAGGTCCATCTCGTAGTTGTCCTCAATGTCGCGCAGGACGCACATACGCTGGAATATGTGGATGTGCTCGCAGGTATCGACGATGCGAGAAAGGTTGTACAGGTCCTGTGCGGTCGACTCGCGATAGGCGTTATTCGCCGAGTCCGCAATCATCACGGCAGCACCGCCGGTGGCAAAGTGCACCTTTGTACCCGAGATCTCACGGTCGTATTTCGGGTCCTGGCCGTACAGTACGAGATTTCGTTCCGCCTGCTCGAGCGCCTTTTCGACAACAGCGCGCGGAAACCTCAGGCGTCCGTCATCGCCCAAAATCGCGCCGACGGCAGTGCAGGTTTCAATGCAATGGGGTGTTGCCTGGTTGAAGCCGACTTCTTCGAGAATGCGAAATATATTGTCGTTGATCGCGGCGACGTCAGTATCGCCAAGCGGCTTGTATTTGCCGCCCGTCTCGCCGGGATTAACCGGTTTTACGTCTTCCGCAAGTGGCGCAGCCCGTAGTGCGTGCCTCGCTTGTCTGCCTCCGGATCGTCGCGCCATATCGCCATTACTCCTCGTTATCGCCGGGATAGAATGACCCAGTATCCCGGCTGGCAATAAGTTTGTACCATCAGGGAGGATTATGCATTCGAAACCGGCGTGCGAAAAAGCATCTTTTGCTGCCGCCGATTGCACATAGTGAGATAGCCGTGAACCTGGCCGACAATCAACCTGGAAACCGATACCCGGATGCCGAGTGGCAGGCACGCATTGACCTGGCTGCGTGCTATCGCCTGGCCGATCTTTTTGGCTTTTCGGACATCATCTGGAATCACATCACGGCCAAAGTGCCGGGAACCGATTATTTCCTGATCAATCGCTTTGGACTGCGTTACGACGAGGTCACCGCATCAAACCTTGTGACGCTGGATCTTGATGGCAATGTCATCAACGCGGGATCGGCAAGTAGCGAAGATGACGTTAACGTTACAGGCTTTGTCATTCACAGCGCGATTCATCGTGCGCGCAGCGACGCGCGGTGCGTTTTTCACAGTCACTCTGAAAACGGCCTCGCCGTGTCCGTATTAAAAGACGGCCTGGTTCCGATGGTTCTTGATGCGATGCCGTATCACAATCGGGTCGCCTATCACACATTCGAAGGCCAGTCCGACGACGTAGACGAATGCGACCGACTGGCAGCCAGTCTTGGCGATCGACAGGTCATGATTCTGCGCAACCATGGCTTGCTGACCTGTGGTGAGACAGCAGGTGCGGCATTCATGCGTATGTATTACCTGGAGCGCGCCTGCAAGGTGCAATTGCAGGCGATGGCAACCGGGCAAGCGCTCGATCTGCCCTCGGCCGAGTTGTGCGAGCATGCCGCCGGGCAACTCACACGATTTCCGCCGGGTGAGTTTGAGTGGCCGGCCCTTTTGCGCCTGGTCGAGGCAAAGTGCCCGGATTTCCGGGAATAGGCCGCGTTGTTAAGGCGCCCTGAATTGACACTATTTGGCCCCGTGGTGTACACCATTTAACTGTTTGTCAGCGAATCCGGATTGCCACATGGCACAAGTGCTATCACCCGAAAGCCCGTTCAAGGAAGAGGTGCAGGCGTATCTTGAGAAATCGGGTGTCAAGGAGGCGACGGACGAGATTCTGGGTCCGTTTTCCGACATCACGAACCAGGTCCTGGAGGCGATGTGGAACGCGTTGCTGCCTGGTTCGCCGTTTTCATCCCTGTCCTGGGAGTTGCTGACCTTCACGTTTGTCTGCGCGGCCGGCTTCTGGTTTTTTCGCAAAGGCCGAGGCTCGAAGGATTCCACTGGCAGGGAACGGCCGGCAAAGAACCTGTTGCAGTACCTGTTCCCAAAGGATATTTACACGCACCAGTCCGCGCGCGTCGATATCGGGTTATATCTACTCGACCGCGGCATGTTCCCGATCTGGTTCGCGCTGTCACTTGGCGCCGTCGCGCCATTTCTTGAGCGAAATACAATCGCGGGAATTGAATTCATGTTTGGCGCGAGCCCCGCCATCGAACCCACGATCGCATGGCGGTTGTTCTACGGGCTTGTATCGATCCTGATCGTCGATGCAATTTTCTACTGGACGCATTACATGATGCACAAGACCCAGATTGGCTGGGCCCTCCACAAGGTGCATCATTCGGCACAGGTTTTGACGCCGTGGACGCGTCCGCGCGAACACTTCATCGTCGGTCCGCTGTGGGCGCTGGGGCCGGCCATCGGGCTGGCGATTTCCGGCAGCATTTTTGCCTGGGTCTTCAGCGGCAACATCACGCAGATCACGATCGTTAACGTCGGCATATTCTCGGTGCTCTACGCGCTGAACGGCAATTTCCGCCATTATCATGTGTCGTTCCGTTATCCGCGCTGGCTGGAGCTTTGGTTGCAAAGTCCCGGTATGCACCACACGCATCACAGTTATCTCGAGAAGCACTGGGATTCCAACCTGGGGCTGGTGACCAGTATCTGGGACCGCATGATGGGCACGATTTACATCGCGGACAAATACGAGGAAACGCCGTGGGGACTGGCTGAGAAAGATCAGCGGGAATACACGTCACTGAAAGACAATCTCGTGACGCCGGTTAAAGAAATCTACCGAATCCTGCGCGGCAGGCCGAAGGTATACCCGGGACAGAAATCGACCGGCCTGACGCCGGGTAATGCGCCCGACCTCAGGACCTGAGGCAAGACTATGAGAAGACGGACTGTCCTTGCAGTCGCCGGTTCGATACTGATCGCTGCATGCAGTAATACCTCAGATCCCTGGGCCGAAAAATTCACGACGCTCGACCCGGAATGGGTCGTCACCGCCGATGAAGCTTATGAGTGGGCACTGGTCAAGGATGCCAACCTGCCCGCTATCACAGGTAGCCCGGAATGGAACAACTACGTTGGGTTCCTTGAACAAAAGCTGACGAAATACGGGGCCGTGGATCTTTTCCGTAACCGCTGGATGTTCGATCGCTGGGATACAACCGATGATCCGGGGGGATGGACACTGGTTTCGGACGGTGAACCGGTCCGCGTTGCGCATTACGCCGCAAACTCCGGCATATCGGCCAACGACGGTATCACCGCGGAGCTGGTCTACTTTGATCGTGAGAACCCGCCCGGTTCAATTGACGGCAAAATTGTTGTATTCACCGTTGAACCGCACCCGGAGCCTCCTTACAGCGACAACTATATTCGCAACTTCACATTTAATGATTATGAGTGGCGCGCCAATGACGACTCCTACCACGAGTTATTTGAATACGTGCCGCCCGAATTCAGTTTTACCTTCGACATCTGGTGGCAGCTGCGACAGCGCTTCTGGGATATTGCCGTGGAGGGTAATGCGGCCGGTCACATCATCGTTTACGACATGGCATTCGAACGGACAGAAGGTTTGTACACGTTTCCCGTCCCGCCGCTTCACGAAGCGCCGGGCGTTGTGTTGAGCCGGGAGGACGGTGCCAAAGTCATTGAAGATGCGAAGGCCGGGAAGACGGCGACCTTGACGCTGCAGGCGACGATCGAGGAGGCGGAGGCTTACCAGACTATCGTCTATTTGCCCGGACGGGATTACGGCACGCCGGATGATGAGCAGATCCTGCTCATCAATCACACCGACGGTCCGTCGATTACGCAGGACAATGGCGCCCTCGGGCTGCTCGCGATCGTTAAATATTTTTCGCACATTCCACAGGAACACCGGCCGAGAACGCTCACCGTTTTTCTCGACAGCCGTCACTACTATCCGGGTATGGAAGGCGCGTCCGAGAAATACAGCTGGCTGACTCGCTACCCGGAAGCGAAAGAAAAGCTGGTCGGCATCATCCAGGCGGAACACCTGGGCGAAATGGACTACCGCGAGGTCGATGGCAGGGTTGAGGCGGTTGGGCTTGCCGAGCAGTCCTATCTCTGGTCACGTAACAACCCGGTCCTGATTGACGCAGCCCTCAGTGCAGCGAAGCGATACAACTGGGAGCGTGTCCAGGTGGCGGTGCCGGAGCGTCCTGGCATCAACGGTGGCTTGCAGCAGGTGTGGTGGGGCGTTGGCGCCATCGCGTTGCCCGGTCGCCGGAACAGTCTCGACCTGCCCGGGTTTGGTATGGGCAGCTTCCTGGGATTCTACTGGACGACAGCAACCGGCATAGAACGCTGGAATAAAGAGCTGTTCAGAAATCAGGCCGTGACCATGACCGAGCTGACGGGTGTATTGATGACCGCCGATCTCGAGGCGATCAAGCCCGTCCCGACGGCAGCCGTCAATACCGACTAGAATAACGCTCAATGACAAGAATAAAGATTGACAGGTAGCGCGAATGAGCCACGAAGACGAGTATCACGACAAACTGATTACTTTGCTTGAAGTCATCTGGGGTGAGGGGTACATGGCGCCCGGCGGGCCCGGAAATGTGGCGAAGATCCTCAAAGGAACGGATCCCGAGGGCAAGCGCATACTCGATATAGGCAGTGGCCTCGGCGGCCCGGTCTTCGAGATGGCGACAACGCATGGTGCGACGGTGGTTGGCGTTGATCTCGAAACCGGCCTCGTCGAACGTGCGAACAAGCGGGCTGAGGAAAAAGGTCTTGCTGACCGCTGCACGTTTCAACAGGTCGAGATCGGACCCTACGATTTTCCGGATGAGTCCTTCGATATCGTCGTCTCGTCCGGTGCGTTGACGCAGACGGAAGATAAGGAAACCGTTTTCCGTGAGTGTTACCGAATACTGAAACCGGGTGGCTGGATCAGTCTTTACGACTGGACGAAGTCCGATGCACCGCTATCTGATGACATGTACTACTGGTTCAAGATGGAAGGGCTGACGTTTTCGCTCGAGACACTGGACAAGTACAAGGAACGACTCGAGAACTGTGGATTCCTGGATGTCGTGACCGAGGACGCCACCGACTGGTACCAGGCCGAAGCGCATCGGGAAATCGAATTGATGAAGGGCGAACTCTATGACCAGACCGTCGAACTGATCGGCCAGGAAGAGACGGATCTGCGCATCGAGAACTGGCGGGCGATGATTGTCGTCATCGATTCCGGTGAGATGCGCCAGTGTTACTGCAAGGGGCAGAAACCGCCTGGGTGATCGCACATTTCTGTATTCTATCGATGACATCCTCGAATCCGGCGCGCACGATGTGCTGTTGGATTACGACGAGGGCAAGCCGGTTCGCGGAAGGTGCTGGCCCGATGGAACCGGACCGGCCAAACCCGGCCACTCCGGCAATAGACAGCGCCGCCGTCACCCTGTAATAAGGGAATTACCTACAGGGGTTTCGAAATGAACAAGAATATTCTTCCCATTGCTCTGCTCGTATTGGTCGCTGCCTGTAACAGGGTGCCGGTGGAACCGGCAGCGGAACCAGCGATGGAAGCAGCAGCGCCCAGCGTCATCCTGATTATCGGTGACGGTATGGATGACCAGCAGATAACGATGGCGAGAAACTATTTCGTCGGAATGAACGGTCGCCTGGTTCTGGATGACATGCCCTACCGCAGCATGGTCCAGGTGCAGACGGTCCAGGAAGACGATCCGTCCGTACCGGACTATGTCGGCGACTCGGCGAGTGGCGCCACGTCCATGGCAACCGGCGTTCCGACCAGCGAGGGCCGAATTTCGACAGCCGCGAATACCAATGACAGGCTGGAGACGATCATGGAAATGGCCATGGCGGCCGGTAAGCGAACCGGCATCGTCACTACGTCCCGGGTTACCGACGCGACGCCCTCGTCATTTGTCGCACACATGAGCAATCGTTACTGTGAAACCCCGCGAGGCATGGTTCGAGTCGATCAAGCCATGCCGCAAGACTCGACAGACTGTTCCGCCGAGTTCATCGCCAATGACGGTCCGGGATCCATCGTCGAGCAAATCGCCGGTTCCGAGGTGGACATCTACCTGGGCGGCGGTGCCGGCCGGTTCAACGACATCGTCGAAGGCAGCGATTCGAAAACTATTCGTCAGGCTGCAATCGAAAACGGATTCAACATAATCGAGGACGCTGCCGCGCTAAATGGGGAATTAGGACCCGGTAAAGTACTGGGCCTTTTTGCAAATGGTCACTTGCCGGAGCGCATGTCCGGGCCCGTTGCACGATATATAGAGCGGGAAAACGGTGCGCCGGTCTGGCCAGAGCCATTCGGTTGCGAATTGAATCCCGAATTTGGTGACACCCCGTCGCTGGCAGATATGACGCGTGTCGCCCTGGATCGTCTCGATAACGACGCCGGCTTCATACTGATGATCGAATCCGCCTCCATCGACAAAGCTGCCCACTACTGGCGCGCATGCGGCCACATCGGCGAGATGCAGCAGCTTGAAGAGTCGGTACAGGTCGCACTCGAGTATGCGGCTGACAATCCGGAAACCCTCGTGCTGGTGACGGCAGACCACGGTCAGCCCGCACAGATGATCCCGAATATCAGCGGACTCGCGCCGCAGGGTCACGCGCCCACCGGTCGCTTCGTCCGAATAAGGACCCTGGAAGGCGGCATCATGGGTATCGGCTACGCAACTAACGATTCGGAGTTCTGGGAAGAGCATTCGGGCGTCCAGATTCCCTTGTACGCAAGCGGCCCCGGTATTGAACGACTGCCGCAGTTCCTGTTCCAGTCAGATGTTTTTCGTATCGCGGCATCACATCTTGGCGTTGGCGAGTCCTGGCCGGCGCCGTAATCAGCAGAAGGCAGTTTTCGCATGGCCTACCTCTACCTGTCGATAGCGATCGTGGCTGAAGTCATCGCCACCACCGCGCTCAAGGCGTCCAATCAACTGACGGTTTTCGTGCCGAGTATCCTGTCGTTCGCGGGTTACGGGATCGCGTTCTACTTTCTTGCGCTCGCGCTGAAGTGGATTCCGGTGGGGGTGGCTTATGCCGTCTGGGCAGGTGTCGGGATCGCTTTGATCACCCTCGTTGGCGCGGTGTTGTTCAAGCAGGTGCTCGATACGGCGGCGATCGTCGGTATTGCACTGATCATCGCCGGCGTCGCTGTGCTGAATCTGTATTCAAACGCGAGCGTCCAATGAATGAAGACACAATGAGAATCCCCGCGTTACTGGTTATCGGACTCCTGGTCGCTGCCTGCAGCGGCGACCAGGATGCATCTACTACGACGAGCAACCCGGCGGACGCTGCGGTTCGTTCGGTGTCTGCCGATCGAATTATCCACGCCGATGCAGAGCCGGGTAACTGGTTGTCCAACGGACGCACCTATGACGAGCAACGCTTCAGCCCGCTGACACAGATCACCGACAGCAATGTGTCCAACCTTGGGCTGGCCTGGTATTTCGATATCGATACCAACCGCGCGATGGAGTCCACGCCACTCATTCACGATGGTGTCATGTATGTCACCGCGCCCTGGAGCATCGTATTTGCTCTGGATGCGATTACCGGCGAGGAAATCTGGCGATTCGACCCGCAGACGCCACGTAGCTGGGGTGCTTATGCATGCTGTGATGTGCCCAATCGGGGGGCGGCGCTTTGGAACGACAAGGTCTATGTGGCCACATTTGACGGCTACCTGATCGCCATCGACAGGGAAAGCGGGGAACAGGTATGGAAGGTCGACACAATCGATCGGACGCCGCCCTTTACCATCACGGGAGCGCCGCGCGTCGTCAAAGGCAAAGTCATCATTGGCAATGGTGGCGCCGAGTTCGGGGTTCGTGGATTCGTGTCTGCGTACGATGCCGAGACCGGTGAGCAGACCTGGAAAACGTACACCGTGCCCGGCAATCCCGCAGACGGTTTCGAGTCCGAGTCGATGCGACGAGCCGCAGAAACCTGGACGGGGGAGTGGTGGACGATGGGCGGTGGCGGTACCGCCTGGGATGCCTTCGCCTACGATCCCGATATCGATCTCCTGTACGTCGGTGTCGGTAATGGCGCGCCGTGGAATCGCGAGATTCGCAGTCCGGGCGGCGGCGACAACCTGTACCTGGCATCGATCCTGGCGCTCGATCCGGATACCGGCGAGTACGCCTGGCATTACCAGACAACGCCCGGGGACACCTGGGATTACACTGCAACGCAACACATGATTCTTGCTGACCTGACGATCGATGGCGAAGATCGCAAAGTGCTGATGCAGGCGCCGAAGAATGGGTTCTTCTACGTGGTCGACCGCGAAACCGGCGAATTCATCTCGGGTGAGCCATTCGTGCCGGTGAACTGGGCCTCACATATCGATCCGGGTTCCGGGCGCCCGGTTGAGACGCCGGGCGCACGTTACGTGGCGGGAGAAAAGGTCATTTTCCCCGGCGCCTGGGGCGGGCACAACTGGCACCCGATGACGTACAGCCCGCAGACCGGGCTCGTTTACATTCCTTTGATTGGCAATTCCGAGTGGTTTGCCAATCCGACCGAATTCACGTTCTTCGACAGTCACCTCAACACCGCGGTGGACTGGGAAACGGTGATGGCGGCACCGCTCGAGGCGATCGAGGAATCGCCCCTGGTTCTGGCGCGAGTTTCTGCGTGGGACCCCGTACGACAGGAAGAGGTGTTTCGAATCGACAGCGGCAGTAACTGGAATGCCGGTCTGTTAGCGACAGCGGGCAACCTGATTTTCCAGGGTGAAGCGAACGGTGAGTTCGCTGCTTACCGCGCGGACAATGGCGATCAGTTGTGGTCCGCTCATGCAGGTAGGGGTTTCCAGGCCGCGGCAATCAGCTTTGAAGTCGATGGCGAGCAATACGTGACGGTGGTCGGTGGGTGGGGCG
>CAZVWF010000042.1:0-24305 GCA_964630795.1 uncultured Woeseia sp. | reverse complement strand
CCCTGTTCAGAACCTCGGGCGCTTCTTCATGCGGGTTGTGACCGACGTTCGGAATCAGGAACACGTCACCGTTGGGCAGGATGCTCGCAGCATTCCGGGCTTCTTCCGCGAAGGTCGGATAGTCCTCTTCACCACCCAGGATCAGCGTTGGCGTTTCGATGTGCTGCCAGTCATTGACGATGGTATCCATATTTCGCATATTCCCGGTCAGCCTGTAGACATAGTACATGCGCGGCCAGTCACCACTGAGCTGGTAACCGTAACGAAGCCGCATGTGCTCCTGGTATTCCGGACGCCACTGCACGTAATTTCGGTCCGCCCACGCCAGCAACGAGGCATAAACAGCATCCATGTCCGGGTTGGCATATTCGTCACCGGTTAACGGTTCGAAGCCACGGCCCCCGCGTCGATCGGTCAGGCCGATCTGGTTGACGGTCACCAGGTGCGTGATCCGTTCCGGGTAGAGAAAGGCAAAGCGGGTGACCATCTGGCCGCCGATCGAATGCCCCACCAGTGCGGCCTGTTCAATGCTCAGGTAATCCATGAGCCGCGCTGTGTTGGATGCCCAAAGGCTGATGCTATAGGGGATGGTCGGCTTTGCAGATTTACCCCATCCCAGGCGGTCCTTGGCGATAACCCGGTAACCGGCTTCGCTCAGGGCCCTGATCTGATCTTCCCAGTACCAGCTGTAGTAGAAGCCGCCGTGGTGAAAAATAACGGTGCGGCCGTTGGCCGGACCGGTCGGTGCCACGTCCATGTAGGCAATACGCACGTCCTGACCGTAGACCCTGAAGTCCATGTATTCAACCGGGTAGGGGTACTCATACTCCTCCAGGTTGATTGAAATCGGACCCCAGTCGGCGGGTGGCGAATCTGGTGGCCCGGATTGAGCCAGGACCGGACTGGATATGGAAACAGCGATCGCCGTCAACAAGGCGGGCAGGGAAAGCGAGAGATTGGAGCAAAGGCGCATCGTTATGGTTCCTCCAAGTTTGAACCCCATAGTCTCAAAATAGATGAAGTCAGGGAAAAAATACATTCACCCTTGATCTTAATGTTGCGATCCGTGGATTTAATCGCCAGGTACCTGCGATAGCGGCGACGTTGTGTCGAAGCTGCGCTCCCATCATTGTGAGAGCAGCGAAGCAATCAGTCGTTCGATACGGTTTACGTCCTCACTTTACCGATTTTCAGGTCATCCGATACAGCTAAAAGAATAAAGCACAATCTGGCAAAATGGTCGCGAGACCCCTTCAAAAATGATATCGGAGATACACATGGCCCAGCCGAGAGTTGCTGTCATCACCGCCGCCGGTAGCGGCATGGGGGCTGGCGCCGCGCGCCAGCTGGCGAAGGATGGCTTCAATATCGCCATCCTGTCGTCTTCCGGCAAGGGCGAAGCGCTGGCAGAGGAACTTGGCGGTATTGGCGTTACAGGTTCCAACCAGTCAAACGAAGATATCGCCCGGCTGGTAGATCTTGCCGTCGATCGATGGGGCCGCATCGACGTGCTGGTCAACAGCGCCGGACATGGACCGCGCGCCGATATCCTGGAAATCTCGGACGAGGACTGGATCCAGGGAATGGAAACCTATTTCCTGAATGCTGTTCGGCCGACGCGGCTTGTGACACCGGTGATGCAAGAGCAACAGTCAGGCGTCATCATCAATATATCGACTTTTGCCGCTTTTGAACCTGATCCCACTTTTCCGACATCCGGTGTTTTTCGAGCGGGCCTGGCCGCATTTACGAAACTCTTCGCGGACCGCTACGCGGCAGAGAACATTCGCATGAACAATGTATTGCCTGGATTCATCGACAGCTTGCCGGAGAAAGAGGAATCCCGTATGCGCATCCCGATGGAGCGCTATGGTCGAACCGATGAAATTTCGGCGGTAATCTCGTTCCTCGCCTCGGACGGGGCAGGCTACATCACGGGACAAAACATCCGCGTGGATGGCGGCATCACCCGTTCGGTCTGAGTTAAACGATAGTTTCATGTTGACCAGGGAGCAGGTTAAGGAATTTGACGCCGTTGGCTTGATCGTTGTCCCATCCCTGTTCGATGCGCATGAAATTGAGCAAATGCGGCGGTGCTTCGATGCGCTCGAATCGATGGCGGCCGATATGCAGGAAACCGGGCTGCGGAATGGCTCGCAATTTGTACTCGGTCGGAAAAACGGCGAGCAGGTGATCAAGCGGGTGGTATGGGCTGGCGGATCACAACCGTATCTTCTCTCTGTCGGCGCAGACCCGCGGCTGACTGTGCCGGCCGCCCAGTTGCTGGGCAGTACGAGCATCGAGCAGCTATTGAGCCAGGCGCACTTCAAGCGACCCAATGACGGGGTCATATTCGGCTGGCACCAGGACATCCAGCATCGCGACAAGGGGAACGGTACTTGGACGGACGTCAATGGCCGTGGCAGTTTCGTGCAGACACTTATTGCGCTTGATGATATGTCGGCAGACAGCGGGCCATTGCAGTTCATACCGGGCAGTGGATCCTGGGGTCGAGTCGACTTCGGTGATCATGACTACGATCTACCGAATCCGGTTATAAAGAGACCGCCCCAGTTTCATGATGCGGACGTCAACACCCTGATCGCCAGGGCCGGGGATGTTTTAATGTTCGGGCCGTATACCGCGCATGCGAGCTATGAGAATACGTCGCCGACATACCGGCGAGTATTTATTAACGGCTACGCCTATCCGGGCGCGAATAATCGCAAATATCCGGGAGACGGCGCTGGAAGAACGATTAAGGTGGATGATGTTCCGGGTAATCCTGCTGCAAGGAGCGGACCAGCGACACACACATGAATATCCCGACGATCAGAATCGGCACTGACACGACGAGCAAAACAACCTGCATGACCTGAAGTCCGCCGATGAACAGTAAAGAGATCGGTAGTGCGCCTAACGCAAACGCCCAGAAGACACGATGGCCACGCGACGGGTCGTCACCGGCGGGCAGGTGCAAGGTCGCACTGGAAGCGAGCGTGTACGAGGCAGAGTCATAGGTAGTCGCCACGAATATGATTGCCATTGTGCAAAAAATACCGATAACAATGGCAGGCATCGGCAACTGACCCAGCACGGCGACAATCGCGGCACTCTGGTTTTGTTCGTTGATGATCTGTGTGCTGGTAACGACGCCCTCCAACTCGAGGAACAACGCGTAGTTGCCGATGATCATGTAGAACACCCAGCAGCCCAGTGAGCCAAAGACGAGCATGCCGACAATGATCTGCCGGATTGTTCTTCCCTGGGAAATGCGCGCCACGAACATCCCCACGTACGGCGCGAACGCGATCCACCAGGCCCAGTAGAAAATCGTCCAGTTCTCAACGAAGCCGGAGTTAGTGAATGGGTCGGACCAGAAATTCATGCGAACCAGGTTTTGCATCATCAGGCCGACGCCATTCAGGCTCGTCTTTAGCAGGAACGCAGTCGGCCCGACGACGAGGATGAACAACAGCAGGACGACGCTAATGCCGAGATTGATGTCGCTGAGTGTTCGAATGCCCTTGCGCAGGCCCAGCCATACACTCGTGGCAAACAGGGCCAGGCACAGGAACATTACGCTGACTTCGAGCGTGAAGTTGTTCTCGATGCCAAACAGCCAGGAGATACAGGCGGCAATCATCGGCGTCGAGAAACCGAGCGACGTCGCGGCACCACCGACCATGGCGATGATAAAGAGAAAGTCGATAAAACGGGCCAAAGGGCCAACTTCCCGGCCTTTCAGGTAATGACTGCAGCCGATGCTGAAGCGCATATGGTTCATCTTGCGGACGTAATAGGGATAACCGATCGCCAGTGTCGGTAGGCAATAGAACGCCCAGGCCGTGAAGCCCCAGTGAAACAGGCCATACGTCGACGCCCATTCCGCTGCTTCGGTGGTGTAGGGCTCAACCCCGAAGGGCGGCGACTGGTAATAAAACGCCCATTCAGTGCCGCACCAGTAAATCAGGCCACCGCCAATTCCGGCGCAGAACAGCATGGCGATCCAGCTGATTGTGTCGAACTCGGGTTTATCGGCGTTGCCACCCAGTCGCGTATGCCCGAAGCGGCTGAGTGCGAGCCAAATCAGGAATGCATTGGCCCCGACGCTGGCCAAAAGGAAGATAACGCCGTATTCCCGGGCGATGTAGTTATAGAGTGACCGAAGAGCCTCGCCGGCCGCCTCTGGAAACAAAACGAGCGGCACGCAGGCAAGCACAATGATGGCGACGCTCGAGATAAAAGCCGGTTTGTCGATCCTCTTGTGTTCCATAACCTGAACTTCTCCCCGCTTAGTCGATGGTGAGGACAACGCACCCACGAATACTACCGCTTTCGACAGATTCATTGGCGACGGCAATATCGTCCAGCGAGAACGTGTCAGCAACGCGATGGATCAACTCGTCGCGTTGCAAGGCTTGTTCTATGTCGGCTATTGCAAACTGCTTGGCAGATTCCGGCATCGCATAGACGATCACAAAGCGAACCGCCAGGTCCTTGTACATCATCCGGAAGAACGGCAGTTCCGGTTCCGGAACGACGGTGGACGAGTACGTCGCAATAGTGCCGCCTACCCGAATCACCTCGAGCATTGTCGCCAGGTTGGCACCGAATTCGACATCGATAACCCGGTCGACCAACATGCCGTCGGTTGCATCGAGCACCTCGGCAGCGAAGTTTTCCGAACGATGATTGACGACGACGTTTGCACCGGCCTGCCGACAGGCCTCGATGTCGGCATCATTGCTGGCGGTCGCGATGACGGATGCGCCTGCACGACTGGCCCACTGGATTGCGTAGTGCCCGACGCGACCGGCGCCGCCCGTAATCAGCAGTCGGCGACCGGCGACATCGCCATCCGAAAAAACACAGCGGTGCGCCGTCATTGCAGGTATGCCAAGACAGGCGCCCACTTCGAATGTCGTGTTGTCCGGGAGTCTTGGCGCGCGCGAATGATCAATAGCGACGTACTCTGCAGCCGTCCCAAGCTGCCGGGCAAACTGCGCCTGGTAGACCCAGACACGCTCTCCGACCCGGGCATTGTCGACGCCCTCGCCGACGGCATCGACAATGCCCGCGCCGTCACTGTTGGGAATGACAGGTCCGGCATCGAGAAGATCAGGAAACGAACCCGCACGTTTTTTTACGTCGGAAGGGTTAACGCCGCTGGCATGCAGCCTTACGAGGACTTCGCCCGGGCCCGCTGCGGGCTTTTCGAACTCGCCGACGCTCAGGACGTCCGCTGCAGCGCCAAACGATTCAAACCAGGCAGCCTTCATGGATTCGCCGTCGCTCATGATTCCTCAGCCCAGACTGCCAGCGTTTCAGTATGACCATCGACGGCGAGGACCTGGCCGGAAATCCGCGATGCCTGCGCCGAGGCCAGGAAGGTCACCACGTCAGCGACATCCTCGGCGGAGACGAACGTCCGCATGGAGCTTTGTCGCGCATAGATGTCGCGTATCTGATTTTCAGTCTTGCCCAGTCGTTTAGCGTCCCGGGCAATGACACCGTCTATTCGTTCCCCCTCTACGCTCGTCGGGCAGACAGCGTTAACGCGAATATTCTCTGGTCCCAGTTCCATCGCCCAGGTCTTGGTCAGGCCAATAATGGCCCACTTGGTAGCCGCGTAGGGAGAGCGATCCGGGCAACCCATGAGGCCCGCGTTCGATGCGATGTTGATGATGACGCCGTTATTGCTCTGCCGCAGTAGCGGCACAGCCTGGCGCGTCACGTAAAAAGTGCCATTAAGGTTGACGTCGACACATCGGTCCCATGCTTCAATGTCGAGCGTCTCCACTTTGCCCGCCGGTCCGGCAATACCCGCGTTGTTCACGAGCACATCCAGCCGATCTAGGTGACCAATCGCAGCGTCAATTTCTTCGGGTTCGCTGATATCACATTGTGTAGCCAACGCATCGGGGAATGCGCTGATGAAATCATCGACATGCTGCTGGCTGACATCAAGCACATGGACTTTAGCCCCGTTGCGCAAGAACGCAGCGGCAATTGTTCTGCCGACACCCGATGCGCCACCGGTGATCAGTACTGTGCGCAACTCGCTCAGCGCGTTGACCCTGTTTCGCCGAATATGCCTTCAAGGACTTCGAAGAGTTTTCGCTGCAGCGGCACCTCGCTGTAGTTATCGTCTTTGAAGTAGCTTGTAAATACGGCAACCGTATCGCGCGTTGGATTAACAACCAGCCCCTGGCCGGCCCAGCCACCTTTGAAGAAGTTGTCGTTCTCGAAGATAGCATCCCATTGGTAAATGTTGTGCTTGATGCCGGCAGCATCCGCATACGCAGCGCCACCGTGTCGCAGTAATGCCGGATCGCCGCCGTTGCGCAACAGATCAATATGCGAATCCGAAATGATCTGTTCGTCCGAGACCACTGTGTAGCTCGGCGTAAACAGCAATCCGAAGCGGGCGAGATCGCGCATGCGCGACACGAAACCGCCGTGCGTAACCGCGATACCGTAGCGCGGTGCAATATAAGAAGCATCCGCTTCGGCGCCGATCTTCGTCCAGATTTCTTTGGAGAACGCATCCTGAAACGGCATGTCCATGATCTCCTCGACCAGCCAGCCGAGGATGAACGTGTTCAGGCCGGAATAAGAAAACTTCTGGCCCGGCGGTAGTTCGCGAACCGCTTCATAGGTTGCCGCAAAGTCGTAGGGGTTGTCGGGCGCTTTTTCTGTGCGAAATCCGTCACCGATGGCCATGGAATACTGGTAGTAACAGGAATCCCAGCTTTCGTACTCGTCCGAACAGTCGAGCCCCGAGGCCATATCGAGAATGTCGCGGACCGAGATCCCTGCGAAGCTCGATGTCTTCAGTTTCGGAATGTAATGCTCCACAGGCTGGCTGACGTCAACTTCGCCTCGCTCTTCGAGCAAGCGAATAATGGTCGCTGGGAATACCTTGGATGTTGACCAGTAGACCGGCTTTTCGTAGTGCTGCATACGCGGATAGCGTTCGTAGACGATATCGCCCTCGTGAAGGACAACGACGCCCATGGCTGTCGACTGGTCGCTCTCAATAAACGCGTCGAAAGACATCTCCCCTTCCGGCGTATCGACGACGAAGTTGCCAATCTCGTCCATCGGGCGCCTGGCTAGCTCACGTACCGGCCCGTCCCGGTAGACGTTCACGGTGGGGAATATCTGGTGGAGATTCTTGAAATTCCACGCCATATCCTCGCCGTTAACCGTCCACCAGATGTCATCGGCCGGCAGGCGCCGCATTTGTTCCTGGACCTGGTCGACCGTCGATGCCGGCACAAATTCGGTGGCAGGCTGTTCTGCAGCGGTGTAAGTGGCCAGGCCTGTGAGGAGTAATGCCACGGCTGCCAACTGCCGCTTTTCTATACATTGTTTTTTCATGCGTGTCCTACCGCGTTTTCGATTCATAAGAATGATGTTCCGGCCGCCGAGCGTTCTCACAGGTTCCCTGTTGGTCCAGGAATATCGGTATCCTTGGTTTATCGGCCTGTTGCGATGATAACAGACGACTCAAATCGTCCGTTTACCCGTGCTTGCGCGCCGCCGCTCGGCGCTCGGCGGGCACCCGTAAAGCTCTTTGTAGGATTTGCTGAAATGCGACGTTGACACGAAGCCGGTCAGGGAGGATATCTCAACAAGGCTCATCCCCGTCTGGCGGAGCAGCTCGCGCGCCCTTGCAAGACGGATTTGCAGGTAATAGCGCGACGGAGAACATTGCAGGTGCCGGTTGAACAGACGCTGTAGCTGGCGACGCGACAGTCCGACATATCCGGCGAGCTCTCCCTGCTCGATCGGCTCCCGGATATTCGCCTCCATCAATTCCACGGCCGTGACCAGTTTTTCCGATTGGCCACCGATGACATGGCGCAGCGGAATGCGCTGGTCTTCGTCGGCGTGGCGCACGTAGCTGTGAACCAGTTGCTCCGCAACGCTTGCGCTGATATCACTGCCGAGTTGCTTGTGAATGATCGACAGCATCATGTCGATCGGCGCGGTGCCTCCTGAGCACGTGTATCGATCCCGGTCAACGGAATAGATACTGCGCGTTACGTGGACATTGCGAAACTGGTCGGTCAGCGCCGCCATGTTTTCCCAGTGCACGCTGGTACGATAGCCGTCGAGTAAACCGGCAGCGGCGAGGGCAAAACTTCCTGTACATACGGCACCAAGCGCAACACCGCCTTTTGCCAGCGCTCGCAATTCCCTGGTAACGCGTGTGGACACATGTTCTTTGATATCGACACCGCCACAGACGATCACCAGGTCAAGTGGCCCGACTGTATCGATGTCCCACGACGCAGAATCGACGGCCACTGCAACACCATCACTTGCCGTGACCGGTTGGCCGTCCAGCGAGACCAGTTTCCACTCGAAGTGCTCTCGACGAACGTAATGATTGGCGAGGCGCAGGGGTTCTATGGCCGACGTCATCGACATCAGCGTGAAATTATCGAGAAGAAAGAAACCGAATCGGGTCGGGTTTAATTCCGGCGTCCCACTCGTCATGCGCTTGGTCCCGCAACTACTGCTGCGGAAGTATGGAACGGCCCCCCTGTTAACTCAATGGTTTCGCGGCTCAGGCGACATCGTCGAGCCAGGCGATCAGGTAGTCCGCGAAGCTGCGCCGGACAATGACCAGGAATTCGTCGTCACCACCCATGGCGCCGATCGCGACATTGGCCCTGGCCAGTCCGCTTTGCGCGCACCGGCCTTTCTTAAACGCCTGCGGGTGAAAATCGAGCGTGCAGCCCCTGGCGAGCACCTCGCGTACCCGTTCACCGGTCAATGCCAGGGCAATCTGCCCGCCACTCACGTTGTTCGTGGCAGCATGCTGGCCGGAAAGTGACGATTCGAGCTGGCCGGCCAGGCGGGCGGTATTTTCCGCGGGAGCAAGGATGAGCCACTCATCGGGCCCCAGCCAGAATATCGTGAAATCGCCGTCTGAAATCGTATTTGACGCCTGCGGCAATGGCTGGCCAAGTACTTTTTCGGCCGCCGCCAGGAAGCCCGGGCTGTCCGGGTCGCCCCGGAGATTCAGGTGCCCGAGATCGTCGCGAACCGAGATCGCGAAGCCCGTGCGCGAAGTCCAGTTTGCGATGCGCCCTTCAAGGCCGTTTCGTTTTTCGCGCAACTCAGTCATTTTGCCGCTCATTCCCGGGATCATAAAAGACCGGTGACACGATCCGGGCGCGGATGGGTTCGCATCCAGCGGCCCACGCATAGACGACTTCGTCCTTCCGATTCCAGCCGCCGGCAACCAGGCCCAGCGCGATCGGATGGCCGAGGCAGGCACTCATGTAACTCGACGACACGTGACCCAGCATCGGGACCGGCTCCGGCGCTGACAGGTCTTCGATCAGCTGCGCACCCTCTGGAATAACTGTCGTGTTGTCCTCTGACAGCAAGCCGACGAACTGTTTGCGGTCTGTCCGCAGGCAATCGGGGCGCGATAGCGAACGCTTGCCAAGGTAGTCTTTCTCCTTTGACAGCATCCAGTTCATGTTGAGATCGACGGGTGTCACCGAGCCATCGGTGTCCTGGCCGACAATGACAAAGCCCTTCTCAGCACGCAGTACGTGCATGGTTTCGGTACCGTACGGGGTAATGTCGAACTCCTCACCGGCGTCCATCAGGGTCTGCCACAGGGGCAGGGCATGGTTACTGTCTACGTTGACTTCGAAGGCCAGCTCGCCTGAAAAGCTGACGCGGAACAGTTGTACCGGTATGCCAGCGAGTTCTGCATCGCGCACACTCATAAACGGGAAGTTCTCATTGCCTAGATCGACACTGCAGCCGAGTTTTTGCAAGAGTCGCCGGCTGTTCGGGCCGGCAACGGCGATCGTCGAATACTGGTCCGTGAGCGAAGTGAGATAGACCTCGAGTTCGGGCCACTCGGTCTGTAACCAGGACTCAAGCCAGCCGAGTACGGCCGCCGCACCACCGGTGGTGGTCGTCAGGTAAAAGCGGTTATCGCCGAGTCGTGCCATGACGCCGTCGTCCATGACCATACCGTCTTCACCGAGCATGATGCCGTAGGCACAGCGCCCATTTTGCATCTTGCCGACGTTATGCGTGTAGATCCGCTCGAGGAACGTGACGGCATCAGGACCCTGCACGTCGATCTTGCCGAGCGTTGACGCGTCCAGGATGCCGAGCGACTTGCGCGTGGCGAGACATTCGCGGGCTACCGCCGCGTCCAGGCCCTCGCCAGGCAGCGGAAAGTACCAGGGCCTGTGCCACTGGCCGACGTTCTCAAATTCTGCGGCGCTTGACTCATGCCATTCGTGGATGGCGGTCTTGCGGACCGGGTCGTAGAGTTCGCCGACACTTTCGCCAGCGCAGACGCCGAAGGAAACCGGTGTGTAGGGTGGTCGAAAGGTCGTCGTGCCGACCTCGGGAATGGACATGCCCAGCGTCTCGGCCAGAACCGCCATGCCATTGATGTTGCCCAGCTTGCCCTGGTCGGTACCGAAACCCAGTGCGGTGTAGCGTTTGACATGTTCGACGTTGCGATAACCTTCGCGGACGGCCAGCCGGACATCGGCAACACTTGTGTCGTTCTGGAAATCGAGGAACTGCTTGGGACAGCGGTCCGGGTCCCGTGCAGCGGGGACACGCCACAGCGGTTCCAGCGGTTTCACGGCCTGCGAAGAGACCGCCGGAACGGTGATGTCGGGCACGTCGAAGCCTGCTTTCGCGAGCGCGGACTTGCCGGCCCGGGCGCCGTCTTCCAGGCAGTCCCGTAAAGACCAGCGACCATTACCTGCACCCGCGGACTCACAAGCCTGCACGGCTTCGCCGGGGACGAAACAACTCAGCGAGTCGTCCCAGGCATTTTTCGCCCCGGACTGTGAATGCAGGTGCACGGCCGGGCTGTAGCCGCCGGACATTGCGACAAGATCACAGGCGATGTCGATGGACTCATCGACCGCGCCTTCCGTCGCCCCATCCCAGGTCGCGATCTTCACGCCCGTGACGCGCTTTTTGCCACTGACGTTGGTCACGATGTGTCCGGGCATGACCGGTATACCCGCCGCCGTGGCCTGTTCGCCGAGGTCGCCGGCACCTGTCCTGCGGCTGTCCACGATTGCCGCAATCGTGGCGCCGGCCGAATGCAGGTCAAGCGCTGCCTGGTAAGCGGCGTCGTTGTTGGTAAACACAACGGCACGCTTGCCGGGCAATACCGCATATCGCCGGATATATTCGGATACTGCCGATGCCAGCATGACGCCGGGACGATCGTTATTGCAAAAGACCAGCGGCCGCTCGATAGCACCCTGTGCGAGAACCACCCGGCGCGCACGCACCCGCCACTCGCGTTGCCGGATCGGGCCTTCGGTCCGCTCGGTTATGGTGAGGAAGTTTTGTGCGAAATAGCCGAACACGGTGCTGTTCTTCAGAACCGTGACGTCTTCATAGCCCCTGAGTTCGGTCACTATGGTTTCAACCCAGTTGGTAGCTGGCCTGCCGTCAATGATTTCGTCGCTGCGAAGCAATGCGCCGCCGGCCTCGGTACCTTCGTCTGCCAGGATGACCCTCGCCCCGGAACGTGCTGCAGCCAGTGCTGCCATCAAACCGGCAGGACCGGCACCGGCGACCAGTACGTCACAGTGTGCATTGATGTGTTCGTAGCGGTCAGGGTCCGGCTTCTTCGGCGCCTTCGCGAAGCCCGCGGAGCCACGAATGATGTCCTCGTAAAAGTTCCACAAAGACTGCGGAAACATAAAGGTCTTGTAGTAGAAACCGGCGCTGAACAGCCTCGAAAAAACGTCATTGATTGCGCCAATATCGAAGCGGACACCCGGCCAGCCTTTCGTCGAACGCGCGACCAGGCCTTCCCGCAGCACAACTTGCGTCGCGCGGCGATTGGGCAGTGTATGCGCGCCTTTGCCAACCTGCAGAATGGCGTTAGGTTCTTCGGCACCGCTGCCTATGATGCCGCGCGGCCGATGCAGTTTGAAACTGCGATTGACCAGTGACACGTTGTTGGCGAGCAGGGCGGACGCCAGTGTATCGCCGGTATAGCCCTCATAGGACTTGCCGTTGAAGCGAAACTTGAGAGGCTTCGAGCGATCGATACGCCCACCTTTGTCGAGTCGATTGACCTGCATGCGCGCCCGTCAGTCCTTTACGTCATCGCCGAGCATGTAGCTCCGCGAGATGTGGTAGGTCACCGTGTCGCGTTCGACTCCGAACCAGCGCCGGCACCCCTGTGCATGATTCCATAGTTCCTGGTGCGCCCCCCGGGGATTGGTGCGCATGAACAGGTAGTCCGCCCACTCGGCATCGCTCAGCTTGTCAGGCTCGGCGGGGCGCGTGATGCCGCCTTCGCCGCCGTAGCTGAATTCGGTCTCGGCGCGCTCGCCACACCAGGGGCATTCGATCAGGAACATCAGTGGGCCACCGCGGCTGCGCCGTGCTCGTCGATCAGGGCACCGGTTTCGAATCGCTGCAGGTTGAACGGTTGATTCAATTCGTGCGGCCGGTCCTCTGCGATCGTATGTGCGAACACCCATCCGGACCCGGGGGTGGCCTTGAATCCGCCGGTACCCCAGCCGCAATTGAAGTAGAGACCGTCAACGGGTGTCTTGCTGATGATCGGACAGGCATCCGGGCAGACGTCGACGATGCCACCCCACATCCTGAGCATGCGTACGCGACTGAACATCGGGAACAATTCGAGGATTGCCTGCATGGCATGCTCGATGGTCGGGAAGCTGCCGCGCTGACCATAGCCGTTGTAGGCATCAATGCCCGCGCCGATGACGAGCTCCCCCTTGTCAGACTGACTGACATAGCCGTGCACGGCGTTCGACATGACAACCGTATCGAGCACCGGCTTCAATGGCTCCGACACATAGGCCTGCAACGGGTGGCTTTCGACGGGCAGCCGCAGTCCGGCCATCGATGCGACCACGCTCGCATTACCGGCGACAACGACGCCGACTTTCTTCGAGTTGATCGTGCCGCGGGTCGTCTCGACGCCGGTCACCCTGCTGCCGTTACGATTGACCCCGGTGACCTCGCATTGTTCGATGATATCGACGCCCAGTTGGTCAGCAGCGCGCGCGAATCCCCATGCTACGGCATCGTGACGCGCGACACCGGCGCGCGGCTGCAGCGATGCGCCCAGGATCGGGTAGCGCGCGTCCGGCGACGTATTGATCAGCGGGATGTCTTGCTTGATTTGTTTTGCGGTAACGACTTCAGCATCGATACCGTTCAGGCGGTTGGCGTTCACGCGACGTTCGATGTCGCGCATGTCCTGCAGCGTGTGGCCGAGATTGTAGACGCCGCGCTGGCTGAACATGACGTTGTAGTTGAGGTCCTGGCTGAGTCCTTCCCACAGTTGCATCGACTTTTCGTACAACAGCGACGCTTCGGTCCACAGGTAGTTAGAGCGAACGATGGTGGTGTTGCGTCCTGTATTACCGCCGCCAATCCAGCCCTTCTCGAGGACGGCGATGTTGCCCACGTTGTGTTCACTCGCCAGGTAATATGCTGTGGCAAGACCGTGACCGCCGCCGCCAACGATGATGACATCGTATTCCTTCTTCGGTTCAGGACTGCGCCAGGCTTCCTTCCAGTTCCTGTTATGACTGAAAGCATTGCGGACGAGGTTGAGCGCTGAATATTTCATCCTCAGTTGTCTTCCCACAGATCCGGGTGATCCTGCGGAAACTGCGGCAGGCCGTCGGTCAGTTCATAGTAGTCCGACGCGTCATCGACATAGATATGCTCGTGACTGGTCAGCCCTGTCGGTGCATCGATCGTGCCCGCCCAGACGCCCATGTACTTGCCGTGGGACGGTTCCCAGAAAAGACTCGAGCCACAGACGTTGCAAAAACCGCGTCTCGCTATATCGGAAGACTGGAACCAGGTCAGGTTCGAGTCTCCCTCAATATGCAGGTATTCGTGGGCAACCGACGTCGCCGCGACGAAATGCCCGTTGGACTTCCGGCACTGCTCGCAATGGCAGTACACGACTTTCTTCAGCGGTCCGTCGATCTCGTAACGGATAGCACCGCAAAGGCAGCCGCCCGTTTTGTTATCCGTTTGCGCCATTGACATCTCTTAGCCGCTCCTGATTCGGGTCGAACGGACTTTCAATTGTGACTGTCGCCGGGTAGTTCTTACCCAGGATGTCGATTTCCAGGGTAGTACCGGGTTCGGCGAGGTCTGGCCGCACCATGCCGAGCGCCAGTGACTTGCCGATACGGAAACCGTAATTGCCACCGGTTGCCCTGCCGACGAGCTCGCCATCTTTGGTCAGGGCATTGTTGCCGAGCGCATCGGCATCCTCGACGCCTGCGACTTCAAGCGTCACCAGCATGTTGTCGTGGCCGCGTTCCTGCCAGGCAAGCAACGCCTCCCTGCCAAGGAAATCGCCTTTATCAGGCTTGATGAACCGGTCCATTGCAGATTCGTAGGCTGAATACTCGATGGAAAGCTCCGTGCCTACCATGCGATAGGACTTTTCGTAGCGCATCGAGTCCATTGCCCGTATGCCAAATGGCTTCAGGCCCAGGTCCGCTCCAGCTTCCATGAGCGCATCGAAAATCTGATTCTGGTCTTCCATTGCATGATGCAGTTCCCAGCCAAGCTCGCCGACGTAATTGACCCGCATCGCGTTGACTTCGGCCCCGGCAATGACGATGTCCTGCGCCGTCAGCCAGCGGAAAGCGTCGTTCGACAGGTCGGCGTCAGTCACCCGTTCCAGCAGCTGACGCGACTTCGGCCCGGCCACGACCAGGACGCCGATGGCGTCGGTCAGGTTCTCAAACTGCACCGAACCGTCATCCGGCATGTGTTTCCTGAGATAGTCATGATCCAGGCGTTGCAATGCACCGGCGGAGACCAGGTAATAGGAATCCGTGGATTCTCTCCGGATCGTGAATTCGGAATGAATGCCGCCGTTCTGGTTCAGCGCGTGAGCGAGCACCAGGCCGCCATCTTTCCCCGGCAGGCTGTTGGCGACAAATCCGTCGAGGAATTTGGCAGCGCCGGGACCTGTAATGCGACATTTGGCAAAGGAGGTCATGTCGAGCAGGCCGACGTTTTCTGTCGTGTTGGCGACTTCCTTGCGAACCGCTTCAAACCACCTCGAGCGGCGAAACGACCAGTCGTCCTCCTGCGGCATACCGTCGGTCGCAAAGAAGTTAGGCCGTTCCCAGCCGAATCTCTGGCCGAATACGGCGCCGAGGTCTTTCATGCGCTCGTAGCAGGGCGCCGTACGCAGCGGGCGGGCCGCCGGCCGTTCTTCATCGGGATAATGAATGACGAATACGTGTGCATACGCCTCTTCATTCTTCTCGACCAGGTATTCCTTCGTCGCATAGTCACCGAACCGCCTGGGTTCGACGCCGAGCATGTCGATCGTGGGCTCGCCTTCAACGATCCATTCCGCAAGCTGCCAGCCCGCGCCACCGGCCGCGGTAATGCCGAAACTGTGGCCTTCGTTCAACCAGAAATTGTCGACGTCCCAGGCAGGTCCGATGATCGGGTTGCCGTCCGGCGTGTAAGCGATCGCCCCGTTGTAGCATTGCTTGATACCCACCTCCGCAAAGGCCGGTACACGATTCATCGCCGCTTCGATATGCGGCGCGAGTCGTTCGATGTCTTCCTGGAACAGCTCGTACTCTGCGCGAGGGTCCGGGCCGTCCACGTAGCAGGCAGGCGCGCCATGCTCGTAAGGTCCGAGAATGAAGCCGCCGTTCTCTTCGCGCAGATACCATGAGCCGTCGGACTCGCGCAGGACGCCCATCTCGGGAGCACCCGCCTCGCGGCGTTTGACGAGTTCCGGGTGTGGTTCGGTAACGATGTATTGATGCTCGACCGGAATCACCGGGATATCGAGGCCGATCATCTCGCCGGTCTTCCGCGCGTAATTGCCGGTGGCGCTGATGACGTGTTCTGCCGTGATGTCGCCCTTGTCGGTCTGGACGAGCCACGCACCGGACGAGGTTTGTTCGATGTTCAGCACGTGCGTGTTGCGGTAAATGGTGGCGCCGCGGTTGCGCGCGCCCTTCGCCAGCGCCTGGGTAAGGTCTGCGGGCTGAATGTAGCCGTCGTCCGGATGGAAGATGCCGCCGACCAGGCCGTCGATGTTACACATCGGCCAAAGTTCGAGAATGTCCTTTGGCGCCAGGAAGCGAACGTCGATACCGATCGTCTTGGCGGTGGCCGCGTACTGGTAGTACTCATCCATCCGGTCGTCGTTCATGGCGAGCCGCAGGTTGCCAACCCGAGCGAAGCCGACCGGTTGTCCGGTTTCCTCCTCGAGTGCTCCGTAAAGATTGACCGAATACTTGTGCACCTGGCCGACGCTGTAACTCATATTAAAAAGCGGCAGCAGTCCCGCAGCATGCCAGGTCGAGCCGGATGTCAGCTCCGCTTTCTCGAACAGGACCACGTCATTCCCCCAGCCCTTTTGGCGAGGTGATAGAGCGCACTGACGCCCACGACGCCGCCGCCGATGACTGCAACGCGTGCATGCGATTTGATTCCGTCATTTGCCATACTGGTAACTCTTTAAATGTGGGGTGTGGTCAGCACCGGTCGGCTAATGTAGCCGATACGTCCTCAGCGACCAATGCCTGAATACACGTATGTTCCTGTCCCGGACTTCGTCAGAAGAACGGTCGGGACTCCCTCGCGAACAGCGCCCGGACTTTCGGTTCGAAGTACTCCAACGGGAGCGTGTCGTAGCCCGGATCGAACGACAGTTGGTCCCAATTGGCGCAGAAATCGACACAGGCCTGGTAGTGCTCGTGATCGCGATAGCGTTCGCGTGCATCGCGGTCGCCGCCGATGAAGTGAAACCAGTAATAGCCCTGGAATATGCCGTGGTGCTTGATAACCCAGTGGTTCTTCTCGCTGACGTACGGCGCGAGCAGTGCCGCGGCGACTTCGGAATGATTGGCCGGCCCGAGCACATCACCGATGTCGTGCAGTAATGCACAGATGATGGTCTCATCATCGGCGCCATCCCGCTCCGCGCGGGTCGCCGTCTGCAGGCTGTGGCCCAGCCGCGAGATCTGATACGGGGATTCACCGTCAAGCTGGCGCAGCCAGTCGAGGACGCGATCGGCGAGTTGCCCGGCCTTGGATTCTTCGTCGGCCATTATGAGGTCGTAATCCTCCTGGCTGCCATGCTCCATGGCGGTGAAGCTGACTTTCTGACTCATGATCCGGCTGCCTAGTAGTCTTGATCGGGAAAATCAGATTTTCGCTGGTTCATATAAGTAAGCAAAGCTTCGTCGATCGCCGGATCGAGCGTCGGCGCTTCGTAGTCATTGAGCATCTGCTTCCATAGCCCATTGGCGCGCTGCGCTGCATCCAGGGAGCCATCGGTTTCCCATTGTTCGAAACTGTTGTTGTCCGCAATACGTGAACGATAGAAAGCCGTTTCGAAGTGCGCCTGGGTATGGGCGGAGCCGAGGAAGTGCGCGCCGGGCCCGACCTCACGAAGGGCATCCATCGCCTGCCCATCCTCGCTCATATCGACCCCCTTTAGCAGGGCCGCAATCATCTCCGCCTGATCGGCATCCATGATGAACTTCTCGTATCCCATGGCGAGGCCACCCTCCAGCCAGCCTGCGGTGTGCAGCATGAAGTTAACGCCGGCAAGCGCCGAAGTCTGCAGGGTGTTGGCTGACTCGTAAGCCGCCTGTGCATCCGGGATTTTCGAGCCGCACAGGCCACCGCCGCTGCGAAAAGGCAATCCCAGGCGCCGCGCGAGTTGTCCTGCAGCATAGAGAATCAGGCTGGGTTCGGGCGTGCCAAAGGTCGGTGCGCCCGACTGCATCGAAACTGCTGCTGCGAAGGTGCCGAAGATCACCGGCGCGCCCGGCCGCACAAGCTGCACATAGGCGATGCCTGCCAGCGCTTCGGCGAGGATTTGTGTCACGGTACCTGCGACCGAGACCGGCGACATCGCGCCGGCCAGCAGGAACGGTGAGATCATCGTCGCCTGGTTATGCCGCGCATAAACCGTCGCCGCACCAAGCATGGTCGCATCGAAGGTCATCGGCGAGTTGGCATTGATCAAGCTGGTCATGACCGTGTTTTCTTCGACGAAGTCGTCGCCGAAGACGATCTTGGCCATCGCGATCGAATCCTCGGCCCGCTCCGGGTGGGTCACCGACCCCATGAACGGCTTGTCGCTGTACTTGATATGACTGTAGACCATGTCGAAGTGACGCTTGTTGACCGGGATATCCACCGGCTCACAGACCGTGCCGCCCGAGTGGTGCATACCCGGGCTCATGTAGGCGAGCTTGACGAAATTTTGGAAGTCTTCGAGGGTTGCGTAGCGCCGTCCATTGTCGAGATCGCGCACGAACGGCGAGCCGTAAGCCGGCACCAGCACGGTCCGGTCACCGCCGATCACGACATTGCGTTCGGGGTTCCGTGCATGCTGGGTGTATTCTGACGGCGCCGATGCCTGGATAATGGATCGGCACAGACCGCGGGGGAAGCGGACGCGTTCACCGTCAATATCTGCACCAGCGTTACGCCACAATTCGAGCGCTTCCGGGAAATCCCGAAACTCGATACCGATTTCCTCGAGGACCGTCTCGGCGTTGTGCTCGATGGTCTCGAGGGCCTCGTCATTCAGGACACCAAAGTAGGGAATCTTGCGGTCGATGTAGGCGGCCGCCGCTACCGGCGCAGCCAGCCTGGCCGCGCGCTTGGCCTCGCGGCCGGCACCCCGTCCTTTTCTTCTGGGCCTGCTGCTCAAGAAAACTCCCCTTAAAATGACCGCTTGATAGCGATTGGTTGATAATTGGCCCGGCGCGCCGTCGATCTTCCAGCATGTGAGTTTCTGTCAGTTGCAGGCCCGCTGCATTGTTGCGAGCGACATCTGCCTGACCAGAAGCGACTTCTCGGGCGGCGCACGGTAATCTCGAGGGGTTCGGCCGTAAAAATGTGGCCGGTGTTTCAAATTGTGACATATATAGGTATTCTATGTCGCTGAAGATAAAGAGAAAGTCGCAAATGGACTATTCAAGCTTGGTCCGTTCCGGTAGGTTCATTTCAACGGCAACAAACGTGATGCTTGGCATGGTCGTCGGCCGGAATGTTCTGTCCGCGCCGCGTTGTCGCGCAACCAGGTCACGATCGATATCAATCTTTGGGGGAACACATGTATCAAAGAAGTAAAGTCAATCAGGCAGTTTTGTTTGCCCTGTCAGCCGGCGTCATCGGTAGCGCCGCGCAGGCCCAGGAAGGCAGCCGCCAGATCGAAGAAATAACGGTGACCGCTACCAAGGTAGAAGAGTCACTGCAGGACGTACCGATCGCCGTCACAGCTTTGACCGGCGATGCGATTGACGAGTTGGGTATCGCGAACTTCTCCGACTATGTCATGCAACTGCCGTCGGTGACGGCAGGCGGCAGCGGTCCGGGACAGAACACGATCTACATTCGTGGTATCGCGTCGACGACGCCAAACCTGACGACTGCTGGTGTTGCCGGGCTGTCGCCTAACGTTGCGTTCTATCTCGATGAGCAACCGCTGGCGCAGCCGGGACGTAATCTCGACGTGTATGCCGCTGACCTGCAGCGCATCGAGGTGCTGTCCGGTCCACAGGGCACGCTTTTCGGCTCCAGTTCGCAGGCAGGCAATGTCCGCCTGATTACGAACAAACCCGATTTTGATGCCTTCTACGGCAACGTTAACGTCGGCGCCAACACGGTCACTGATGGTGGGTTGGGCACAAATATTGAGGTCATGCTGAACATTCCCGTCTCCGACACGTTTGCGATGCGTGGCGTCTTCTATAACGACTCCCAGGGCGGCTGGATCGATAATGTGGCCGGCGTCCGCGACGCAAGCCAGAGTGCACGCTTCCGTCCGGAAGGCGCGATTCGGCTCAATGGCGTGCCTGTAAGTGAGGATCGTGCCGGTAAACAGTGGGACGCGGACATAAGTGCCGTCAACTTCCTGACCGCCGATAATGCGTCACTGGTCGAAGAGGATTTCAATGACGCCACCTACACCGGTGGTCGGGTGAGCTTCCGCTGGGACCTCAGCGACCAGTTGCGCTTCGATCTGCAGCATACGCAACAGACCCTCGAGTCGGACGGTGTGTTCTTCTCTGACCCGTCCGTGGGCGACCTCGCCGTCGAGCGATTCAGCCCGGATCGTATAGAGGACGGTTTTGGCAACACGGCATGGACCGCCACCCTCGCTGTCGGTGAGCTGGAGTTACTCTACACCGGCGCATTCACCGATCGCGACACGGATCAGATCGTCGACTACACGGATTACCTTTTCGTTGGTCAGTACCTGCCTTATTACATCTGCGACTACTACGTCACCTATACGGGTTTTAGCCCGACGGGCAAACCGGACGGCACCTGTCAGCCGCCGAACCTGTTCGTCGACAGCCGGAACGACCTCGAGTCGATCACGCATGAGTTCCGCATCACCACGGACCAGACGAAAGCGCTGCGCTTGACGGCTGGTGCTTTTTACCAGGATATGGAGCTCAGGGAGGTTAACGACTTTACCTATCCGGGTTCTGTTTTTGCGACATCCTGGGTAAATGATGGGCAGGGCGGTCGCGTTCTCGGATTCGGGCCAAACTACCCGCTGACCAATACGGCGGTAACTGGTCTGGTCGGCAACGCAGCGCCCGGTTATTTTTCCGATCCTGGCCCGTTCCCATCGGATGTTATTTTCCGCAACGACATTTTGAGGACGGATCAGCAGTTCGGTGTTTTCGGTGAATTGAGTTACGACTTTACGGATCAGTTTGCGGTTACAGTCGGCGCCCGGTGGTATGACATCGAAGTCGATCTCCACGGTAGTGCCAATAGTTCGTTCTTTAATTTTGGGGCATCTGCGGATGCGCAGGCCTTCGGCACCAATATTTCGGCTCAGTTTGCACCGAATAATTCGGTCGGCGCGCCGGACAAGGCCGCGACTGACGGTGCGATCTTCAAGGTCACGGCTGCCTGGCGACCTACCGGCGACCAGATGTGGTACGGCACAATTTCCGAAGGTTTCCGCGCTGGTCTGCTCAATCGACCCGGTGGCAATTCGAACCCGAGTGGAACGTTTACAGTGCCGTATGCGCTGGATACTGACGACGTGACCAATTTCGAGTTGGGTACCAAGTCGACCTTTGCCAACGGAACATTCCAGCTCAACGCAGCTTTGTTCTTCGTCGACATCCAAAATCTGCAAACGACGATCTTTGATACCAGCATCACCAACCTGTTCTTCTCGGACAATGCGGCCAATGCAGAGGTCTCCGGTCTCGAGGGCGACTTCATCTGGTTGCCGGAGTTTTCGGACAGGCTCACAGTTTCCGGTGCGTTCTCGTTCCTGAGTTCCGAGATCACGGAAGTCCTGACGCCGACCAACGACGTTCGGGCGGGTGACGAACTGGCGTTCGCTCCGGATTTCCAGGGCACGCTGCGGGCGCGCTACGAATGGGACTTCGGTAATTCCGGTCTTATGGCGCACGTGATGCCGAGCATCTCCTGGTCATCCGAATCCTACAGTGACGTCATCACGATCAACCGGGACCGAATCGACGGTTGGACCATGTTGAATGTCAGTGCCGGTTTGACGGGTGATTCCTGGAACGCTGAACTGTTCATCAATAACCTGACTGACGAGCGAGCCGAGGTTGCGCGAAACTTCGTGTTTGACCGCACCGCGGTCACTTATGCGCGGCCGCTGACGATCGGCGTTCGCGCGGGCTTCAGGTTCTGACCAGCGCCGGATCTCCTTAAGATATGCGATTCTGCGCCCCCACCACGGGGGCGCAGTTCGTTAGAGGGCAGGCACATTGCAAGCAAACGGACCGTCAATTGATCTGGCAGCCATCCAGGAGAAGATCGTCGGCAAGCGCTTTGCTGATGCGCTCGGCGACTTGGATACCGTACTGCAATCCGATCCCGACCACCGGGAGGCGCTTTACATGCGTGCGGTCTGTTGCCGCTACCTGCGCCGGTTCGAGCAGGCGCAGGTTACGCTGGACAAACTGAAAACCCTAGCGCCGGATCACAGTCGCGCCCACCAGGAGGAGGGCCATACGTACCGGGATTGGGGCAAGCCGGATGATGCGCTGCGGGCTTACGCCAGGGCCTGTGCGGTCAACCCGGCGCTGGAGGCCAGTTGGCGCGGACAGCTCGATATTCTGCGTGCCAAGGGCCAGGATCACCGCGCCGTCTGGGTGCAGGCACAGCTCGAACGACTGCAGGCGACGCCGAAACCAGTGGTGGCTGTAATCGACCTGATTGCCCAGGGCCGTTTGCTCAAGGCTGAGGATATCTGCCGGCAATTTTTGCAAAAAGTGCCGCATCATGTTGAGGGGATGCGCCAGCTCGCCGAAATCGGTAAACGGCTGGGCGTGTTGGACGATGCCGAGTTCCTTCTGGAGAATGCCGTTAAAATTGCCCCGAATGACATCCCCTTGCGTATCGACTACATCCATGTTCTGCGCAAGCGGCAGAAATTTTCTGACGCGCTGGCGCAAGCGAAACTGCTGCTGGAGCAGGCGCCCGACAATCCGCAGTTTCAGTCCCTGTATGCCATCGAGAGCATGCAGACCGGCGACTTCGACGGTGCGATCGCAGCATTTGATGGCGTGCTGGAGAAGATTCCCGGTGATCCGATCACGTTGACGTCGAAGGGCCACGCCCTGAAGACTTCCGGCAATTATGACGATGCCGTCACCAGCTACCGTGCAGCGCTGCAGAGCCAGCCCGGTTACGGAGAGGCATGGTATTCGCTGGCCAATCTCAAAGTCTACGAGTTCAGCGAAGATGAAATCGCAACGATGTGTGCGCGAGAGGGCGACAGCAACCTCTCACATCTCGATCGTGTCAATCTCTACTTTGCGTTAGGCAAAGCGCACGAAGACAGGGCGGACTACGAACAGTCGTTTCACTATTACGAGAAGGGAAACCAGCTCAAGAAAGCACAGAGTCGATATGACGCGGACATGATGACTGAGGATCTGCGCGCACAACAGGAAGTCTGTACTGCCGGTTTCTTCGGCAGCCGCGAGGAGTGGGGGCACAGCGCGCCTGATCCGATTTTTATCGTCGGTCTGCCTCGCGCTGGCTCCACTTTGCTTGAACAAATTCTTTCATCGCATTCGATGGTTGACGGGACGCTGGAATTACCCAATATCCTGTCGCTCTCGCAACGCTTGCGCCGTCGCGGACGTGAAGGTGAAACCGGCGGTTATCCGCAGGTGCTGGAGATTATAGACCAGGACGAGTTTCGTGAGTTCGGTGAGGCATTCATCCGCGACACGATGATCCATCGTGCAGGCGCACCGTTTTTCATCGACAAGATGCCGAACAACTTTCGCCACATCGGCCTGATCCGGATGATCCTGCCAAACGCGAAAATCATCGATGCGCGCCGGCACCCCATGGCCTGTTGCTTCTCGGCCTTCAAGCAGTTGTTCGCGGAGGGCCAGGAGTTCACCTACAACATCGCTGATGCGGGCCAGTACTACCGGGACTACGTTGAGTTGATGGCACACTGGGAGCAGGTATTGCCCGGCTTCGTATTGCGGGTGATGCACGAGGACGTTGTTGCCGACCTGGAGGCCGAGGTGCGCCGCATGCTCGAGTTTTGCGGCCTTCCATTCGAGGAGGCGTGTCTCGAATTTCACAAGACGGAGCGCTCGGTTCGTACGCCAAGCTCGGAGCAGGTGCGCCAGCCGATATACACGACCGGCCTGCAGCAATGGCAGCATTTCGAACAATGGCTCGATCCACTCAAAGCGGCGCTGGGTGACCACGTGCGCGGTGAATATGGCCTCGAATGAGGGCGCGATGCGCAGGTGACCGGATCATTGCTGGTAAACTTTGCGACAAACAAGAAAAAGATAGTCATTCATCTTACTGTCGCAGTGACACTACAGAACTCATTAGTGGGCGTAGTGCCATCGATAATGGTGACGCTGACGGCGGGAACGGGATACCGGGGAGCAGACGTTGAGTAACGACGACACAACGCAGGACGCGAATACGGACATCGGCCACGAGGTCGGCGAACACAACATCCAGGTGATGGGTCTCGACGTCCATAATCCGGTCTTCGTGGTGTCAGCAGTACTGGCCGTGACGGTCGTACTAGGCACGTTGCTTTTTCTCGAGCAGGCTGCCGTTTTGTTCGCCGATGTCCGGGCATGGATTACGGTCACTTTCGACTGGTTCTTCATGATCGTTGCTAATGTACTGGTCATATTTTGCTTCTACGTAGCCTGGTCGCGTCTCGGTCGTGTCAGGCTTGGCGGGCAGGACGCACAGCCGCGCTATGG
>CAZVWF010000041.1:0-24532 GCA_964630795.1 uncultured Woeseia sp. | reverse complement strand
TACCTTTCCGAAGGAACTCGTATCCGAGGTCGCTGCACTGGGACTGCTCGGCAGTTCCCTCGAAGGGTATGACTGCGCCGGGCTGAATGCGATTTGCTACGGACTCATCTGCCAGGAACTGGAACGGGGCGACAGCGGAATTCGCAGTTTCGTCTCGGTGCAATCCAGCCTCGTGATGTTCCCGATTCACGCCTACGGCTCAGAGGAACAAAAGCAACGCTGGCTGCCCGCATTGGCGAAAGGTGAGGCCATTGGTTGCTTCGGGCTGACAGAGCCACAAGGCGGTTCTGATCCGAGCAACATGAAAACGCACGCGAAGCGAGACGGGGACGACTGGATCATCAACGGTTCGAAGATGTGGATCACTAACGGCAACATCGCCGATGTGGCCGTCGTCTGGGCGATGACCGAGGAAGGCGTCCGCGGCTTCCTCGTGGAAACGGACACACCCGGGTTCACGGCGCAGGAAATCGAGAACAAGTTCTCGCTGCGTGCCTCCGTCACATCCGGTTTGTTCTTCGACAATGTCCGTGTTCCGGACGCTAATGTTCTACCCGGCATAGTCGGACTAAAGGGGCCGTTGAGTTGTCTTACCCAGGCCCGCTACGGGATTTCCTGGGGCGTCATCGGCGCTGCGCAGGCCTGTCTCAGTGAAGCCATCAACTACACGCAGGAACGAATTCTTTTCAACAAGCCGCTGTCACACAACCAGTCCATTCAGCAGCGGCTGGCGGACATGTCCCGCCGCATCACGACGAGCCAGATGCTGTCGTTACAACTCGGCAGGCTGAAAGACCAGGGGCGCATGACGCCCACCCAGGTATCGGTCGCCAAGTGGAACAACTGCCGAGCGGCACTCGACATTGCACGCGACGCCCGCGACATCCTTGGTGGCGCCGGGATCAGCGCGGAGTATGTGCCGGTGCGCCACATGCTGAATCTCGAAAGCGTGATTACCTATGAGGGAACGGAAACTGTCCATCAACTCGTCGTCGGTAAGGAACTGACCGGCGTCAATGCCTTCTGATTCGCTTCCGGACAATCGCGAAATCTGGCGCATCGCCGCGCCGATGATCCTGTCCAATGTCTCCGTGCCACTCCTTGGCATGGTGGACACCGGCGTGACCGGGCATCTCGAAGATGCCGTCTATCTCGGTGCTGTCGCAATCGGTTCGACGATCTTCGGCTTCCTGTATGCCGGATTTAATTTCCTGCGCATGGGGACGACCGGCATTACGGCGCAGAGGTTTGGCGCCAGTGACGGAGAGGGCCTGAAAGTCGCGCTCGGCCAGGCGCTGATCGTGTCGCTCGCCATCGCAGCACTACTGATCCTGTTGCAGGTACCGATCGCAGCGTTAGCCATGCGCATGCTCGGCCCGGAGCAGGATATCGCTCACTTCGCCGCCGTCTACTTTGACATCCGCATCTGGAGCGCACCCGCAACACTGGCCAACTATGCGCTCATCGGCTGGTTCATCGGCCTGCAAAATGCACGCATTCCCCTCTACATCGTACTCGCGATCAACATCACCAATATCGTCCTGGACCTCGTGTTCGTACTTGGACTCGGAATGACAGTCGATGGTGTCGCAGCAGCTTCGGTCATCGCGGAATTCACCGGCCTCGCGGTAGGTGCTGCCTTCGCCGTTGCCCATCTCAGGCGACACAGTGGCGCAATGGCATTCTCCCACCTCGTGACGCTGAGAGAATACACAGCTTTCTTTGCCGTCAATCTGCACCTGCTGGTACGCACGATGGCACTGATGTTCACATTTGCATTCATCACCGCTGCGGGGGCTCGACTCGGCGGACTGGTGCTCGCCGCCAATGCCGTGCTGATCAATATACTGCACCTGATGACGTTTGCACTCGACGGGTTTGCACACGCGGCTGAGGCACTGGTTGGCAAGGCGGTTGGGGCCAAGAATCGCGTATCGCTGGAGCGTGCGGTCGCTCTATCGCTGCGCTGGTCGCTCTACGTCGCAGCACTCTTCAGCCTGTTTTTTCTCATTGCAGGAAAGCCGATCGTGCGCCTGCTCACCGACCTGCCCGATGTCATTGCCGTTGCAGATGCCTATCTGCCCTGGCTGGTACTGCTGCCGATGGTTGCTGTCTGGTCATATCTTTACGACGGCGTATTTGTCGGCGCAACACGCGCACGAGAGATGCGGGATATCATGCTGATCTCGACATTCCTCGTATTCTTGCCGGCGTGGTATGTCTTTAGCTTTCTGGGTAACCACGGCCTCTGGCTGGCACTGGCGTTTTTCCTCGCCAGTCGCGGCATCGGAATGCATTACTACTATCGAACGCGCGTGATCGTCGCCATCCCCGCCTAGGCAACGTCGGATACAGGTACCACGGACGCGGCATGGATGTCGCACTGATTTTTCACCGAGGATCTTGCCCATGCGTAGGCAATCACACCGGTAATGATATTCGCCGCCATATAAGCAGCGAAAATACCGGCAACACCGAAAAACTGCTCCGCCACATAAGCAAGCGGCAGGTAGATAACGATCATTCGCGCGACACTGATATGCACGGCAGGCATTGGCTTGCCCATACCGTTGAACGACGCGTTCATGACCATGACCATGCCGTAAGCGCCGTAGCTGATGGGAACGATCAGCAGGAAAGTCCGGGCGACACCGGTCACCTCGGTATTGTCGCTGAACAGGCCCGGTATGAATGCTCCCGACATGGCAAGCAGCAAAGCAATCAGCAATCCTGAGCCAACACAAAAGACCGTGCAAAACCACAGCGCCCGGTAGATGCGGTCGGGGAGATTAGCCGACACGTTCTGGCCGACGAATGGGCCGATAACCGCGGACAATGCATAAAACAGCACGAGCGTGAGCGACTCGACCCGGCTCGCAACGCCAAAGCCCGCTACGGTTTCGGGGCCGTATTGCGCAAGCATTGCCGTGATCACACCGGTCGCTACCGGGATAATCGCATTCGTGCCCGCCGCCGGAATACCGACATGGAGAATGTCTCCCCAGGAACTGAGCATTTCACGCTGATCCGGCCTGTTGAACGTGACGAGGTCCTGCCGCGCCTTCATGAGGTAGACCGCACCGATGAATATCGACAACCGTGACAGCAATCCCGCCATCGCTGCACCGTTCAGGCCCATGGCCGGGATCGGACCAACGCCGAAAATAAAAATGGGGTCGAGGATGATGTTGGTGACGGAAGCCAGCACCATCAGCATGCTGGGCAGGCGCGTATCACCGGTCGCGCGCATGCTGCTCATGGCCACCATACCGACCACCACGAAGGGTACCCCCGCGTACAGGATATTCATGTACCCGGCGATCAGGGGGATCATGTCCTCCGGCGCACCAAGCAGACGAAATAACGGCCAGATCGTGAGGATGCCAATCAGCGACATCACGGCCGTAATGCCAAACGAAAGGATCAGGCTGTCGGTCGCAAGCCGTCGGGCGCGCTGATGATTATTCGCGCCGATCGCGCGGGCGACAACCGACGATGTACCCGCCCCGAGACCGATAGCAACACTGGTCACCACCATCAGTACCGGAAAGGTAAAACTCAATGCCGCCAGCTCACGGTCACCGACGCGACCGATGAACCACATATCGATAAACGACTGCAGCATCATCGTTAAGATGCCGAAGAGCACGGGTACCGTCATCGCAACGAGATGCCGGCCAACCGAGCCCTCGGTGAGACGGGCCTGTGGTGACGCCATTAAATGAATCCGGGTGAGAAGACCGGGAAGCCACGGGCGGAATTCTCCCGGGACCCGGCCACTATGAACGAGGGTGCACGCGGGTGCAATGCACGATCCTCGGACGCTATGATGTATGCCGTGACAATACGAGGACGGCCGGATGAAATTGAATGTCGGCAAAAATACCGTCCGGAACGCATTTACCGATCCGGCCAATATGCGCCGATGGGTACAGAGCTTCGAAGCAGTCGATGAAGATCACACGCGCAGGACGCCCTGGTGCCGATTAATGTTTACGGGATTCAAGGAATTGATGTCCCGCTTTACAGGCGGCAACATTCAGGAGCGAACCGAGGGCGACATGCAACAATTCAATTTGATGGTCGAACCCGACCTTGCCGGAGAAAACGCGTGAACTGGAAGACGCTCGACAGCAAAGTCGTTTACGACAATCCCTGGATAACGCTTCGTGAGGATCGCGTCATCAATCCGGGCGGTGGCGAGAACGATTATGGCCACATCCACTTCAAGAAGACGGCGATTGGCATCGTACCGCTGGATGCGGACGGCAACACATGGATTGTCGGACAGGACCGCTACACGCTGGGCGAATACTCATGGGAGGTTCCTATGGGCGCTTCGGAAGAAGGCGAGGAGCCGCTCGAAACAGCGCACCGCGAACTCAAGGAAGAAACCGGTCTGACCGCTGGCAGCATGAAGCAGTTGATGAAGCTGCACACCAGCAACTCGATCACCGACGAGGTCGGTTACGTGTTTGTCGCAGAACAACTCAAGGCGGGCGAGACAAACTTCGATGAAATGGAGGTACTTGATGTTCGCAAGCTACCCCTTGAAGACGTCGTCGCCATGATCGGGCGCGGCGAAATGACCGACGCCATCAGCGTGGCTGCGATTTTGCGCGTCTTTGCCGATCAGGATGCGAGCCGGGCAGAGACAACGTAGCGCATCGGGCCGCCCGCCTCCATGGCATCAAACGGGTAACAAGTAACCAGGCTTAGCATCGAGTCACCCGTATCGAGAACCAGGCTGCCGCGACGGGAATCGACGACATCGATCGCCGATACCTCGTAAACATGCATGCGACCATCGGGCAGTTCGACCTGCAACGCGTCGCCGAGCGCCAGGAACTGCAGGAACCGAAAGTGGGTATCCCGGTGGCCCGCGATGATACTGTTCCCGGACTGCCCCGGGAGTGCACTGATGCTCAGGTGTCCGGGACCGAAAGCCAGCGTTCGGCCGGATCCGCCCTCGAGAACGATCAGCTCGACGTCACCGCCCTTTGCCGACAGCCTTGCTACGGGATAGGTATCCGCCCAGGGCCAGGGTGCCGGCTTGTGACTTCCGGTCCCGGCACGTAGCCATGCGCGGTGCATCAGTTCCTGCGCCACCCAGGCCTTGGCGGGGATGTAGACCCCCTGGCCGAATTGCCAGAAAGCGAGACCAAGCAGCAAAGCCAGGAGCAATCGTCCGAGGTGGCGCTTAATCGTCTTTATGCATTGCACTGCCCGACCTCCAGAACTTCAGATAGATAAACAAGAGCCAGCCGACCAGCATCAGGAGGACACCGTTTATTCGATAGACAGCGGCATCCGTCGCAGTCGCCGTGAACCCGCTGATCGCTACCATGCTTTGTCCGTATGGCAGGAGATTCGGAACCTGTTCCCGGGTCAGCAAGGTGTTGCCCGGGCGGACGGGGGCCTTATCGACAGCAACAAGGCTTGTGAACCTGCTGACAAGATGGTGCTTCAGTGCAACCGCCACGACGGCATCACGCGTTTCCTCCTCGGAACGACCTTGACGCCGCCGATCCATCAGCTCCTCTATCCTGGCGCGCGCCCACAGGGCACCGATTCCGGAGCGCGCCTCCCCGGTTTCCCAATCGAGTTCCGCATCCCAGGAGCCACCGGCGGATGTGCCACGAATCACGACGGTAGCGTTGGCAGCGACCCCGCTGGCAAGCCGTGCGCGCACCATGATCGGCTCACCGGCATAAAGATCCGGAATCGTTGCCGGATAGCTTTCGGCAATCACGTTGCCAGGCCACTGAACCGCAATGTTGGTGACCTGTGGCAGCTCGATCTTGCGGAACAACCGCTCCATCTTCTCGTTGACTTCATGCAGCGCGCTGATGGTCGTGAACGTGCCGCGGCCGGCCTCGGCCGCCTTGCGCATGAACCAGCTATTGGGGGCCGAACCGATACCGACGGTAAACAGGCGACTGTTTCCCAGTTGTTGTTCGATGAGCGTAAATAGAGCGCTTTCGTTGCCGACACTGCCGTCCGTTATGAAAATGACCTGGCGCAGGTACGACTCGTAGTGTGCAGCCATCAGCGCCCGCGCCAAGGCTGGATACATCTCCGTACCACCCTCTGCATTCAGACCGCTCACGTAGCGGCGGGCGACAGCGATGTTGGACGCCGATGCATCAACGCTGTTTGGAAACAGGGCTCCGGTCGTCGAGTTGAACTGGATCACGTTAAAGCGATCGCCTGGTGCAAGCCCGCTCAGCGCGAGATTAAGTGCGCGCTTCGCCTGGTCAATCGATGTGCCATGCATCGAACCCGACGTATCGATCACGAATATTAACTCGCGCGGCACACGTTGCCTCGGCACGGAAAAATCGTCTGGCGGCAGCATCATCAATAACGCATGCTGGTCGCCATCGATCGCCTCTGTGAACAACATTGCACGGGCAACGCTGTCGGGGACGGGCTTCCACGTCAGTTCCACGTCGTGATCCATCGGCGCACCCCCTTTGGCGAGGGCGACGTGGTAGCGATTACCGTTGTTGGAAATATCGACGACGTGGTAACGACTCGCTATCAATGCGAGCGGCACGCCGGCATTCAACTCCGCATTGAAAGTCACCTTGTGGTCTTTCGATCGTTTGACCACGGGCGGCGTGATCCTTGATGCGTCCGGGACCCAGGTTGTGTCCGGCGACCATCCGGAGCCTGTTCGATCCGGCACCGGGTGACCGTTAATGTAACGCGGTGTCACCGTCATCGGGAATCGCAGGCTGAACGCACCCTCGTCGTACCGAATGGTCTGCAGGTACTCGATCTCGACGATCACGGTCTCACCGGGCGCGACATTTGCCACAGAGGCCGTGAACAGGTTGGCGCGCTCTTGCTCGACGAGGCTGGCCTTCCTGCCCTCGGCTTTCGCCTGCTCGTATTGCTTCTTCGCCTGCGCCTTCTCGCGAATCTCGCCTTCAATAATGCGTTCGCCGATGGTCATACGCAGGTGGTCGACCGCAGCCTCATCGGGCAATGGAAAAACGTAAACCCCCTCCACCCATTCCGGTCCGTTGTTCATAAACGCCTGCCGGACAGATACGCGCGCTACGAGACCGGTGACTCGGGCGTCTATATCTGTACTCATGCGCGTCGCTATTTCGTAGCCATGCTGCATACGAAACAGCAGCGTGCCGCTCTGCACCTGCTCCGGGCGGACTTCAGTCGACTGGATATCTGCGGCCGGCGCCCTCGGCACCCAGATGGCCACCAGGAAGACGGCCATCCAGCGCCACTTTGACTGCCGGCACAGGCGCGCTCGAAGCCGGCGAAATGAGCCCGGCCCGGGTTCCGGGTGCCAGTTCCTGCTGCTGTATTTTGTCTCCTGATCCTTTTGCGCCCTGCCGTCGCGATGCTTTCTGGAACGTATTCGCATGCCTGCCTCCCTTTTATGATTCCGGGTATTTCAGCAGGCCAATCGGCAGATGCAGCGGCACAGGCGTGGCAATACACCGGCGTAATGTGGCAAATTGTGGCTCTTGCTCAAGGCCCTTCGAGTGTTATGTCCAAACGCATCGCAATCGTCGAAGACGAACAGGCAATTCGTGAAAACTACGCGTCAGCGTTTCGCCGCGAAGGTTATTCCGTGGAGATGTATGAGGCCCGGCAACCTGCGATCGATGCTTTCGACGCCCGGCTGCCGGACCTGGTCGTCATCGACATCAACCTGAAAGACGACGTCGAGGGCGGTTTCGAACTGTGTCGTGCCCTGCGCAGCCGGTCGGCCGATTTGCCGATCATTTTTCTGACTGCCCGGGACAGCGAATTCGACGCAGTCTCGGGTCTTCGCCTCGGCGCAGACGATTACCTCACCAAGGACATCAGCTTGCCGCACCTGATGGCGCGGGTTGCCGCATTATTCCGGCGATTGGACATCATGAAGAATCCGCAAAGCGATGAGAACCGAGTCAATCGCGGCAGCCTGGAGCTGGATATCGATCGCATGACGGTGCGCTGGAAGAATCAACCCGTCGCGCTGACCCTGACAGAGTTCTGGATGGTGCACGCGCTGGCCCGTTACCCGGGTCATGTCAAAAACCGCCAGCAGTTGATGGACGCGGCGCAGGCCGTGCTAGATGACAACACGATCACCTCTCACGTCAAACGCATTCGCCGCAAATTCGTCGCCCTTGACCCCGATTTCTCCTCGATCGAAACGGTCTATGGCATGGGCTACCGCTGGTTGACGGAGACCGGTTAAGGTCTTGCCATGAATCTTCGTCGTCAGTTGCTGTTGGTCAGTCTGCTGACATTGATCCTGCCCTGGGCCGGCTGCCAGTTCGTCAGGGAAACAGAATCTGCGCTTCGCGAAGGTCAGCAACAAATGCTGAGTGGTACGGCGCTCGCCATCGCCGATTCTCTTTCGCAGTTCCCGTACGAGTTGCTCACCGAGGATAACGATGGCGACAGGCTATATGCGCATCCTTTGCGAACGGCGCCACTGATTGATGGATATGCCGACGACTGGACCGTTCCCGACAGGGCACTGAACGGTATCCGCGGCGCCGATGGCCCCATCCGCTATGTGTTCGGCCAGCAAGGTCAGTATCTGTACCTGTTCGTGGGTGTAAGGGATACCTCTGTTGTATACGCAGATACGCCGGGTCCTGACCGGATCGCTGACGAAGTTTCATTGCTGAGCATCGCCGACAACGGCGATCGCACAGTGCTGCGCTTTGTCGCAGAGGCGCCCGGCAGGATCGTCGCAACCCGTGACGACGGCCGAACGGTCACCCATGAAATCCGTGTCGAGGCTCATTGGCAGGACACCGCGGATGGCTACCAGCTCGAAGCGCGGATTCCACGCGGCATTCTCGGAAGTCGCCTGGGACTTGCGGTTTTCAATACACCTGATGCCATGCGGGCCGGGATTATGAGTACCAACTTCGAGGGCGCCACTCCCGGCCGGGTGGTGACAGTTTCGCCGGTGCTGCAAAGCGTCGCCGCGGGCTACGTCCAGCCCGGCTGGCGCCTCATGATTACGGACAACGATGGCTGGCGGGTGGCGCAGGCGGGCAGCATCAGCACATCCTCGGGTGCTGCCAATGCCGGCAACACGTCCGGCTGGATGCGCCTGGTTTACCGGCTGGTGCTCGAACCCGGTGCCGAGGCGCTGCTGGCCGAACCCGCACCTGGCGGCCGTGAATCACAGAGTTACATCAGTGAAGCACTGCAGGGCGAACCCACCGCCCGTTGGTTCCGAAGTCCCGACACAGATCGAGCGGTGATATCCGTCGCGCAACCCATATGGTCGGGCACGGTGCAGACGGGCGTACTGATCCTGCAGCACGGCACTGACGCCATCCTGAGTCAGACCAACGAAGCGTTAACGAGGCTCCTGTTGCTCACTTTGACCTCAACGGTAGCCGTTGCCATCGTACTCCTCGGCTATGCAAGCTGGCTGTCCATCAGAATTCGTACGCTCAGTGAGGCGGCAGAACAGGCACTGGACGAGAAGAAGCTGCGTATGGCACTGCCCAGCGCACTTGCCGGCGACGAGATCGGCGATCTTTCGAGAGGTTTTTCCAGTGTGCTGCGGCAACTGGGTATCTACAACGACTACCTGCAATCACTCGCCAGCAAGTTATCGCACGAGCTAAGAACCCCGCTGACCATCGTTCGCTCGTCGCTCGAAAACCTGGAGCACGAAAATCTGAGCGGGGACGCGAAGGAGTACACAGAGCGCGCGAGGGAAGGCACAGCGCGACTGCAAAGGATTTTAAGTGCCATGAGCGAGGCCAGCCGTACTGAAGAGCTCATCGAAAATGCCGAGCTCGAAAACTTCATTCCCGGCAGGGTGTTGAAGTCAGTCGTTGACGCCTACGCGGATGCCTGGCCGGCCCGGCAGTTTGCATTCAGTGACCGCTCGGACGAGGCACAGGTGCATGGCGCCCCGGAACTGATCATCCAGATGCTCGACAAGCTCGTCGACAACGCAGTCGATTTCACCACGACCGACGAGGCAATCAGCATTTCGGTGGAGAGCGGCACGAAATCGGTAAAGCTGGCCGTGGAGAACCCCGGCGCACCGCTCCCGGTGGAGCTGCAGGCAGAACTATTCGACTCGATGGTCTCAGTACGCAAGGGCGACAGTAATAAACACCTGGGATTGGGGCTTTATATCGCCCGCCTGATTGCCGAAGGTCACAACGGCGAAATTTCTGCGAACAACACCGATAACGGCGTCAGGTTCTCCGTCAGCTTGCCGCGCGCCTGATTAGCGATGGATGATTCATATAGTCATCCAGGGTATGTCACATCTCCGCTTCGTCCGGTGCGAAGCGGGCCTTTCTGGTCTAGACTGACTTTTCAGTGGCGGTTATGACGCGCAGGATTAAAACCATGTCTCGCAGATCGTTCGGTCTACTCAATGCAATGCTCTTGCTCAGCGCAAGCGCTCTGCTGGCTGGATGCAGCACCTATGACGTAAACAATGACACAGTCCTGACGGGTGAAATCTTTTCGATCAGTTGCGAGCACCGCTGGACAGACTGTTATGCGGAAGCCAGGCGCCGCTGTGCCGGCGGTCGATTCGAAGAGATAGGCTGGAACGCCCTCCAACGAAGCACCGTGGATGACCATACATTCGAACGCCCAAACGATCTCACGCAAGCGACCTATCGCGCCGTGACGGTACGCTGCAAGTAGCTGCATCGGCCGGGGCTCAATTTCTGCGTCTTTCCTCGATCAGGTCTGACCGGTGCGTATCCGGGATCCTTCAGATAGCTAGGTAACTCACAATCCCCTGCGCTGCTTCGCGACCTTCGAACACGGCCGTCACGACGAGATCTGATCCGCGAACCATGTCACCGCCCGCGAACACTTTCGGGTTGGTTGTCTGAAATGGCAGGCGAGTGGTCTGGTCGACACGTACCCGGCCGTTATCAGCAATATCGATGTTCGCATCGCTGAACCATGTCGGCGGATTAGGACGGAACCCGAATGCGATCACCACCGCGTCAGCGGCAACGATGTGTTCAGTGCCGGCAATGGGCTCCGGCCGGCTGCGACCATCCTTGCCCGGGTTTCCGAGCCTGGTCTCAATCAGCTTCACGCCCGTGACATGATCGCGACCCAGGATTTCGAGCGGTTGCTGGTTGAACAGAAAACGAACGTCCTCTTCCTTGCTGTTTTCAACCTCACGGCGCGAGCCCGGCATATTCTCTTCATCGCGTCGATAGGCACAGGTGACCCTCGACGCACCCTGCCGAATCGCCGTGCGATTGCAATCCATTCCCGTATCGCCGCCGCCCAGCACGACGACGTTCTTGCCATGCAAGTCGATACACGGGTTATCGTCCGGCAGCTCCATCTCCCGGTTGATACTCGATACGAGGTAGGGCAGAGCCTCGTATACACCTGGCAGATCCTCACCGGGAAACCCGCCGGTCACATTGTCGTACGTGCCCATGCCGAGAAACACAGCATCGAAGTCGCTCAGCAATTCATCGAATGACTTATCGGCACCAATCGTCGTATCGAGGACAAACGTCACGCCCATTCCCTCGAGAATCTCCCGGCGGCGGCGAACGACTTCCTTCTCGAGCTTGAAGGGCGGAATACCGAAGGTCAGCAAACCGCCGATCTCCGGGTAACTGTCGAACACGGTAGAGCGCACACCGTTCCTCGCCAGCACGTCCGCGGCGGCCAGGCCGGCAGGACCCGCACCGACGATGCCGACGCGTTTCCCGCTATCGACGACGTGCGACATGTCCGGACGCCAGCCCTGCTTGTACGCCTCATCCGTTATGTACTTCTCTATATTGCCGATACTGACCGCGCCAAACCCATCGTTCAGCGTACAGGCGCCTTCGCACAATCGGTCCTGCGGACACACACGTCCACAGATCTCGGGCAACGAATTGGTCTGATGCGATAGCTCTGCGGCCTGGAACAACTTGCCTTCCTCGACCAGGCGCAGCCAGTCCGGAATGTAGTTGTGCACGGGGCATTTCCATTCGCAGTAAGGGTTTCCACAGGAGATGCAGCGCCCCGCCTGGCTGGCCGCCTCCGCGCCATCGTAATTTCCGTAAATCTCGCCCATATGCATGACGCGCACCTGCGCCACTGCCTTGATCGGATCTCGCCGCGGAACCTCGAGAAACTGTAGCGGGTGCCTGGCCATCAGGCTGCCTGCCTCAGGGACTCAATGAGCGTGCCCAGCTCGGCCGCCTTCGGCTTAACGACCCAGAACTTCGGCAGGTAAGTACGGAAATCGTCGAGGATCGCCTCGCCCCACTGACTGCCCGTCAACGTCACATGCCGGCTGATGAGTGCACGCAGGTGATGCAAGTGCGACTCCATGCTCTCCGGCTTGATGCGGTGGATGTCTATCAGGTCGTGGTTGTACAGATCCACGAAATTGCGATCGAGGTCGAGCACGTAGGCGAAGCCGCCGGTCATTCCAGCGCCAAAATTGACGCCGCAGCGGCCCAGCACGGTGACAACACCGCCGGTCATGTATTCGCAGCAATGATCCCCTGCGCCTTCGACCACAGCCAGTGCGCCGGAGTTGCGAACAGCAAACCGTTCGCCCGCCTGGCCGGCTGCAAACAACTCGCCACCAGTGGCACCGTAAAGACAGGTGTTGCCGACGATCACGGTATCTTTTGCGACGAATGATGAATTTCCCGGCGGCTGAATCGTGATGCGACCACCGGCCATGCCCTTGCCAACGTAGTCGTTCGCGTCCCCTTCGAGATCGAGGTTCAGCCCGGTGACATTCCAGGCACCAAAGCTCTGTCCGGCCGTGCCCCTCAGCTTCAGGTCGATCGGCGCGTCTTCCATGCCATTGTTGCCGTAGCGACGGGCAATCTCGCCGGACAGCATCGCCCCGATCGTTCTGTCGTAATTCGCGACCTCGAAAGAAAACTCACCACCTTCCCTGGCCTCGACAACCGGCAACACGGTGTCGAGAATTCTATGGGCGAGCTTCGCCTCATCGAATGGCTCATTGCGCAGGTCCGTGCAAAACTGTGGCACATCCCTGGCGAGGCCAGCATCAGAAATGATGGGCGACAAGTCGAGATTCCGTTGGCGCGACGTTTCCCCGGGAATTCGTTCCAGCAGGTCCGTTCTTCCTATCAGCTCTTCCAGGCTTCTCACGCCGAGATCCGCCATCAGCAACCGTGCTTCTTCAGCGACAAAACGGAAGAAGTTGATCACCATGTCCGGGAGCCCGATGAAATACTCGCTCCGCAACACATTGTTCTGCGTCGCAACGCCGGTCGCGCAATTATTGAGATGGCAAATGCGCAGGTACTTGCAGCCCAGCGAAATCATGGGCGCCGTCCCGAAACCGAAACTTTCCGCCCCCAGCATCGCTGCCTTGATGACGTCGAGCCCGGTCTTCAGTCCGCCGTCCGTTTGTAATCGAACCTTGTGCCGCAAATCGTTCGCACGCAGGACCTGGTGCGCCTCGGACAGGCCAAGCTCCCAGGGGCTGCCTGCGTACTTGACGGAGCTCAAGGGGCTGGCCCCGGTACCACCGTCATAACCGGATATCGTGATCAGGTCGGCGTAGGCCTTAACAACCCCCGCCGCGATCGTGCCAACGCCGGGTTCCGCGACAAGCTTGACCGATACCAATGCCTCAGGATTGACCTGCTTCAGGTCGAAGATGAGTTGCGCAAGGTCCTCAATGGAGTAAATGTCGTGATGCGGCGGCGGAGAAATCAGCCCGACACCGGGCTTCGCATAACGCAATCGCGCGATCATCTCGTTGACCTTGTGGCCCGGCAGCTGGCCACCTTCACCCGGCTTGGCGCCCTGCGCTATCTTGATCTGAATCACCTCGGCGTTGACGAGATACTCAGCCGTTACGCCAAATCGTCCGCTCGCGACCTGTTTGATCTTCGACACGCGCTCCGTACCGTACCGCGCCGGGTCCTCGCCACCCTCGCCGGAGTTTGAACGCGCACCTATACGATTCATTGCAATAGCGAGTGCTTCGTGGGCCTCCGGCGACAGTGCGCCGAGCGACATACCGGCACTGTCAAAGCGCATCATGATGTCTTCGGCACTTTCGACCTCGTCAAGCGGTACCGGCGGACCGTGGCGACCCACCTTTAAAAGATCCCGAAGCGTCGCGGCCGGCCGGTTATTTACGAGCGCCGCGTACTCCTGGTACTTCGCGAAATCACCCGAACGCACAGCCGCCTGCAGCGTGGCAACGACGTCCGGGTTGTAGCAGTGGTACTCCCCACCGTGCACATATTTGAGCAAGCCGCCATGAGTGGGCGGTACGCGCGGATTCCAGGCGTCCCTGGCGAGTGCTTTTTGATCCTCGTGGAGATCATCGAATGAAGCACCCTGGATGCGACTGATTGTGCCGCGAAAACAGCGCTCCACGATCTCGTCATTCAGGCCAACGATCTCGTAAAGCTGCGCGCCGCGATAACTCGAAATCGAAGAGATGCCCATCTTCGACATGATCTTGAACAGGCCTTTGCGAATACCCCGACGATAGCTGCGACCGAGTTGCTGCTGGCGGTCCGCGCGACCTCTTTGCGCCAGGTCGTGCAGACTTTGATAAGCGAGGTAGGGATAGACGGCGGTCGCGCCGTAGCCGATCAGGCAGGCGATATGATGCGCATCCCTCGCGACACCCGTCTCAACGACGATATTTATCGCGCAACGTGTACCGTGTTGCACCAGGTGGTGATGCACGGCGCCCGTCGCAAGGAGTGCATGCACCGGCAGCACATCTTCTTTCAGATAGCGGTCGCTGAGCATCAGGATCAGTTTCCCGTCTGCGACGGCCTGGTCAGCCTGTGCACAAATAGCATCCAGTGCTTCGGACAACGGCATGTCGATCGGCATGTTCAGATCAATGAATGCATGACTGTCGCCAAACATGTCCGGGCTAAGTAACTGTCGCAACTTGCGTTGCGACAGCACCGGTGAATTCATGATGACGTGACTGGCGTGCTCCGGCCCGATATCGAACAGGCTCGTTTCCCTGCCAATGTTGGTTTGCAGGGACATCACAATCCGTTCGCGCAGGCTGTCGATTGGCGGGTTAGTGACCTGTGCGAACTGCTGGCGAAAGAAGTCAAACGGAGAGCGGACTTTTTCCGACAATACCGGCATCGGCGTGTCGTCGCCCATTGAACCCACGGCTTCCTGCTCTGCCTGCGCAAGCACGGCGATAATCTCGGACAGTTCCTCGCGGGACAGGTTGAACATCTTCTGGTAAATCGCCAGCGTTCCTTCGTCGAAGGGTTCCGCTGCCATGTGCAGGTCGACCAGCTCCGAATCCAGGTAGCGAACGCCCTGCTTCATCCATTGCTTGTACGGATAACTGGATTTCAGCGTCTCGTGAATGTCGTCGTTCGACAGCAGTGTGCCGTTTTGTAAATCGACAGCGAGCATCTCGCCCGGGCCGAGGCGACCTTTCTCAACGACGTCGGCAGGATCGTAGTCATAGACGCCGATCTCGGATGCAATCGTGATGTGGCGATCTTTCGTGATGACATAGCGCGCCGGGCGCAGACCGTTTCTGTCGAGGCAGCAGGCCGCATAACGCCCGTCGGTCAGCACAATGCCGGCAGGCCCGTCCCAGGGTTCCATCTGGCAATCGAAAAATTCATAGAACGCACGCACGTCCGGATCCAGCGTGTCCATCGCCTGCCAGGCTGGCGGGATGAGAATTCGCATCGCCTGCAGCACACCCATGCCGGCTGTGCGCATGACCTCCAGCATGTTGTCGAGACTGGAGGAATCGGACCCGGTCAGTGAAACAATCGGGTCGAGATCCGATATATCCGGGAGGCTCTCCGAGCGAAAGTTATCGGCACGCGCCAGCGCCCAGTTTCGATTCCCCTGGATCGTGTTGATCTCGCCGTTATGGGCAAGAAACCGGAACGGCTGCGCGAGTCGCCACTCGGGCATCGTGTTGGTCGAGAATCGCTGGTGAAAAACGCAGACCGAAGACTTGAGCCTCGGATCACGGAGGTCGGAGAAAAAGTCAGGTAATACCTCGGGCATTACCATACCCTTGTAGCTGACGGTCGCCGCCGAAAGACTTGCGACATAGGCGGTTGGATCATGCGTGACGAAGCGCTTCTCGGCGCGACGGCGCGCCTTGAACAACTCACGATTGAGTGTGCCGCGAATCATACCCGCCGGTGCATTGACGAATACCTGCTCGATGACGGGCATCGATCGCAAGGCCAGCTCACCACAAACTTCCGGGCGAACCGGCACCTTGCGCCAGCCGGCGACCTCGAGATCGAAAGCGCGAATCGCTGCGTCGATCTCATCGCGAACTTTTCTGGCGACTGTTTCGTCCTGGCTCAGGAACACGGTACCAACCGCGAACACCTCTGCCAGCTCGTAGCCAAGCTCAGCCCCGATTTCCCGGAAGAAGGTGTCAGGAAATCGAATCAGCAGGCCGCAACCGTCACCCGTCTTGCCGTCGGCAGCAACGGCACCCCGATGCGTCAGGCGCGCGAGGGCGGCAATCGCGGTCTTGACGACGAAGTGACTCTGTTCGTTGTCGATATTTGCGATCAGGCCGAAGCCGCAGCTGTCCTTTTCGAACGCCGGGTCGTACAAACCGGTTGCAGGTACTTTCGCCATGGACACCGAGACACTTGCACTGACCTCGTGCAAGTTCCTATTAACCAACTTTGATTGCGCCGATCATCCATCCGGCACCTGGTGGACCAACTCCTTCTGTACTTATCTGAAGCTGACAGTCATCGAACTGCGAACGTGACGCCAGCGGCCCGTCCGGCAGGAGATTGTCGACAGTTAAAGGAACAGTCCGAACCGGTAAGTATATGCCAGCAATACGGCTTTCGCGAAATCCGCTCGCGACTTGCTGCGCGAGGCCTTGTGTTGCGCGGGTTCAAACCTGCGGCGGGTCAATACAATCGTGGGTTACCCGCGAAACTGGTCAGGAAAAGCTAATAACGCGCATGCTTCACCGCCAGCAACAGGCACAAGGCAAGTTCCCATGCTGGTTTTGACGCAACAGCAATATTGATAACCCTGTCCCTGGCGACAGGTTCAGCGAAGGTTGCCACCCAGTTGGCCCCAGCGAGCCCCGATGAGTACCCATTCGTCATCAGGCTTCTCCAGCTCAAACTCGAATCGGTAGGCATCGGCGCTCAGGCCGAGTGCACCGTTGTTGGTGCCGGCCATGCCCACGGTTACATCGACCATTGCCGCGGTATCGTCCATCATTGCGATGCTGTCGATGTTGGTCAGCAAAGCGATGGCGTTCTGGCGAAAAAAGTAGATGCGCAATATTTTGCTGATATCTTCGTGACTGTTGCCGCGTGCATCAGCGTAATCCGGGGAGATCATGTCGAGCAGATCACCGCGATCCTTTGCTTCGGCCGCCGCCTCGCCCCGGTCCACCCAGGCGCGAATCTCATCCTCGGGATAGTATGACCGACTTTCGCCGCCGCAGGCTGCGAGCAGTGTCAGGCAAATGGAGAGAGCCAGTCCACGCATGATGTCCGTGTCCTCGAGTTTCCGGTGCCACTTTCAGCACCTTGAATACTGCCATTGTTTGGTAATTACAGGCACCCAGTGATAGAACAGACTATGCGCAGTCGAACCCCGGGTTCTGTGTCCCGGTTCGCATTCCCACCTGAACCGGGCGGGGCAAATAATGTCAAAAAGGCTTGATGAAACAGGACGAAACCGATGTCGGTCATGCTAATGAGTGAGGGCGGGAAGGCGGCGATTGCAGATGCCGACAAACTGCGTATCGAGGCCATCCTCAAGTTCTGGTTCAAGAAGCAGCAGTTGAGCGCCCCGCAGATCGATGGCCGCATGGACATCTGGTTTGGGGGAGACACCGTTTTTGATGAAGAAATCACCCGGAACTTTTCGCAGGACGTGGACGATGCCTCGGAAGGGCACCTGGATCACTGGACAAGCAACCCGCACGGCCGGCTGGCCCTGATCCTCCTCCTCGATCAGTTTCGCCGCAATATCTACAGAAACAAGGCCGAGGCATTCGAGAAAGACCATGCGGCGCTGAAGCTGTGCGTGGAAGGCGCGATAGAAAAGAAGGACCAGGGTTTGTCGCCGATCGAGCGGGTGTTCTTCTATATGCCGCTGCAACATGCCGAGTCTCGCAAAGTGCAGGAGAAGTCCTGCGAAATCTATAACAAGCTTGCGGACGCCGTTTCACCGACCTACAGGGAAACCTTTCAGACTGTCGCCCAGTTTGCCGAGTTACATGCGGACATCGTTCGCCAGTACGGCCGGTTTCCTCACCGCAATGCCATCCTTGGTCGTGAAAACACGCCGGAAGAAGACGCGTATTTAGCCGGCGATGCCCCCACCTTCGGACAAGGCAAGACCTGAAGAACCCTCAGGCGCCGGTGAACCTGGTGCTCAATGCCATCGGCGTCAGAGCAGGGCCTTGCTCCCTGTGTCAGGCATCAACCGGCGGCGGCAACATTCTCCGCGAGAGCACATGAAAGCGCGCCGTTAGCAAGACGGCAGCAACCGTCAGGCCCAGCACAAATCCGGCCCAGATGTATGACGGCGGCGCCTGGAAAGTAATCGCCGCCAGGTAGGCGAGCGGAAAACCCAGCACCCAGTATGAAAATGTATTGATCACCATCGGTACACGGGTGTCCTTGTACCCGCGCAGCGCACCCGCAGCGCCGATCTGCACGCCATCGGCGATTTGAAAAACGGCGGCCATCAGTAAGAGGCTGATCGCAATCTCCGTCACCGATGGGTCGTTGGTGTAAATGCCGACAACCAGGTCCCTGAACAGCAACAGGAAAGCCGCCGAGAATGACATGAAAATGATGCACATCAGGATACCAACCATGCCCCCCAGACGCGCGGCGGCAGCATTTCCCGATCCCAGCGCGTGACCGATTCGAACTGTTATCGCTGCGCTAAGCGCCAGCGGGATCATGAACATCGTTGCGGCGAAATTGAGTGATATCTGATGGGCCGCCGTAATGTCTGCACCCCGGGTACCAACAAGGATGGACACCGCCGAGAACAAACCGGCTTCCGCGGTGATGGTCACTGCGATCGGCGTGCCCAGTGCGAAGATCTCTTTGAGCACCGGCATACGAACAGGCGCCATTCGATCGAATATTTTCAGTGGCTTGTATATCGGCTTGATCGCTACATAGCTAGCCAGCACGAACGTCATCAGCCACATCGTAATGGCGCTCGCCATGCCGCAACCGACCGCACCATACGCCGGAAACCCGAATTTGCCGAACATGAGCACCCAGTTAAGAAAAACGTTGGTGACCAGTGCAAATAATGACGTGAACATGATGGGCCGGGTAAAGCCGATGCCCTCCGTCGTAAAACGAAACGCGAGAAATGTGCAGATGGCCGGTGCGCCGAACATGACCGCGCGCACGTAACCGATCGTCAGGTCACGAAATCCTTCATCGATACCGAGAAACGACAACACGGGGCTCACGAAAAGCTGAGCCAGCGTAAATATTGATAAACCCAATGCGATGGCCAGCCAGACACCCTGGCGGGTATATCGACCAATGAGTTCCGGCTCCCCGGCGCCGTAATGACGTGCCGCGATCGGTGAGATCGCCATCATCAGGCCGAGACACACGGTGAAGCCAAGGAACCAGACGCTGCCACCGACAGCGACAGCCGCCAGGGCCTCCGCACCGAGCCGGCCCGCCATCACGGCGTCAGCGAACTGCATGCCCGCAATAGACAGGTTATTGACAATCAGGGGGCCCGCCAGCTTCAGCAGGGCTCGAGCCTCGACCATCCTGTTTTTCGATGAAGTAAACACGATTGCCGTTTTACCGCTGTTTGATCCCGATAGCTACTGGCGGACGATTAACCATCGGACTGCCGTTGGTGTAAAGTTGCGACTGGCTTTGGGGAAATCAAAATGTTGCATGACGGTACATCCCGACGAGTGGCTGTCGTCGGCGGCACGAGAATTCCGTTTTGTCGTGCGCATTCGACTTATACCGACACATCGAACCAGGAAATGATGACCGCCACCCTGGAAGGGCTGGTTCATAAGTTCGACCTGAAAGGACAGACGATCGGCGATGTGGCGCTCGGCGCTGTCATCAAGCACTCCAGGGACTGGAATCTCGCCCGTGAGTCGGTCATGGGTTCGGGGCTATCGTTGAACACGCCGGGCGTCGACATGCAACGCGCCTGCGGGACGAGCATTGAGGCCTGTATTCATGTCGCCAACAAGATCTCGCTCGGCCAGATCGATGCCGGCATCGGCGGCGGCACCGATTCGATCAGTGACGCACCCATCGTATTTCACGACAAGCTGCGTGCAATCATCCTCGCCAGCGCACGAGCTCGCTCCATCGGGCAACGGATCGCGCCCTGGTTCAAGCTGCGTCCCGCCTTCCTGGCGCCGCAACTTCCCGCCGTTACCGAGCCTCGCACCGGTCTTTCCATGGGTGAAAGCATGGAGATCACAGCCAGGGATTTTGACGTTTCACGTGAGCGCCAGGATCAGTTGGCCCTGTCCAGCCACCTGAAAGCGGCGGCGGCTTATGACGCCGGTTTTTTTAACGACATGGTGATCCCCTTCAAGGGCGCGGAAGAAGACAACAACATTCGCCGCGACACCTCCTTCGAAAGGCTGCAAAAGCTGAAGCCCGTTTTCGATACCAAAAGTGGCAAGGGCACGATGACGGCAGGAAACAGCACACCATTGACCGATGGTGCTGCAGCCGTGCTGCTGGCCGCCGAGGAGTGGGCACGATTGAAGAATCTGCCCATCACGGCCTACCTGACCCACGCAAAAGTCGCCGCCGTCAACTTCGTCGACCATGAAGGATTGCTCATGGCACCCGCCTATGCGGTGTCAGAAATGCTGCGAGAGGCAAAACTGGGCCTGCAGGATTTCGACTTCTATGAAATCCACGAAGCTTTCGCCGCCCAAACCATTGCGACGCTGATGGCATGGCAATCCGAAAAATTCTGTCGTGAACGCCTGGGTCGCCAGCAACCTCTTGGCTCGATAGAGCCTGCCAGGCTCAATGTCAAAGGCGGCAGCCTGGCGATCGGCCACCCCTTCGCTGCAACGGGCGCACGCGTCATCATGACGATGGCCAAGCTGCTTGAAGATAACGGCGGAGGTCGGGGACTGGTGTCCGTCTGTACTGCAGGCGGAATGGGGGTGACGGCTATTCTTGAGGCCGCCTGATTTCTAGAAGAAGGCAAGCGCCACGAGATAGATTGGCGCAATCGCCAGCAAAGCAACAACGCAGTACCCCATGATGTCGCGAATATGCAGACCGGCAATCGCCAGCACCGGTACCGCGTACAACGGCTGAATCGCGTTCGTCCAGACCTCGCCAATCGCCACGGACATTGCCACCCTTGGTATGTCGGCCCCGAGCTGCATGGCAGCCTCGGTCACAATCGGGCCTTGTACTGCCCACTGGCCACCAGCCGACGGGATAAACAGGTTAAGAAATGCCGCGCTGAAAAACGTCCAGATCGACAAGGTATCCGTACTGGATATCGCGACGAATCCACTGACGATCAATGCACCCAGGCCAGAGTCGGCGATCAACCCCATCAGCCCGGAGTAAAGCGGGTACTGGATCAGGAACGGGCCGGCCACCCGCGCCGCATTACAAAGGAGCTCAATGTAGTGCCGGGGTGAGTCGGTGAATGCAAGGCCCAGAACGACAAAGATCATGTTGAGACTGTCGAGTTGCAGTTCGCCGCCCGCGGCAAAATAGCGAACGACATAGATGCCACCGAATCCCGCCAGCAACAGCGTCACCCAGCGGGCATTTTCCAGCTTCTGCGAGGGCGTTATCGCGGCTTCGGCAGGTACCGGATCGGTCGAGGCCGGTCGTACGCCGGCGGGAATTTCCACGACGTCTTCATCGTCCGGTGCCAGCCTGCGCATGACCTGCGGTAGGAAAAGCGCAATCGCAAGCACGATGGACATGCTCCACCACGAGAAAATCGTCTTATCCAGCCCAATGAGACCGATCTCATTCTGCAGGAAGTGATTCGGCGTATTCAGGACCAGCGGGATCGATGCGGAAAGGCCCTGCATACCGACCAGGGTGCCGCAGTATCCGCAGGCGACCAGCAACGGGAAGTGCACCTTGATGCCACGCTCGCGACAATTGTTGGCAACGATCAATGAAAGGACTGCCGGCAGGATAAGGCCGAGGCCCCAGGATAGGAGCGCCGCGCCACTCGCAAACATCGTGATGCCGACGTAAGCCATCTCGGCGGAGCGCACGAAGCTGGCGAGCCAAACGAGAGCCTTGTTGACGGGCCGTGTATTTGCCAGCACATGCGCCAGTGCGAGAATCAGGATCATCTGTGCCGTGAACCGGAGCAGGCCCCAGTAGCTGCTTCCCCAGGCATCCACTGACTGCATCGCTGTGAAATCCGTAAACAGCAATGCACAGACGAAGCTGACGGCGGTCAGGAAGATTGCGATGACCAATGGATCCGGCATCCACCGTTCGGCAACCTTGACGAAGATATCCGACGTTCGTCTCAACATTGTTATCTGAACTCCATGCTGGTCACGGTAGACGAAAAGTTTCGTAGAGCGACCGCCAGCCAACCTGTGCCGCGGCTGTCGCCGGCAATCGATCGGCCTTTGCACTCGCTGCTTCCTGGCTCTATGCCGTGTTACCGGCCCCCACGATCAGCATCAACACCGATCCAGCGCATTATTCTTTTCATTGTGCGCCTTCCCCGTGGCTGACATCGCGTCGATGTCCGGTGAACGGGCCTATAATAGCCTACCGTAAGCCCGAAACCCGCCTTGCAGCTTGCGTGAGCATCGCCCAGCCGCCATGATGATTGACGCTTGGTAATAAGAAAAACGCGCAAGCGGGGACATTATGGGCGAACTGAGCCAGACGCTCGCGACAATTAATGCCGTTCTCTGGAACGAAACCTGGATCCTGATCATTGCCGGTACCGGGGTCTTGTTCACGATCTGGAGTGGCTTCCTGCAGTACCGGGCACTCACCCATGGGCCGAGGGTCATTCGCGGCATCTACGATGATCCGGACGATCCCGGCGCGATCAACCACTTCCAGGCGCTGTCCGCCGCACTTTCCGGCACGGTGGGCCTGGGCAATATCAGCGGCGTCGCACTGGCCATCATGCTGGGTGGCCCCGGTGCCATCTTCTGGATGTGGGTCGTCGGCTTGCTCGGCATGTCGATCAAGTTCGTCGAAGTCACACTGTCCATGCTGTATCGAAATACGGACGATCCCGACAATCCGCACGGCGGACCAATGTGGGTGGCCGGACGCGCGCTAAAGAAGATAAAACCCGAACTCGGCTGGCTCGGCACCTTGCTCGCATTTCTGTTTTCCTTTTGCGTGATGATGTCTTCCGGCACTGGCGGCAACATGTTCCAGGCGTGGAATGTCGCCGACATCACCAACGAATATTTCGGCGTGGCTGGCTGGGTTACGGGCGTCATCCTGACGCTGATCATTGGCGTGGTCCTGATCGGTGGCATCAAGCGAATTGGTCGCGTAACGGGCACACTCGTGCCGATCATGGTACTCATTTACGTCATCGCCGGATTCTACGTCCTGTTCGTCAATATTGGACAGGTGCCCGAGATGCTCAAGTTGATTGTCGTCTCCGCGTTCACGCCAACCGAGGCAACGGGCGCATTTGTCGGCGGCACCGTCGCCTCGGCGTTTCTCTTCGGTATGAAACGCGCCGTCTTCTCCAACGAGGCAGGCCAGGGATCCTCAGCCATTGCGCACGCCGCCGCGAAAACGGACGAGCCTGTTCGCGAAGGGCTTGTTGGCGGCATGGAGCCTTTCATCGACACGATCGTCGTTTGCACGTTTACCGCCCTGATTATCCTGTCGACCGGTATCTGGAACCGCGCGCCGGACTTTGCCTTCGAACCCTTGCCGCAACCTGTGTCAAGTGAGGAAGGCTGGCAGTATCCCGAAACCGTCCTGCCGGGTGGCGAGTGGCAGGACCAGGAAGCGCTGCTGATGGTGGTCACGGCAGGTGAAAACGAAGAGACCGGGCAGAACGTGCACCGGATAGGTGGCATCGTCAGTGCAACTGACGCCGGTTTTATCGTGACCTGGCAACCACTGGTCACCGACCAGAGACCGGAAATCGTTGGCGACGGTTTTTACCAGGATCATGTCGGTGCCACATTGACGGCCAAGGCGTTTGACTCCGTCGCGCCAGGACTCGGCAAGTGGCTAATCACTGTTGCATCCTGGCTGTTCGCTATCTCTACGATCATCGCGTGGGGCTACTATGGCGAGCAGGGTGCCGTGTACATGATGGGTAACAAAAGCGCGACACCGTACCGGCTGGTCTACTGCTCATTGACGTTTATTGCCTGCCTCGGCCACATCAAGACAAGCGCCGATCTCGACAACATGACCGGTATCGGGCTCGGCGTGATCATCTACGCCAACCTGCCGATCTGCTGGATTTTTGGCTACCAGGCCATCCGGGCTTACAAGGACTATATACAGCGTTTGAAAGACGGCCGCATGGGCCCCGGTCATCCGCCGCCCGGCATTGACGA
>CAZVWF010000040.1:3072-24982 GCA_964630795.1 uncultured Woeseia sp. | reverse complement strand
TCCATGCGGAGGAGAATCTTGGACGCGCTGCCGCTGCACTGGACCGGAACCCGGACAGCCCCAGGGTCCTGAACGGCTATCTCGACATGCGAGGCAGGCACCTTATCGAGACCGGGCAATGGGAAGTGCTCGACCTGCCATCAGCGGACTCAGGGATGGGTCGACATGCGGAATGGGTGGCAGTGATCGGCATGAGTGCTGCGTACCGCGGTGACATGGAGGCTGCCAAAGCGGCAGAGTCCAGGTTGAAAATGCTCGGTGAAAATTGGGCGGCGGCAGGTAATCAGTATGCCGCGCGACAAAACGCGGTACTCGAGCATGAGGTTATGTCGCTGCGACTCCTGAAAAGTGGCGACGAAACAGGTGCGATTGCTGCAGCAAGGAATGCGGCGGAGATGGAGCGCGAGTACCTTCGCGTACCCTCGGGGCCGCCAAAGCCGATGAAGCCCGCGGGCGAGTTGTACGCAGACGTACTGCTTGCAGCCGGCCGTTATGACGAGGCGATGGACGCTTACGCGCAGTCATTGCAATGGATTCCGCAACGAACACCATCGATGCGTGGCATGGCTGCGGCGGCAGAACATGCCGGTGACCATGATGCGGCCAATGAAATGCGGGTCAAATTGAAGGAAATGCCTGGCGCCAATTTGCTGGACTGAGGCGACAGGCACCGGACAACGCCCGGGTTTGCTAGAAGTCCGGTGGGCCGTCCGGATGCGGCTCACATTGCGGCGGCTGCTGTACATTGTAGTGCAACGTGGCAATGCGCCAGCCATCGTTGGTCCGGACGAGGTTGAACGCATCGATGCCGCAATGTGACCACTCCCCGTCGACGTAGATGTCGTAGGGATACCAGACAACAGCGATTGTGCCGGAAACGAGCACCGTTGGATCCCAGCCACGCTCAACCAGGTCGGCTTCGAATGAACGATTGCGTGTGTCCGCATAGGTGCGGGTACGGATGCTGTAGTTGCCGTCCTCAACCAGGCCGATGTAGACCATTGCCTCTTCAATCATCAGTTCCGCAAGTCCGGCATTATCTTCCGCGGTGATCCGGGCCAATGCCTCGTTAGCGATGGCGATGACATCTTCCTCATCGGTCGCCAGCACGAGACTCGTCCACAGTGCGAACAGGAGTCCTGCCGTGATCTGGCTGATGGACATTCGGTAAAGGTTCATCCAATGACCTCCGCGTAAAGGCGTTGCAGGTTCAACCCGAAGAGTTTCTCGAGATGGTCGTCGTGCATACCGCGTTTTGAAAGCCCGTCCCAGATGGTCTCCATGCGTCTCGGACCATTGAGTTCCTCGAAATAAAGTGGCCATTCGGAACGTACGAAGTTCGGTCCTTCCTCAGCTTTAAGCTCCGCAAGGTATTCCTCCGTTAATGTCAGGCGGCGATGGTCCCTATCGGACCCGATACAAACGTGATCGATGCCAGCGACGTTGATGGCGTGTTCGATGTGCTGGTAATAAAAGTGCACGGCATTGTTGATCTGATGCGTCATAAACGGCCGCATCTGGGTGACGCCAAAGAGGCCTCCCTTGTCAGCAATTGCGCGGATGTTCTCGTCTGTGGTATTTCGATTGTGCTCATACAGCGCCTTGCAGCATGAGTGAGACACGATCACCGGCACTTCCGATGCGGCAATACTGTTTGCCATCGTCTTCATTCCGGCATGCGAAAGATCAATCAGCATGCCGACCTCGTTCATCTTTTCGACGAGTTCATGACCAAAGACCGTCAGGCCTGAATCGTTGAGTTCGTTGCAGCCGGCGCCTGCCCAATTCTGAAAGTTGTAAGTGATCTGGCTGGAGCGTACGCCGAGCCCGTAAAACACATCGACGTTGTCCAGGTTTCGACCGAACTGGGTGGAGTTCTGGAACAGGTAGAAGATGGCAATCCTGCCTTCCCGTCGTGCCCGGTCGATGTCTGTCACGGTTGTCGCCCGGGTCCAGAATTCACTTTCCGCCTCGATCAGGCGGTCATAGGCGAGGACACCATTCATCGCCCATTGGTAAGCAACGGCTTCATATGACTTCGGATCACAGAGTGTGACGGTGATGGAATTCAGACCCGAGTCAATCATCTCGCGGCAGAGTTCGTCGGTATACACCTCGCGCACTTCGCCCATCGCATCGATAACAAGTGCATCTTGCGTGGGTGTCGCTGCAAGGGCGTTGAGCGGCGTCGCACCGGCTGCTATCGAGCTGGCTGCGCCAAGATTGAACTGGCGCCTGGTAATCATGATCTATCCCCTGTCGTTTGCTGCCTGTTCGTTATCAAGAGCTTAGCACGCGGACATTCGTGGCTATTCGTCAACCACATCGGCCTCTGTGAAAATATCCGTGCCACGACCTTCCGCCCGCCCGACCGTTATCTCGTCACCGATAGTCAGCGTCATCAGGTCATCGGCGACCATCATGTCGCCATCGTAGTCGGTCATGGGCAGGAGTTCGTCGGCGCCGATCTCGGGCGGAATGATGTGCGAGTAGACGCCGAGTCTCGGCCGGGTCTCATTAAACACGTGTGCCACCTGGGCTGGGGTGGAGTGCACGACCAGGCTGACGTTTGCAAGCACCGCCTCCGGGGAGTTGCCGGGCGCCGGGACCTGCGTTTCGTGGATCAAAACGTCCACACCTTTACCCATTTCGATGATGGCACTTTCCGGCGTCGAACGCGTGTCACCGGAAAAGAGGACGGAACGTCCTCGGTAATCGATTCGATAGCCGAGTGTCGCACCGTGCAGTCCCAGTGATTCACCCGTTTCGATATTGATGGGCATGTGCTCCACATCAAAGGCTGTGATCTTCAGTCCGTCCTGTTCAAAGAAAACGCCTGGCTCGATGTCCCTGGCAATGATTTCCGAACCTTCCTGGTGTACGCCTACGGCGATGCGGTAGTCGATATCCCAGCTATAGGCTTCGCGAAAGTTTGCCATCATGGCGCTCGTGCCCTCGGGCCCAAACACCTTCATCGGCTCAGTTCGACCGAATAACCACCCGGTCAGCCAAAGTCCCGGCGCACTGATCGTATGGTCGAAGTGAAGGTGGGTAATCAAAATATGATCAACGGCCGTCAGGAGTTCGAACCCACCGGCCTGGAACAGGCGTTCCCGCATACCGGGACCCGCATCGACCATGATTTTGTATTCTCCGGCTTCGACCAGGATGGCTGGCCCATAGCGGTCATGGGACGGCCGGGGTGCACCGGTACCGAGAAAAGTCAGCCGTATCTCGTCATCGGCAGCCAGTGTGCTCTGTGATGCCAGGAAGGGGAGGCTGATGATGAGAGGAACGAGCGCGAGTAGTCTCGATGCGGTCATTGATATGTCCTTTTTAATTACCATGCTGTTGTGAATCCGGGTCATTCTCGCGGATAGATTCGTGGAAACCAGTCTGTCCTGAGCCGCTCACCGTCCTTCATGTTATGCCCGGGGAAAGGCGGCGACGTTCGGCCGGGTCGGCTGACATAGCGGGCGTCGTCGCCGACAACCCGGAGCGAGAACGCGCGCCTGCGAGCCGCACTGCTATTGCCACGTGCACCGTGGAAGGTGCGGAAATTGAATGCGACAGCATCACCGGGCTCCATGGCCCACTCCAGAACAGGATATTTGTCGGGCTCGGCATCGGGGTCCGGGACCGGCATATAGTCCTGCTCGTCGGGATAAAAGTCTTTTTCTGTCAGCCAGCGTGTGGGCAGGACCGGCTTCTCCCAGCGATGAGAACCAGCGACACAACGCAGGGTGGCATCAACGACAGGATCAAGGGGAACCCAGAAGCTCAGGGTCTGCGTGCCGTCAACAAAGTAATACGGTGCATCCTGGTGCCAGGGTGTCGGTTTTGGCGTACCGGCTTCCTTGACGAGAACGTGATCGTGGAAAAGCTGGACCTCGTTTGACTGCATCAGCGTAGCCGCCGTTTCTCCCACTTCCGAGCGGAAGATCACTTCTTCAAACTCGGGGATGCGCTGCCAGTTGCAATAGTCGTCAAAGAATCGCCCGCGCTCGTGCGCATGAAGATTTTCCGCCGCGTATTCGCCGGGTTCTGCGAGGTTGCGTTCGACACCGGCACGAAGCGTGTCGACCCAGTCGGTGAACAGTCCCTTGACAAGGACTGCACCATCCATACGCAGTCTCTCAATGTCTGTGGGCGTAATCGGCATGGACGCGCTGCCTACACTCGAACAGGCTGAACGGACTGATACGTTAGCGAACGCCAAAGCCATTCCAGCGGCCCGAATCGATACTTGCGGAGCCACCAGGCCGAGAAATAAAGCTGGAAAACCAGGATAACGGCGGCAATAAGCATCTGCGGGGCGCGACCGACCGTACCAAACAATCCGCCGGCGTAGCCGTGAAAAATAAGGGCCAATATCGTTGTTTGCATGATGTAGTTCGTCAGCGCCATTCGTCCCATGGGTGCGAATCGATTGAGGAATGTGAACCAGCGTTGTCTATCCAGCAACAGGATGATGAGTCCAACATAACCTGCACAGAGAACATACTGTCCGAAGAAAAACAGTGTATTTCCTGTATCAGCAATGAACAATGATGCCTGGCTGGCCGGATGCTGCAGAAGAACAAGGCCGCTCACGGTAAGGCAAAAGCCGAACGAAAGACCGATAATTGTCATTGGCCGGAATATATGGCGATTCTCGCGATGGTTCCGGAGAACGCCACTGGCGACGAACCAGTAGCCGACCAGGAAGGTTGGCATCAGTACGATCAGTGCAAAAAACAGCGTGTCACCGAGGCTTCGCAGGGATTCGGTAAACCGGTACTGCGTCGCTTCCCGATAAGACCCCGTCGTATAGATAGCCACTTCTCGCTCAATGCTTTCTTCGCGATCGCGTCGTGCGTCCATGGCCGTCGCTACGGCGGCTTCGATTCTTTCTCCCGGTGTCAACGCCGGTTTTTCACCTGAAGAAACCCCGTCATTAACGTCGACCTCTATTATTTCTTCGGGTGCGCGGGGCAGCGCCATTCTTTCTTCGACCAGGCGGGCGACCTGCTGGTCCTCCTCCCAGGCAGCAACCATCGTTGCATTGTCGTAGCGCATGCCGACAACGCCGCCTGCGACCGCCGTTGCCATAATCGGGAAGGCCATCCAGATGAGGGCGATCCGCAAAAACGTATTTGGCCTGTTAAAGGTTTTCATTGTGCTTGATTGAAAGATCGTGACCCAGCCAAGGAGCAGTAGCCCTGCGACGGCATAGTCATGCAGGATGTCACCGGGCCAGATAAAAAAACTGTGCATTAGCCCGATTACAAAGAGGACCAGCATACGTCGCGTAAACCAGGCGCCAAAGGCCATTCCTTTTTCCTGGGCGCGAAGCAGCATGACGGCAAATCCCATGCCGAAGAGCAGGGCGAATAATTTGTAAAACTTCCCTTCCACGAAGCATCGCACCAGCCAGCCAACTGCATGGTCCAGGCCGCTCAGGGTCTGATCGAAGGTGCTAAATTCCGAGATGCTGCGGCCGAACCACTCGATGTTCATGACGAGGATGCCCACGAGGGCAACCCCGCGAAGGATATCCATTGAGTCGATGCGCTGGGATGCAGCGACCGGCGCAAGGCTTGCTTGTGCTGCGGATATTGCCGGTGAATGTCGAGCGCCTGATTCGGGCATGCGCAGTGGCTCCTGCGTTTTTCCTGATTCTAAACCCTTTGCGCAGCGGTTTGGCGTATCTTTGTCGCCAGTGCGGGATGAAATTGGGTACTCTGTCAGCCCGCAGTAAGGAGTCTCCATGTCCCGGTATTACAATCCTCAACGAGCGCGGAATCTTTACGTGCCCGGAGACCCGGAACCTTTCCGAATCAGTCGCAGCAAGATCGATCTCTTCTGCAGTTGTCCCCGCTGTTTCTACATTGACCGGCGACTGGGCACGGGCCAGCCTCCGGGATTCCCGTTTGCAATCAACAGTGCGGTTGATGCATTGCTCAAGAAGGAGTTCGACCGTCACCGCAAGGCAGGTACAAAGCACCCGATCCAGGCTGATGCCGGGCTGGACCTGATACCGGCGCAACACCGGAAAATTGACGAGTGGCGGGAAAACTTCAAGGGTGTGCAGACGACACACGTGGCCTCGAACCTCATCATCACCGGGGCAATCGACGACCTTTGGGTCGACCCGTCGGGCGTTTATTACGTTGTCGATTACAAGGCGACGGCGAAAGCAACCCCGGTTACGGCGCTGGACCAGGAATGGCAGGATGGCTACAAGCGGCAAATGGAGGTGTACCAGTGGTTACTACGACAGAACGGGCTGGACATCAGCGATACAGGTTATTTTGTCTACTGCACGGGGCGTTCCGAGGCGCCTTCGTTCAACGCAAGGGTGGACTTTGATATTCACGTGATTCCCTACACTGGCAGTGATGACTGGGTCGAGTCAGCCATCCAGTCCTTGCACGCCTGCCTGAACGGGAGCGAAGTTCCGGCGCCTGATCCGGATTGCGATCATTGTGCCTACGTCAAAGCGGTGCAGGGTCACACGTTGCAGGCGCAGGATTCACTGTTCTGACCAGTCCGGCGACCGGGCCACGGGTCCGCGCACTTAGTAACCGGCGTCGAAATCGACCTGGTGGGTCAGGGGTTGCCCGTTCAGGTAGCGCTGATAATTCTCTACGAAAATCGGGACGATCAGCAGTGGATGACTGATTGCGGAAATGTGCGCCGTAACGTGCAGGTTCCTCGTGTTCCAAAGCGGGTCATCCGGCGGTAATGGTTCTGTGTCAAATACATCGAGCACGGCGCCGGCGAGATGTCCGTCGGTCAGCGCCTTGATGAGTGCCGTGTCATCAATAACATTGCTCCTGCCAACATTGATGAAATAGGCGCCTTGCGGAAGCTGCGCGATGGATCTCTCGTTCAGCACCTGATTGGTTTCCGGTGTTTGCGGTAGCGTTGAGACAAGATACTGGCAGTCCCGCAAGAAGTCGTCGAGTTGCGTGAGATCGAATACACGGTCGAAGCCATCGACGGCTTTGCCGCTTCGGCTCAATCCAATCACTCGCAAATTGAAGCAGCGGGCCGTCCTCCCAATGTGGCTGCCAATGGAACCGGTCCCCATTACGCCGATCGTCTTGCCGTCCAGCATGCCCGAATGCTGGGGAGACCAGGCCCGCTTCGCCTGTTGCCGGCTGCGTTCGGCAATTTTCAATTCATGTGCGAGCAAATAGCCCAGTGTGAATTCCGACATCTGGGGACCGAATACGTCTTTGACGCCGGTCAGGATGTAATCGCGTCGAGCGGAATTGATTAAGGGCGTCACGCCGGCCCAGGACGATTGAATCCATTCGACCTCGTCCAGCTGATCGAGCAGCGGGGCGATGATGCCGGGATTACCGAACAGGATGCGGTGCCCGCGATAGGCGCCGAGAAGGGCTTCCTCATTCCTGCAGGCGACCACCGGAATCGGCGTGGCCGAGAGGCGTTCGACGTCGGCGATGAATTCGTCTGCCATCGGCGTCACGATTAAAACTTCAGGTTTATCTTCATTCATCGACAGCGAGCCTAATCGCTGTCAGTCAACCAGTGCAACAGGCCTGGCCCGTCATGCGTTACAATCCGGTGCTGAAAATGTCATGTAAACGGAGTCATTGATGATCAGGCCTGCTGGCAAAAACAATCGAAAAAACAACGGATCAGAGGTTTGGGAGCAAGACCGGCGACATCATGTTCACCCTTTTCATAACTTTGTGAGTTATGACGAGCATGGTGCGTTAATCATGGACGAAGGACGCGGTGCGTACCTGACCGACATTGATGGCAATCGTTACTTCGACGCTGTGGGCGGCATGTGGTGTACGAACATCGGTCTTGGACGTCAGGAAATGGCCGATGCCATTGCCGAGCAGGTATTGCAGCTTGCCTACGCAAACCCGTTTACGGATATGTCGAACGAACCGGCTGCCCGGCTTTCTGCAAAGCTCGCCGAGCTGGCTCCTGGTGACCTGAATCATGTTTTCTTTACCTGCGGCGGCTCTACGGCCAACGATGCGGCGTTTCGCCTGATTCAGATGTACCAGGGCGCTCGCGGGAACAAGCAGAAAAGGCACATACTCTGCCGCCATGACGCGTATCACGGTACGACCTACCTGGCGGCCTCTTTATCCGGCAAGGCCGGGGATCGTATGCCGGATTTCGAGTACATCGACGACACGATTCATCACCTGACGAGCCCGAACTTTTACCGTGCTCCGGAGGGTATGGTCGAGGCCGAATTTTGTGACTACCTGATCGACGAAATGGCCCGGAAAATCGCCGAGCTGGGGGCGGACAATATCGCGGCTTTCTACGCGGAACCCTTTCTCGGTTCGGGTGGTGTCATCGTGCCGCCGGATGGCTATAACCGCAGAACCTGGGAACTTTGCCAGGAACACGACATCCTCTACGTGGCTGACGAAGTTGTTACCGGCTTTGGTCGACTGGGTCACTGGTTTGTCTCGAAAGATATGTTCGATATTGAGCCCGATATCATCACGTGTGCAAAGGGACTGACATCGGCCTATCTGCCTCTCGGTGCAGTCATTTTCTCGGATCGCATGTACGAGGTTTTGGGTAATGATGCCGATCGCTGGTTCACCGCTGGCAATACCTACTCGGGTCACCCGGTTTGTTGCGCCGCCGCGCTTAAAAACATTGAAATTCTCGAGCGGGAAAAGATTTTCGACAATGTGCGCGAGGTTGGTGAGTATTTCGAAGCGCAATTGAAAACGCTGCTTGACTTGCGAATCGTAGGGGATATTCGCGGCAGGCTGTTCATGATGTGCGTGGTCAACGTCATGAACAAAGAAGCGCGTGAGTTCTTTCCGCCCGAGGTTGATATCGGCAAACGCATCGCCGATCACTGTGAGGCCCTTGGTGTCATTGTCCGGCCGGCAGCTGATCTCAATATCCTGTCGCCGTCATTAACGATGACGAAAGATGATGTCGATCACGTTGTTGCCAGCCTGCGTACCGCGATAAAACGAACGACACAAGACCTCATCGAGGCGGGGTATCTCGACGCCTGAGTCCCGAAACCGGGGGAAAATACGATAAGATTCAGAGTGGTAGATCGTCCTGGGGGTAGGATGTGCGATTGCCAGAAATAACAACGACGGTTTTCACTTGTGCCGCATTGCTTGCGGCAACCGCGGCTTTCGGGCAGGACCCGAATCGTCTCCTGCGCACGAATTGCATCGCCTGCCATAACGAATACACCTTGCAGGCGGGCCTCGATCTGACCGGTTTTGACGCCGAGTTGCCTGCACCGGACCTGGCTGTTGCCGAGAAGATCATTCGAAAGTTGCGAGCCGGCCAGATGCCACCGCGTGAGATGAACCGGAACCAGGCGGAAATTGACCAGCTTGTGACGACGCTGGAACAGGCACTCGACCGTCACGCAGCGAAACAGGACAGGGCGGGCACGCGCCCGTTCCAGCGCGTCAACCGAGCCGAATACGCCCGGCTTATCGAAGATTTGCTCGGACTGATTGTCGATCCCGCCGAGTGGCTTCCAGAGGACCGTATCAGTGCGAGCTTCGACAATATTGCGGATGCCCAGGAGATGTCCGCTACGCTGATGATCGCTTACCTGGCAGCAGCGAGCGATATTGCCCGCCGTGCGGTGGGAAATGAGGATGCGCCCCCCGTTGCAACGACGTATTCGAATCCGCCGGGTTTGTCGCAACATCAATGGGAGCGTGTCGAGGGAGCGCCCTACGGCACGCGTGGTGGCATCAGCGCGCTGCATACTTTTCCCGCCGACGGCGAATACACCTTCGCGATGCGATTCATGTCGGGCTGGGGAGAGCGCTACGATGATATAGACGTGTCAGTCAATCGGGAACGCGTGGCCCTCGTTCGCTACGGGGGTGATATTGATTACCAGGGACTGAAGGATTTCCCGGTCGAAACGGAACCGGTTTTTGTCAAAGCCGGGCAACAACGGGTCACCGCAGCGTTCATTCGCAAAATGGATGGTCCCTACGAAGACTTGCTGAAACCAAACCTGCGTTCGCTCACGGGCACGGAGACGTCCTATGGAACCACGTCACCGCCGAACCTGATGCACCTGACGATTGAAGGTCCGTACAACGTCCTTGGCGTGTCAGAAACCCCGTCACGCCAACGGATATTTTCATGCAGGCCAACCGGCCCGGACGAAGAACTGCCGTGTGCCGAGGAAATTGTGACTCGGCTTGCGAGCGAGGCATTTGGCGAAAGCATTGATGCCGTTCAGTTACAGCACTTGATGCGCTTTTATGCGCTTGGCCGGGCGGAGGGTGGCTTCGAGCTTGGTATTCGCACCGCGCTGGAAGCGACGTTGGCCAGTCCGCGGTTCCTGTTTCGGGTCGAGCGGGAACCGGACAACGTTCGGCCAGGGAGGCCCTATCGACTGGCGGGCGTCGACCTTGCTGATCGGCTGTCGTTTTTTCTCTGGGGAACCAAGCCCGATGCCGAGCTACTGGCTCTCGCGGAGTCCGGCCGTCTGACCCGCACGCGAACATTGCGTGCGCAGGCGGAACGCTTGCTGGCCGATCCGGCATCGGAGGCGCTCGCAACAAGGTTCGCCTCACTGTGGCTGCGTTTGCAGGATCTCGGCAACGTCGAGCCGGATGAATACTGGTATCCCCATTACACCCGTCAGCTCAGCGATGCCATGCGCCGCGAAACCGAAATCTTCTTTGATCATCTCGTCAAAGCGGACCGCCCGATGTTGGAACTGTATTCCGCGGACTATAGTTTTATGAATGAACGACTCGCCCGGCACTACGGAATCGAGGGTGTTGACGGTACCCGATTCCGCAAAGTGATTTATCCCGATGATCAGCGGCGCGGCATTCTTGGGCACGGCAGCATTCTGACGCAGACATCGCTGGGTAATCGGACCTCCCCGGTGTTACGCGGCAAGTGGGTTATTGAAGTTTTGCTGGGTACGCCGCCACCGCCTCCACCGCCCGGTATTCCAGACCTCGAGGAGACCGCGGAGGGTAATGACGGAGAAGCACTGACGACCCGCAAACGCCTCGAGATGCATCGCGCGAATCCCACCTGTGCGGCTTGCCACAAAGTGATGGATCCCATCGGCCTTGCGCTGGATAATTTTGATGTTACCGGGCAGTGGCGCATTCGGGAAAACGACGTACCGCTTGATACACGAGCAACTTTTTATGACGGCACACCGATCCAAACGCCCGCCGACTTGTCGGCGGCATTGCTCAAACGGCCGATTCCACTCGTGCGGGAGTTCACCGCCAACCTGATGGCGTACGCCCTGGGTCGTCGGGTAGAGCCCCTGGACATGCCGACCGTGCGACAAATTGTCGCCGACGCGGCGTCAGAGGATTATCGAATGTCCGCACTGATCATTGGTGTCATTATGAGCGACCAGTTTCGAATGAAAGATGCGGTCGTAGCGTCGGTGCAGTCGATGCCCGATGTGACGGCAGACTAACAGGAAACTTGACATGCCTTACGTATCCCGCAGAAAACTGAACCGAAGGACCTTCCTCCGCGGCGCCGGCGCCACCGTGGCCCTGCCAATGCTTGATGCGATGCTGCCGGCATTCGCCGCGTCGGATACCTCGGCCCGGACCCGTCTTGTCTGTATCGAGGAAGTGCATGGACTCCCTGGTTGTACGAAGTGGGGGATCGAACAGAACCTGTTTGCGCCCGCGGAGATCGGTCGAAATTTCGAGCTGTCGCCGGACAACACGCTCAAGGTGCTCGAACCCTGGCAGGACACGATGACCATCGTTTCGAATACAGACGTACGGACGGCGGAGGCGCATCATCCAAGCGAGGTTGGCGCCGATCATTTCCGTTCGTCGGCAACCTTCCTGACGCAATCGCATCCCAAGCAGACACAGGCGTCGGACATTCATTGCGGGACATCGCTGGACCAGTTGCATGCCGCTACTTTTGGGCAGGATACCCTGATGCCTTCCATGCAACTCGGCATTGAACCGACAGACAAGGGAGGTGGCTGTGGATACAACTACTCCTGTGCCTATACGGATTCGATCAGCTGGGCATCGCCGACGGAGCCCTTACCGATGATTCGCAATCCGCGTACGGCGTTCGACATGCTGTTCGGGGCGGGCGGCACCGAACGTGAGCGGGAAATGCGTCGGCAAATGCATGCAAGCATTCTCGACTGGGTTGTTGACGATGTCGCGCGCATGAAGCGCGAACTTGGTGCGGTTGATGTCTATCGCATGGATCGCTATCTCGACAACGTACGAGAAATCGAGCGCCGCATTCAACTCGTCGAAAATCGCAACAGCCAGGGCCACGAGCGTAAAATCCCCGGTGCGCCGCCGGGTGTGCCGGACTCATTCTCCGAGCACGTGAAACTGATGTATGACCTGCAGGTATTGGCACTGCAGATGGATATGACGCGTGTCGTGTCTTTCAAGCTCGGGCGAGATGCATCCAACCGAATTTTGCCGGAGAGTGGATCCACAAAGGGCTATCATCCCGCCTCACATCACGGTGACAGCGTAGAGGCGATCAAGGAATGGAATACGATCTGCAAATACCGGATGGCACAAAATGCGTATTTCCTCGATCGCCTCGAGAACACGGCAGACGGTGACGAGAGTCTCCTTGCCCAGACTCTGATTATCTGGGGATCGCCGATGGGTGATGGCAACGTGCATAACCACCGACGATGTCCGCTCGTTTTCCTGGGCGGCGGTAATGGTGTTCATCAGGGCGGGCTGCACGTGCAGGCGGAAGAGGGTACGCCGATGGCGAATGCCATGCTCACGATGCTCAATCGCCTCGGGCACGAACTCACGGGCTTTGGTGATAGCACCGGTGAGCTCAGTATCTAGAATATTTATGAAGAATATTCTATTAAATATTGTTTTTATAGGGGTTTTATTGCCTTTTAGGGGATTGGAGGCAAGTGCGATCGCGGATGCCGCAGAACAGGCAGACCGGGAAGCCGTGCGCACACTTCTGCGGGCGGGTGAAGATGTGAATGCGAGGCAGGGTGACGGCATGAGCGCCCTGCACTGGGCAGCCGAACAGGGTGACCACGAGCTCGCCGACATGCTGTTGTACGCCGGTGCGAATGTCGATGGAGGGACGCGAATTGGCGGGTATACCCCGCTGCATATCGCCAGCCGCCAGGGCCACCCCGCAGTTGTTGCAGCGCTCCTGGCGGCGAACGCCGATGTTTCCGCCCGAACTACGGTTTCAGGCGCGACGCCGCTACACCTGGCTGCGTCATCGCACGGACCGTTGGTTGTGCGCATCCTGATTGAAGCAGGTGCCGAGGTAGACGCCCGGGAAGCGGCGTGGGGGCAGACGCCGCTCATTTTTGCAGCCTCCGCCGGTCGGCTTGAAATCGCTAAAATACTGTTGCAGGCCGGGGCAGACCACGGGATAAGCGCCAACGTTGTTGACACGGCCGAGATGGAGCAGGCCGATCAGGCAGCAAACCAGCGGTTGGTGGCGCTGCTTGGTGAATTCAAGGTAAAGGCAGGCGGTGGAACCGACTGGAAGCCCCGCCCTAATGAGGTCCAGGGTGCGATCGATTTTTCCCGTGAAATACAGCGGAAATGGCCGGATGTCCCGGATCCGGCATGTGAAATTGACACCGATGCAGCGGCCTCGCGGTTCAGTCGGTCGGCGCTGCCGGATCGTTGCAAGCAGCATGATGAAACCCGGGAAGAAACCTCGACAGAGGAAGTGTCAGATGAACCGCGGCGGCGCTCGTACGGTGAGTGGGTTGGTCACTGGGGCGGACTTACACCGCTGTTGCATGCCGTGCGACAGGGCCATGCGGATATGGTTACGTTGCTGCTGGATGCCGGGGCGGATATCAACCAGGCGTCGGCCGGGGATCGTACCTCGCCATTGCTAATGGCCTCGATCAACGGGCAATTCGATATTGTCCTTACGTTGCTGGACCGCGGCGCCGACCCTGATCAATACAGTGATGCAGGCACCAGCCCCTTGTTTGCGGTGCTGGAGCGCCAGTGGGCGCCCTGGTCCCATTATGCGCACCCGGTGGACTACCAGCGTCAGGATGCAACCCATCTCGACGTGTTGAGTGCGCTGCTGGAAGCCGGCGCGGACCCCAATGTGCGACTGCAGAAGCACCTTTGGTATGCCGAATTCACCACAGCCGTGCTGATTCCCGCCGGGCTGCACTATGACGGGGCAACGCCTTTCTGGCGTGCGGCCCAGGCGCTGGACGTCAACGCCATGCGTCTCCTGAAAGCCCATGGCGCCAGGACGGACATTCCAACATGGAAAATACCGGAGCGACGGCGGTCACGGCGGGATCCGGAAGCCGAATCTATGGAGGAAGAGTCGGATCCTTCGGGCCTGCCGCCGATTGAAGTCGGCGGACCTTACGTTTATCCCATCCATGCGGCGGCCGGCGCAGGCTACGGGCAGTATTTCATGGCGCATGCGCATCGGCATGTTACGGATAACTGGCTTAACGCCGTTCGCTTTCTGATCGAGGAATGTGGCGCCGAACTCAATCTTCGTGATGGTAATGGTTATACGGCGCTGCATCACGCGGCCGCACGGGGTGATAACGAACTGATTCATTACCTGGTCGAAAAGGGCGCGGATGTGACCGCCGTAAGCCGGAAAGGACAGACCACGGCCGATATGGCGAACGGCCCGACGCAAAGGGTTTCGCCGTTCCCGGATACGATCGCGCTGCTCGAAAGCCTGGGTGCGAAGAACAACCATCATTGTGTGTCCTGTTGAGCAATCATCGCAAGCTGGGACTGGACGACGCTTATTCGGTAGAAACACCCGAAGACAATAAGCGGCTGTACGCCGACTGGGCGTCTACCTACGAGTCTGAATTTGTGACTGACCACGGTTATGTCGGATATTTACGTGTGGTCGAGCAACTCGCCAGCCATATTGACAATCCCGACGCTCATATCGTGGATGTCGGCTGCGGCACCGGCGTCTGCGGTGCTGCCCTGGCCGGGATGGGTTTCCGCAGGATCACGGGCCTCGATATCTCCGCAGAAATGCTCGAAGAAGCCGCGAGGAAACGGCGCGATGATGACGGTCCTGTCTATTCGGAACTTTTGCAGACTGATCTGACCAGGCGGGCGCCGGTGGATGACGATGCCTTCCAGGGCCTGGTGTGCGCCGGAACGTTCACGCATGGCCACCTCGGCCCCGAATCCCTCGAAGAACTGTGGCGAATGACTGCCCCTGGCGGAATATGCTCGATCGGTATCAATGCCAGCCACTACGACACAGCGGGATTTGCAGAACGTATCGCCGCCGACGAACAGCGTAGCGTGATCTCAGTGCTTGGTCTCATCGAGGTCGAGACCTACACCAAACCGCAAGCGGACGTCACGCCCGGTAACGACCGCGCAAAGGTGCTTGTTTGCCAGGTTAATGGATGCGGCTGATACCCTGTTGCTCGCTCAGTCGTAGACAACCGCGGCAATGATTGCCAGGTGATCAATCACACCTCGCTTGAACGCAGCGATGTTGATGCGTTCATCGTTACCGTGAATGCGGGAAAACTCTGCTTCCGGAACCACCATGGGGTCAAATCCGTAGCTCGGAATACCGAGATCGCGGAAAAAGTGGCTGTCAGTAAAGCCTGTCGAAACATACGGGGTGACGCGCGAGCCCGGGTGCCGTTCACCCGTGACTTCCTCGATCGCCGCATAAAGGAGGGTATCCGTCGGCGAGATGGCAGCGGTGAAGGCCATGATAACTTCAACCTCGACACCGGTGCCCTCGAGCATTGCGGTCAATTCATCGACAAATATTTCACTCGGCCGGTCCGGCAATATCCGGCAATCCAGTTCAGCCCAGGCCTCCGGTGGTACGACATTGATCTTGTTGGATCCCTCGAACCGGGTCATCGAGCAGGTATCTCGCGTCAACGCATGCAGGTAGGGTGAGTAGGCCTGAAGGCGGGCGAGGAGTGCCGGGTCCTGGATGGCTGCACGCATATTATTGAACGGCTCCTCCCATTCGGGGCTTGCGCTCAGTGCCAGTGACTGAAACATGGCGTCGATCGCCGGCACCATGCGGGGTGGAAAAGGATTGGCCCGGAGTATGCTGAGGGCGTCGACAATTCGTGTGACTGAGGATGTTGGATTCGGCATCGAACCGTGACCGGGTGTATCGACCGCGGTCAGTCGAAGCCATACCGGTACCTTTTGAGTGACTTCGACCTGGAACAGCAATTCCTTCTCGCGTTGTTCACCGCTTCCGCCTTCATTGATCAGCAGACCGACGTCCTGAAAGATTTCCGGGTGGTGCTCTACCAGCCAGCCAGCGCCATACATGCCACCCGCTTCTTCATCCGCAGAGGCGACCAGGATAACGTCCCGGTTCAGTTGCACGCCGGCACGATGCAGGCTGATAAAGGTCGCCAGGTGCGACATGCCGGTTCCCTTCATATCCAGCGTGCCGCGCCCCCACAGGTAGCCATCACGGATCTCGCCGGAGAGAGGGGCAGTGGTCCAGTATTTCTCATCAGCCGGAACCACGTCAGTGTGCTGCAGCATCACGAGGGCGGGTTCGTCACCACCCTCCAGACGTGCCCAGAGATTGCCGCGTCCCGGTGCACTTTCGGCAGTCTGGTAGGGGATGCCCTCCGCCTCGAGAATCCTGGCAATGAATTCAACAGCGCGTGTTTCGTTGCCGGGAGGATTGATCGTATCGACCTGTATGTAAGCCTGCAGCCACGCAAAGGCCTCATCTTCGATGGCCTGGGCAAAGCCGATCTGTGACCAGCCGAGCAAAACGAGCAGTTGCAAGAGCTTCCGCATGATGTCCTCAAAGGGTGTGTTTTCTTTGCAGCGTACCATGCCGGCCCGGTGGTGGCCCGATACCCGCTTTTGACCGCGATCACGACCTCGATAATCAGTAACGAATAGTAGCCAAGAGACTGATATTTAAGTTTAAAAAGGTTTTCAGCTTCCAGTATTGTGGTGATGGAAGATTTGGCCGGGTTTATCGGGACCCGACGACGCAGTCTGCTGGATGACGCGGCCACACAAAAACGCCCGCTGCTACTGTGCCGATAACGATTCCGGGCGTCAGGCGCTGCTGCGTTACTCGCCTTTGATGTAGGGCTCGACCTGTTCCGAGATCTGGCTGCGATCGCCAATGATCGCCAGGGTCATGTCCTCTTTACGAAGGTAGGTCCCTGCAATCTCCGATACCTGGTCCGGCGTAATTGCATAGACGTTACTGACGTAATCAGTGAGATAGGCATCCGGCAATTCCTGTAGCTCCAGGTAACTCAGGATGTTGATAATCCCGTTTCGTGTTGAATTCTGCAGCGTGAAGATGCCGGCCGCATAATTCTTGATGCCGGTCAGCTCTTCTGCGGAAGGCGGATTTTCCTGAAGATTGCCAATCTCGTACATGATTTCCTTCAGCGCAGGTCCGGTGACGTCGGTCGTTACCGCGGCAGACTGCACCCAGTAGGCATCCTGGTACCGAGTCGATACCTGGCTGAATGGAGAATAGGTGTAGCCCTTGTCTTCGCGGATATTCGATGTGATACGCGAGGAAAAGGAGCCGCCGAGCAAGGAATTGGTGATTTGCAGGGGGATCCAGTCCTGGTGTCCCGGCGCGACCGTGGGTAGTCCAACCAGCAGGTTCGACTGGGAGGCGCCCGGGCGGTCGACGACATCGACAATGACTTTGCCGCCGGCAGGTTCCGGCAGGTCGATCAGCACATCCGGGCCCTGCGGCCAGTCCGAAAAGTGTTCATCAATTGCTATCCGTGTCGCGGTGTCGTCAAAGACGCCGGCGACGTAGACCTGTGCCCGTTGTGCGCCGAAATTGTTGGTGTAGAAGTTGCGGGCATCATCGACGGAGTAGGCGATCAGCTGCTCCTCGGCAGGCAACAGTCGGCCATAGGGATGATCGCCGTAGAGCGCTTCGCGGAAAGCGGCTACCGCCATTTGCTGAGGCTGTGTTTTGGCCACACTCAGCTGGCGAAGTCGATCGCGCTTCAAGCGCTCAAGCTCGGATTCTGGGAACACGGGGTTACGCACGACGTCCGCCAGCAGGGCAACCATGTCCGGTGCGAATTCGGCAAGCACGTCAGCACTGATCGTTGTCTGGTCCTCGCCGACGCTGACATTGATCTCGCCACCCATGGATGCCGCCTGGCGGGCAATGTCCTCGGCGCTGCGGTTGCTTGTGCCCTCGAGGAAAAAGTCGGCGCTGAGGTCTGCAATCCAGGTCTGGTCACCGTCATTCAGATTGCCTGATCTCACGATGACGCTGACCGTCGCTTTCGGCACGCTGCCAAAAGGAACCAGGGTCACCTGCAGGCCATTGTCCAGGCCGAAGGTGTCTTTGGCGGGCAGCACAAAGTCCTTCGGGATGCCTCCGGCAGGCGGCTGCTCCTTCGCCGCTTCCTGTGCGATGGCTATTCCGAGGAGTGCCGTCGAGGTGATCGCAGCCACTATCCGTTTAAGATTATTCATTGTTCAGACCCCCCTGGCCAGCGCCGGCTTCCAGGACCAGTATGGTCCTGTTGCTGCTGCGCAAGTACTCCTGCGCCGTTGCCTGGATGATTTCCGGGGTGACCTTCATGATTTCCGCTTCGAATTCGTTGATTCGAGCCGGGTTGTCGTCATAAAGCGCCAGTGATGCGAGCAGATCCGCGCGCCCAAAGCCGAAAGTTTCGCTGGCATTGTTATAAAAGTTGGAGCGCCATTTGATTTTGGCCCGGGTCAGGGTATCGGCATCGACGAGCTCGTTCTGTACGGAAGCGATGACCCGATCAATAGCGCTGACGATTCTTTCATCGTCTATGTCGGTATCATGTACAAACGAGGCGAGCCAGAGCATCGGGCCCTTGTAATTGAGCATGTTGCCCAGCAAGGCATTGATGCCTCCGCTAATGCCGGCCGTTATGCCTTCCTCCTTGACCAGTGCCTGCGCGAGCAAACTGTCTTCTCCCTGCAGGAGAATCTGGTCGAGAAGCCCCATCGCATACCATTCCGGTGTCAGGCGCTCCGGCACGTGATAGGCAAATGCAAAGCCGGGGCGCGGCGCAAGCGGATCAAGACGGCTGGCACGCTTTTCTGCTTCCTGGCGCGGCTCGGTGATATCCGGTAGTTCGATGGGTTGTGGCGAGCGGAAGATGTCGCCGAAATGCTCTTCCACCATGGCCAGGGCTTCGTCGTATTCGAAATCGCCGACAATCGCGAGCGCTGCATTGTTTGGAGCGTAGTATTGCTGGAAGAAGTCCGCAACGTCTTCCAGGTTTGCCGCATCGAGATCCGCGAGATCGCCATAGAAGTTGTGTGCGTTGTACCAGTTTTCGTTGGCGTACTGCGGCATATCGAGCCAGGGGAAGCCGCCGTAGGGCGTATTCAGGACATTGACCTTGACCTCATTCTTGACGACGCCTTGCTGATTGGTCAGGTTTTCCTGCGTAATATCCAGGCTGCGCATGCGATCAGCCTCCGCCCACAGCATCGTCTCCAGCTTGTGGGCCGGCACGATTTCGAAATAGTTCGTAAAGTCGAAGCGGGTAGAACCGTTAAGGACGCCGCCATTCGCCTGTACGAGCCCGATAAACTCGCCTTTGCCGAGATTTTGCGATCCCTGGAACATCATGTGCTCGAAAAGATGCGCGAATCCCGTGCGTTCGCGTGGCTCGATACGAAAGCCGATGCTGTAGTAGACGGCGACCGTCACAATCGGCGTTGTCTTGTCCTGCGACAACACCACTTTCAGGCCATTGTCGAGGGTGTGGTATTCAACCGGTACCTGAAAGCTCGATACGGAGGCTTCGGTAGTGACAGTTGATCGGGTTTCGGTCGACGTGGTTTCTTCCACTGGCTGGCAGCCGACAAGGACGGCGGCCGCCAGTATGGCTGGAATGCCGGCAAGTCCGGGTTTCATGGTAGTGCCCCCGCAGAAAGGAGTCGTTTAGAGGGCGCGCAGGGTACCAGAGTTCCCTTTGGCTATGAAGGCGTTGGGCCGCCGGATGCACTGAAATGCAACGTGTCAAAGGCCTGTCAGTGCTGCAATGATATTGGCTCTATGGGTAGTAAACGACCCTGGCCGGACTGCTGCGGAGCCATACCGGGGCGCATTGCTTGAATGCCTGCTGGTCGGCCGGGGAAGCGGGATGGTGTCCCGACAGGCTGCGATGGTTTTTTCGTGAAGGTAGCGCTAGTCGGCGAGGATCGAACGCAGCCAGAGCCCTGCAAGCGTGCTGTAACCGTAATCCCGGTGTACGACCCGGCCGGCGCTGTCCAGGATGTAATAGGTCGGAAAGACCTGGACGCCCCAGTCTGTCGCGGTGTCCTGCGTGCCGAGCAGTATCGGCATATCGAGTTCGTGTCGCTCGACGTAGGCGCGAACTTCCTCGGGCGTCTGGTAGCTGAGGGCAACCAGCAGAACGCGGAGTTCTTCCTCACCGCGCCAGTCGCGCAGGTTGCGAATGTTGTGGGCGCTGGCCGCGCACCAGTTGCACCAGGGCGCAAAGAAGTAAACGAGCGTGGTTTTCGGGTCATCGGACCGGAGCCCGTCCTGGGTGCCATCGAGTGCCGTAAGTGTCAACGGCGGTGCCGGCTCACCGCTGGCATTGAGCATGTCCGCGGTCCGCCAGAGGTGGACGCCGGTGACGATGGCGATGAAAAACAAGGCCTCCGGCAGCCACCCCTTCAGGCGCTTGCGGAGGCGCCTATATTTTTCAGCGTGCGATGGTTGTGGCGCCATCGAACGCCTTCAGTATTTCCCGTGTGAGGTCCCAGCGGTTGAATCCCTGGCGACCCCAGTCCAGCCCGCGCCGGACAATGACGAGATCGTGAGACGGCACCACGATGACGTATTGCCCCCGATTGCCAGACGTGGAGTAGGCGTCTTTCGGTACATCCGTCCGGTCGTCGGGCACCAGCCACCATTGGCCACCATAGAAGTTACCGGTCGCGGCCGTTGCGGGCGCCGGTGTCCGGATAAACTCAATCCATGCCTCGGAGAGCAGGCGCTGGCCATCCCACATACCGTTTTGGGCATACAGCAGGCCGAATCGGGCCAGGTCCCTGGCATTGGTGTATACCTGCGAGCTCAGAATGAAGTCGTGAAAACGATCGGCGCTGACCAGTGTATTGCGCATGCCGATTTTATCGAGCAAGGCCTTGCGCGGGAATTCCTGGTAGGCCTCGTCGTTCCCCAGGGCCTGCTTCATCGCGTATACGGCGAGCAGGGTGTCGTAGTTCTCATAATCCCAGAATGCGCCGGGCTCCCGAACGAGACCCCGATTCCGCATACCCGAAATCGAGCTCGCACCGGCCCAGTAAGCCAGCCCGGAACCCGTTGCGTATTCCATGTTGAAGCTGTCGACAGGATACAGTCCGCTGGACATGTTGAGCACATGTCGCAATGTAATGGCATTACGGGGGTCAGCCTCCGGATTACGCAGCTTTGGCTCCCAGTCGAAGCCGAGGGGTGCATCGAGTTCGAGCTTGCCCGCATCCACGAGCATCCCGATCAGGGTTACCGCGATGCTCTTTGCCGTTGACCACGTTCTGGTCCGGGTGGTCTGGTCTGCCCCGTTGTCATAGCGCTCATGAACGATGTCGCCCTTGTGCACAACGAGCAGGCTCAATGTCGTCTGCTCGCGCGTATCGCGCACGAACGCCCAGTCCGAGGCTGCGAGCAGGATTTCTTCGTCGATATAGTCAGGCAACCCCTTGTCCGGCACGAAGTCGCCGTTTGGCCATGCGGTTAGCGCCGGGTCTTCGTCCGGGTATGGTAGCGACAGTTCGGGAAGCGCCTCAATATCATCGAAGCTCTGGTCGGGCGGCATCACTACGCAACCAATTCCCTCTCGGAAAGCGGCCCGCACGACCGGACCGGTATTCGGACCACCGATGGCGACTGCCTGCAAATGCTCATTGACGACATACTCACCGCCGTC
>CAZVWF010000040.1:0-2972 GCA_964630795.1 uncultured Woeseia sp. | reverse complement strand
GGTGGTCAATATAATCGAACGGCCCGTGCCAGGGAATTGTCAATACAGGATCAGACGAGTAAATGGCTTATAAAAAATTTTTAAGTGTTTTCATTATCAGTTTTTTTATGACGGATCACGCAGCGGCGCAGGTGACGGACCCAATGCGCGAGTTCGGCACCACGGCGAGTAATGTGTTCTTCTATTACGAAGATGTCGAGGCCGCGACCGCGTTTTACCGGGATGTCCTGGGCTTTCACGTCGCGGCGGATTACGGATTTGCGAAGATCATGCAGGGGGCGCCGAAGTCATTTGTCACGCTGGTGGATCACACCAAGGGAATGCACTCATCGGAAGAGCCGAAGACCACGGCGATCGCCCTGGTGACTGATCAACTCGATGAGTGGTGGGAATACATCAGCGCGCAGGACATCGCGATGCGCTCGGACAATTACACGCCTCGTGACGGCAGCGCGCACGATGGCTTCGTCGCCATCGATCCGGAGGGCTACTTCCTGGAGTTCGAGCGATTCAATCCGCACCCGGAAAATGAAGCGCTGATCCCGGTGCTGGACGAGACGCCCACTCTCTTTGCAAATCCGGATTCGAACGTGCCGGAGGGGCTCGGCTTCAAAGCCACGGTCATCTGGTTCTACTACAGGGACATGCAAGGGATTCAGCGATTCTACGAGGACGTGCTCGGATTCGACCTGATCGTCGATCAGGGATGGGCAAAGATCTACCCGGTCGGGCCGACCAGCTATTTCGGACTGGTCGATGAACAGCGCGGCATGCACCGCTATACCGAGCAAAAGGGCGTCACGATGTCCTTCCTCACCGCGGACCTGGATGGCTGGTACGACTACCTGAGCAACAGCGGCAGGATCGAGATGCGCTCGCCAGCGATCGAGGAGGAGATCCCGTATCGGGCGTTTGTTGCCTATGACCCGGAGGGCTATTTCCTCGAGTGGGATATTTTCAATCCGGTCCCGGACAACGAGAAGTTGCTGGAATCGGTCAACGCGGAATAGACCAATCGGCCGGAGTCAGGCCGGGCGTTCCTTGCCCTCGCTGATTGTAATGCGTTTGTAAAGCACAGCGAGTTATGAGAGGTATCTGCCCCTTTTCCGGGTTCCTGCATTCCTGTAAAAGAACATTGGCGCCGACAACATCATGAACGGCGAATATCGCTACCAGGGGGTCCCATGCTGTTCAAAAGAATTACGCCGCTCTACCTGTTCATTGTTGTCCTGTGGTTTGCGGGCTGCGCCCCGGAATCCCCGGCGCCCGGGAATTCCATCGATCCGGAGATCGCGCGACTACAGGCCAGAGCGGAGGGCATCACGATTATGCGGGATGATTTCGGCGTGCCGCATATCTACGGGAAGACGGATGCCGATGCCGTTTTTGGCATGTTGTACGCACAGGCAGAAGACGACTTCCCCAGGATCGAGCAAAACTACATCTGGGCAACCGGCAGGCTTGCCGAAGTAGAGGGTGAGGAGGCAATCTACAGCGACCTGCGCGCCCGGCTTTACATGACGATCGATGAGGCCAGGGCGGCCTATGAAGCCGCCCCGCAATGGCTCAAGGATTTGTGTGATGCCTATGCAGATGGTCTCAACTGGTACCTGCACACGCACCCTGACGTCGAGCCACGTCTCCTGACCCGGTTTGAACCCTGGTTCCCCATGTTCTTCAGCGAGGGTTCGATTGGCGGCGATATTGAGAGCATCTCTTTACGCGGTATCGAAGCCTTCTACGGCGGTTACGAAACCGAATTGCAGGCAGCGAGTGCCCCACGCGAGCCACGCTTCGTCGAGCCGAAAGGCTCCAACGGTTTCGCGATCTCCGGCGAACACACCGCATCCGGCAACGCGATGTTGCTGATCAATCCACACACGTCCTTCTTTTTCCGGGGCGAGGTCCATGTGGTCAGTGAGGAAGGATTGAATGCCTATGGTGCGGTCACCTGGGGCCAGTTCTTCATTTACCAGGGCTTCAATGAAAACACGGGCTGGATGCATACCTCCACGCGACTCGATTTCATGGATGAGTTCGTCGAAGACGTTTTTGAAGAGAACGGTCAGCTTGTTTATCGCTATGGCGAGGAAACCCGTCCGGTCGAAGTGCTGGAGGTCACGCTCAAGTACAAAGACGGTGACGGCATGTCCGAACGGACATTCCCGATGTATCGCACCCACCATGGACCGATTACGCACACGGTGGACGGGAAGTGGACCACGACACGCATCAACTGGAATCCCGTCAGCGCATTGCACCAGTCCTTCATTCGTACCAAGCTGGCCGATCATGACGAGTTCTGGGAGATGATGGACATCCGAACCAATTCGTCCAATAACACGGTGTACGCTGATTCCAGTGGCAACATCGCCTACTACCATGGCAACTTCGTGCCGCGGCGAGATACCTCATTCGACTTCTCGATGCCGGTGGATGGCAGCAACCCGGCGACAGACTGGCAGGGTCTGCATACGGTGGATGAGATCGTGACGGTGGTGAATCCGCCGAACGGATGGATCCAGAACTGCAACTCGACACCGTTTACTGCAGCAGGCGAATACAGCCCGGTTCGCGAGGACTATCCGGTATATATGGCGCCGGATGCCGAGAATTATCGTGGCGTACATGCGGTTCGGGTTCTGGAAGATATCTCCGATCTCACGCTCGATAGCTTGATCGATATTGCCTACGACCCTTTTCTGCCGGGATTCGAGAAACTGATTCCGGGGCTCGTAGACGCGTACGACGCCATGGGCAATGGCGCGCACGATGAGGCCATCGAGACACTGCGCAATTGGGACTTTGCGGTGTCAGTGGATTCCGTTGCGATGACCCTCGCGCACCATTACGGCATGCATTATCGCGAGAATGGGGTTCGCCCGGACTCGATGGCCGGCGCGTCTTTTATGGAGTTGATGGATTACAACGGCGAAGGTTCACCGCACGAAGAGCGACTGCGGATTTTCTAC
>CAZVWF010000039.1:0-25081 GCA_964630795.1 uncultured Woeseia sp. | reverse complement strand
GGCGCTAGGCTGGTTTTTAAGCAGCTAGTGCGTAGTTGTCGTCGTTGGCAACTATAAGTGTTACAGCTGGTTTAACGAGGTGATCTGTCCCTCGGCATGCACCCGGAGTTTCGCGACCCACGTCGAATCCAGTTCGCCCCCGGTTGAGCGCATAGTTTAGGGGCAGGCGGGTAAAAAACAATCGATTTGGTCATAATTCATCATTTGCTACCAAAGCAGAAGCAAGATACAATTAACGCTATTAATATCGTAGCAGTTGTCTGGAGGCCTTATGGCGCAACGGATTCAGAACCTGCGCAGAGCCCCCACATCGCCGCGGATGGCGAGTGCCCTGGACTTCTCCGGGCGACGATGGGCATTGAGAATCATCTGGGAGTTGCGTGTCGGGCCCCTGAATTTCAGGGCCTTGCAGGCAGCGTGCGGTCGTATTTCGCCCAGCGTGCTGCAGCGCCGGCTGCATGAACTGAGGGCGCTGCAGATCATCGAGAAGATACCCCGCCTGGGCTATCGGCTGAGTACTGGCGGGGAAAAGCTGTTCCAGGTCCTGGCGCAGCTCGACAAATGGTCGATGGACATGCCCGACCCCGTGGATCGATAGTAATAATTAACTTTAAAAAGAGTTAATAACTTATTGTTTTTAAGCTATCTTGAGGACTTCAGGATTCGCTCCTGCTGGCGTTTCCAATCCCTGTCCTTGATGCTGGCCCGCTTGTCATGCGTTTTCTTGCCCTTCGCCAGACCGATATCCAGCTTGGCCCGCCCTTTGGACCAGTGGAGGTTCAAGGGCACCAGCGTGTAGCCCTTTCTCTCCACGGCGCCGATCAGGCGGTCCAGTTCATTGCGATGCATGAGCAGCTTGCGGGTGCGGGTCGGGTCCGGATGAATGTGGGTGGAGGCGGTTGGGAGCGGTGTAATCTGGGCTCCGAGAAGCCAGGCTTCACCGTCACGCAGGTGTACGTAGCTTTCCGTGATCTGCGCACGGCCATCGCGGAGGCTTTTCACTTCCCAGCCTTGCAGGGACAGGCCTGCCTCAAAGGTCTCTTCGATAGCGTAGTCAAATCGGGCCTTTTTGTTGTCTGCGATACGGGCAGACGGCGCCCTGGTTTCCCCTGGTTTATTCACGACGGCGTTACGTGTCCTGGCACGGGTAGGATCGGGGCGGGATTATAAGGCAGTCAGCGCGCGGATGATTGTCTGGCATGCAGAAATCCTCCAGAATTCGCCCATTCTTTGTCAGGGACTCCCATTGCGAGCCAGAATACTATGCGTCACGTCAATAGAAGTGCTCTCGTTCCCTACAGTGCGGTCGAACTGTTCGATCTGGTAGATGATGTCGACGCTTACGCCGAGTTTCTTCCCTGGTGCAATCGGTCGGAGGTTCTGAAACGGGACGACGAGGTGGTGGAGGCGACGATCGAGCTGCAAAAAGGATCGGTCAGCAAGGCTTTTACGACCAGGAATCGGCGGGCCCCGGGCGAATCCCTGTCTATCGAGCTATTGGGGGGGCCGTTTCGTCATTTGCAAGGTGGCTGGCGATTCAGGGACCTGGGAGAAGCCGGCTGCAAGGTGTCACTGGAGCTTGATTTTGAATTCGAAAGCCGGATGGTCGACATGATGTTTGGTGCGTTCTTTCAGGACACCTGTAATTCACTAGTGGACGCATTCGTCCAGCGGGCAACCGAAGTTTATGGCGAGCGCTGAGTCGATTGAGGTTGAAGTTGTCGCTGCGACACCGGAGCGACAGGAACTCGTTGCCGTTACGCTGCCTGGTGGTGCGAGTGCCGAAGACGCTATTGACCAGTCCGGGCTCCTTGAAAGCTTTCCTGGTCTCGACCGGGCGGGCTGCGGGCTGGCTATCTGGGGCCAGCCGGTGGAGCCGGGCCGCGTCCTGAGACAGGGGGACCGGGTGGAAATCTTGCGTCCGCTGGCGTTCGACCCGCGGGATGCGCGCCGTGAGCTCGCGAAAGAGGGACAGCACATGGGCGGCGTCCGTCCGGACGAAGGCTAGAGGTCGGCCCGAAGTTCCTGGTCTTCCACGATCTCAGTGACGTTGTCGCCATCGTAATAGATTGATATCCAGCGTTTTAACGCGGCTTTTTCCCGACCAACGCGCAGGTAATAGACGTAGTCCCAGCGATTATCGTGAAAGGGGTCGTCAACCAGTGGCGTTCCTAACAGGAATCGGACCTGGCCCCGGGTCATGCCCACTTCAACCTGATCGATATCTTCCTGTTCGAGCAGGTTGCCCTGTGATAATGCTGCCTGGTAGACGCAGCCGGAAGACAGTAGTGCGAAAACCAGTACAACGAAAAGGGTAAGCCGATGGCGCATAGGGGAAGTAGACCGTGTGTGAACCCGTTGGTGCCAGGGAAAAAGCGGTCCTGGCCGATTTGTCAGTGGAGCAGCCCGTTAGTCTGGGTCATAATAGGCGCGCATGATACCGCCTTGCTGCCCGCCACGGTAGCTGCAAATCAATCGCAACCACAAAGGGAACGAATGCAATGGCAGAACAGCGTCAGGAATTGCGCAAGGCCGGACTGAAGGCTACGACTCCCCGGTTAAAGATCCTGCAGATCCTCGAAATCAGTGGCATTCGCCATCTGAGCGCGGAAGACATTTATCGCCAATTACTGGACGCCGGCGAAGACATCGGTCTCGCGACCGTGTACCGGGTGCTTACGCAATTCGAGGCGGCCGACCTGGTCATACGCCACAACTTCCAGGGTGGTCATTCGATTTTTGAGCTGAACAGCGAGGGGCACCACGATCACATGGTTTGCGTCGAAACGGGAGATGTCGTCGAGTTCATCAATGCCGACATTGAGCGAATTCAGCACGAGATTGCCGCGGAGCATAACTACGAGATCATCGACCACAACCTCGTGCTTTATGTGCGTCCGGTGAAAAAGGACGGGATTCCCGACTAGGCGCGTTGCCCTTTCGAACTGCGATCGGAATTGCCGGCAAGCATCTCCGCTGCGTGGTCCCGGGTTCGTTGGGTAATTTCGACACCGCCAAGCATCCGCGCAATTTCCTCGATGCGTTCGTCGTTGCCGAGCCGGGTGATTCCTGTCCGGGTTGACTGGCCGTCGCTCAATTTCATGATGCGGAAATGGTTGTTCCCGAGGCTTGCCACCTGGGGCAGGTGCGTTACGCAGAACACCTGGCGCGTCTGACCGAGGTCACGGAGTCGATGGCCAACCATTTCTGCGATGCCGCCGCCGACCCCGCTATCTACCTCGTCGAATACCATCGTTGGAATGCTGCTGCCGTCACTCGCAATGACCTGGATCGCGAGGCTCATGCGCGACAGTTCACCGCCGGAGGCCACTTTCGATAGAGGCATCGGCGTCTGCCCGGGGTTGGCAGAAACCAGGAATTCGATGTTGTCCATGCCCCAGGGGCGCGGATCGTCGATATCCCTTGTTTCCAGGTCGATCTCAAACACGCCGCCGGGCATCCCCAGGTCAGCCATCGCTGCCGTGACATCCCTGGATAACCGGCTTGCTGCCTTCTTGCGGCCAGCAGAGAGGCGGCGTGCGGACTGCCGATAAACGTCCTCGGTCGCAGCAACGGATTCCCGCAGCTCCGCACCGCGTTCTTCGGCATTTTCGAGATCATTGATCTGGTTTTGCAAATCGGCATGGAGTGCGTCGATGCCGTCCGGTTCAATCCGGTGTTTGCGCGCAATCGTCGTTATGGCATCGAGCCGTTCTTCGACCTGGTTCTGTCGCGCAGGGTCCGTATCCAGCGCGTCTCCGTAGCGCCGAAGAGCGTCGGCGGCTTCCGAAACCTGGATATTGGCTTCCTGGAGAATAGCTGAGATCGGCGTGAGTTCTTCATCGACCACGCGCAGGGCGTCAATGGCATGGGCAGCTTCTGCCAGCATCGACTGGGCGTTAGTCGGGTCACCGTCGTATAGAATCTGCAGTGCGCTGGTGACACCCTCGGCGAGTCGTCCGCTGTTCTGATGCTTCGAGCGCTCGACCGACAACGACGCAAACTCGCCGGGCTGCAGGTCGAGTGCATTCATTTCACCGATCTGAAAACGCAGGAATTCCATCCGCGCCTGACGGTCTTCATTGGCGGTATCCAGCGCGGCGAGCTTGTCGGCAAGCTCGCGCCAGTCAGAGAAGGCATTGGTCGTAGCAACCGCAACGTCGACCAGGCCACCGAAGTAGTCGAGCAGGGCACGTTGCACGTCGCGGCGTCCGAGTGACTGATGGAAATGCTGGCCGTGAATGTCGAGCAGCATTTCTCCTAGCGATTTCAGGCTTTGCAGGGGTACGCTGTTGCCGTTGATGAACGCGCGGGACCGACCGTCAGCGCTGATCACGCGGCGCAGGATGCACTCGCTATCGAGGTCCAGCATCTGTTCTTCGAGCCACTCCCTGGCTTCGGGCAGGTCCGCGAGGTCGAATTCCGCCGTGAACTCGGCGCGTTTCGCATCCGACCGGACGAGTCCAGCGCCTCCACGCTCGCCGAGAACCAGTCCCATGGCGTCCACGAGTATCGATTTGCCGGCGCCCGTTTCGCCGGTGAGCACGGTCAAGCCCGGCGAGAACTCGACTTCTACCTGGTCGATGATCGCAAAATTTCTGACCTGGATACTGGTTAGCACTGGAAACCACCCTCATCGGGCTGCCGGCGACTGTCCCGTCCCCAGTGGAGCTTGGAGCGCAGGATTTCGTAGTAATCATAGCCGGGTGGGTGGATTAGCGTGATCCGCCCCGGTGCCTCCTTGATGACCAGTGACGCACCGGGCTTAAGTTCGCCCAGCGTATGTCCGTCCGCACTGACTTCTGCATGCGTGCCTTCCCGCTCCAGGAGGGCGACCTCGATTTTCAGGGAGGACGGAACCACGATCGGCCTGTCACTGAGTGTATGCGGACAAATTGGCACAATGACGACGGCGTCCAGCCGGGGTTCGATGATGGGACCACCGCAACTTAACGCATAGGCGGTCGATCCGGTCGGCGTCGCTGCGATGAGCCCGTCACCCAGGTGTGAATTGACGTACTGGTCTCCAATCCAGGTTTCGAAATCCAGCATACGGCCCGTATTAAATCGCTGCAGCACGACGTCGTTGAGCGCAAATGCAGATTGCGTATCGCCATCGACATTCGTCAGCGTGGCTTCCAGTTGCAGGCGGGATTCACGGGAGTAGTGCCCAGCCAGGACCTGGTCGATACTGTCCAGCATCCCAGACGGGGAAACGTCGGTCAGGAAGCCGAGACGGCCCCGGTTGATGCCCAGCAGGGGAATATCCGCATCGCCGCATAGGGTAGCCGCATGCAACATCGTACCGTCGCCGCCCACCGCAATAATCAGGTCGGCTTCGTTTGCTAACGTATCCTGCTGGACTAACCGGGCGTTGACGTGGTTCGCGATATCCGGCAGCGCGACAATGTCTACGCCCACTTTGGCCAGGTGCTTTGCAAGGCCCTGCATGGGGTCAGATACCCGCTTATCGGCGTATCGCCCGACGAGCGCGACAGTTTTGAATTCCTGGTTCATTACCGGGTCAAATTCCCATACTCATACAATCGGGTCGGTGCGCATTTAAAGATGTACGATTGTTGCAGACCCTTGACCGGCCGCCAAGCCGCTGTAAACTTTTCACATTATCACAGCGTGTCGCCAGACCTGACGGTGTAAATACACCTATGTCCACGGAAACAATGCCACAACGCCCCAATGAACGCGCACAGCAACTGTTAAAGGTGCTGATTCAGCGGTTTATCCGGGATGGACAGCCTATTGGGTCCCGTACGCTTTCGCAGAAGTCCGGCATGGAGCTAAGCCCGGCGACGATTCGCAATGTCATGTCAGACCTGGAAGACCTCGGCCTCATCGCGGCACCGCATACGTCTGCCGGGCGGATTCCAACCGCGGAAGGCTATCGTCTCTTTGTCGACTCGCTGATTCGCTACAAGCAGCCCGCGGCCGATGATGTCGCAATGCTGAAAAACCAGCTGGTCCGCGAGGCAGATAATCCCAAGTCATTACTGGATTCCGTGTCCAACCTGTTGTCGGACGTCACGAGCCTGGCGGGCGTCGTCACCGTGCCGAAAGGGCAGCGGGCGATATTGCGTCAGATCGAGTTTCTGCCGCTGTCCGACAGCCGGGTGCTGGCCATACTCGTGATTAATGACAGCGAGGTTCAGAACCGGGTGCTGAACACAAGCCAGGTGCACACGGCCGACGAATTACAACGCGCGGCCAATTACATCAATGAGAATTACGTGGGTCATGACCTGGCGCAGATTCGCAGTTGCCTGATTGACGACCTCGAACGAACGCGTGATTCGATGAACCAGGCAATGCTGGACATCATTTCAGTGGCCCAGTCGGCGATGGAGGGTGCGGTGGCTCCGCAGGACGAGTATCTCCTGGCTGGCGAAACCAAGTTAATGAACTTTGCCGAGCTGTCGGATATCGAGACGCTGCGCAGCTTGTTCGACGCATTTTCGAAGAAGCAATTCATGCTCAAGTTGCTGGACAAGAGCATCAGTGCGGACGGCGTGCAGGTCTTCATCGGGCGCGAATCCGGCTACCAGATCCTGGACAACTGCAGTGTCGTCACAGCGCCATATCATCTCGATGACGATCACATTGGCGTGCTCGGTGTCATCGGCCCGACCCGCATGGCTTACGACCGCGTCGTGCCCATCGTCGATGTTACCGCCAGGCTCCTGGAAATGGCGCTGAATCCCAACCACTGATTGCCGGTTCCGGTCAGCGTGCCCGTGGACCGGGCCAAATCGGCTTCAGGCCTTGATATTTGCCGCCGGAGTCCCACAATGCCCGCATCCTGAACACGGGGCACGCGAATCGTGCCCGGTCCTGCATTGTGGAGTGATGAGATGAATGCTGAGCCTGATCGCGCGGAAGCGGACGCTGCAGAGGAAGAAAACGGTGGTGCCGAGGAGGAGGCGGCGGTGACGGAATCGGCTGCTGAAGAGGTGACCGTCGACGATCCGCTCGCGGATTTGCAGGCGACGGCAGACGCAAACTGGGATAAATACCTTCGCGCAGCCGCCGAACTCGAAAATGTGCGTAAACGAGCGGCCCGTGATGTCGAGAACGCCCACAAGTTTGCGCTCGAGCGGTTTGCATCCGATCTCCTTACAGTATGCGACAGCTTCGAAATGGCCCTGGCGGCCGACGATGCAAGCGTAGAGAGCCTGCAGGAGGGTAACGAGGCCACGATGAAACAACTGATAGGCGTCCTGCAGCGGTTTGGGGTGGAGGAGGTCGACCCGGAGGGCGAACCTTTCGACCCGGAACGGCATGAAGCCATGACCATGCAGCCCTCAGACGACGTAGAGCCGGGCTCTGTCATCACAGTTTTTCAGAAGGGCTATGCCCTGAATGGGCGGCTTTTGAGGCCTGCGCGGGTCGTAGTGGCCTCAGAATCGGCGGAAAAGGGCTGAAAAAGGCCGCAAATCGGATATTTGGGGGCGCAAAGACGCTTGAATCGACATTTGGCGGCCCCACCTACAGACCAGTTTTGAATTTGATCCAATCGGAGAACAGAAATCATGGGTAAAGTTATTGGTATCGACCTGGGTACCACGAACTCCTGCGTCGCGGTCATGGAAGGGGATCAGCCCCGCGTGATCGAGAACAGCGAGGGGGATCGGACCACGCCCTCGATCGTTGCATTCAGCAAAGATAATGAGGTGCTCGTCGGCCAGTCTGCGAAGCGACAGGCTGTCACAAATCCGACCAATACCGTTTTCGCGGTCAAGCGTCTGATCGGACGTCGTTTCGAGGACGATGTCGTGCAGCGCGACATCGATATGGTGCCCTACACAATTACCGGGGCGGACAACGGCGATGCCTGGGTAGAAGCAAATGGTAAAGCGATGGCGCCGCCGGAGATTTCGGCACGCGTCCTGATGAAGATGAAAAAGACGGCGGAAGACTACCTCGGTGAAGACGTCACTGAAGCGGTCGTTACGGTGCCAGCCTACTTCAATGATTCCCAGCGCCAGGCAACCAAGGACGCCGGCAAGATCGCGGGGCTTGATGTCAAGCGCATTATCAACGAGCCGACGGCTGCTGCGCTTGCGTATGGCATGGACAAAAAACGCGGTGACGCGAAGATTGCCGTGTTCGACCTGGGTGGCGGTACGTTCGACATTTCCATCATTGAGATTGCCGAAGTCGACGGCGAGCATCAGTTTGAAGTGCTGGCAACGAATGGTGACACCTTCCTCGGCGGTGAAGACTTCGATATGCGCGTCATTGAGTACCTGGCGGCCGAATTCCAGAAAGAAAGCGGCGTGGACATCACGCAGGATCCGCTGGCAATGCAGCGCCTCAAGGAAGCGGCTGAGAAAGCGAAGATCGAACTGTCCACGCAGCAGCAGACGGAAGTCAATCTGCCGTATATCACTGCAGATTCGAGCGGCCCCAAGCATCTCAACATCAAGCTGACCCGGGCGAAACTCGAGTCCCTGGTTGAAGAACTGGTCATGCGCACGATTGAGCCGTGCAAGACTGCGCTCAAGGATGCCGGCCTCAATGTCAATGAGATCAATGACGTGATCCTCGTCGGCGGCCAGACGCGCATGCCGAAAGTGCAGGAAGAAGTACAGAATTTCTTTGGCCAGGAGCCACGCAAGGATGTCAATCCCGATGAGGCGGTTGCGGTCGGTGCTGCGATCCAGGGGGGTGTTCTCGCGGGTGACGTCAAGGACGTCCTGCTGCTTGACGTCACGCCACTGTCGCTCGGTATCGAGACGCTCGGCGGCGTCATGACGCCACTTATCGACAAGAACACGACGATTCCCGCTAATGAAACGCAGGTCTTCTCCACGGCTGATGACAACCAGACAGCGGTTACGATTCACGTGTTGCAGGGCGAGCGAGAACGTTCACAGGACAACAAGTCGCTCGGTCGGTTCGACCTGGCGGATATTCCGCCGGCGCCACGCGGCATGCCGCAAATCGAGGTGCAGTTCGATATCGATGCAAACGGTATTCTGAATGTGTCCGCCAGTGACAAGGCGACGGGCAAGAGCCAGAACATCGTCATCAAGGCATCGAGTGGTCTGTCCGACGAGGAGGTCGAACAAATGGTTGCCGATGCTGCCAGTCATGCGGAAGAGGACAAGCTCTTCCGCGAGCGAGTCGACGCAAGAAATCAGGCCGACGGACTGATTCACGCGGCGGAGAAGACGCTCAGCGAGGCTGGCGACAAGGTGAGCGGCGAAGAGAGGCTGGCTGTCGAAAACGCAGTGTCTGATCTGAAAGCTGTGCTGGATGACGGAGACAAGGAGGCCATCGAGGCCAAGACGGCGGCATTGGCCGAAGCCTCGGGAGCCGTTGCGCAAAAGCTTTATGCTGAGCAGGCAGCTGAAGGTGAAGCGGCGGAGCCGGCAGCCGATGCGGCTGGCGATGACGTCGTCGATGCGGAGTTTGAGGAAGTCGACGAAGGCGACGAAGGCGACGACAAGCCGAAGTCGGAATAATCCTCTGGAGCAATGGCCCGGGCGTCTCCTGAGGGACGTCCGGGCCGCTGATTAAAAGACGCACAGTATGGCTAAACGCGATTACTACGAAATTCTCGGCGTATCCAAAGGGGCATCAAAGGACGAGATCAAAAAGTCGTACCGGCGTCTTGCAATGAAGTATCACCCGGATCGCAATACCGACGACCAGGATGCGGAGGCGAAATTCAAGGAAGCCAAGGAAGCGTACGAAGTCCTGAAGGACGAAGAAAAACGCACGGCCTACGACCGATTCGGTCACGAGGGTTTGCGTGGCGGTCCGGCAGGTGGCGGCTTTAGTGCTGAAGGATTTGGCGACATATTTGGTGACGTCTTTGGCGACATTTTTGGCGGCGGCCGTCGGGGCGCCAGCCAGGTATTCCGGGGTGCCGATCTCGGCTACGAACTGAAGCTCGATCTCGAAAAAGCAGTCGCCGGCGATAGCGTAACGATCGATGTGCCGACGCAGGTCGCCTGTGACCCGTGCAACGGCAGCGGCTCGGAAAAGGATTCCGAACCTACGCAGTGTACGACCTGTGGCGGGGCGGGTCAGGTGCGGATGCAGCAGGGCTTCTTTTCCATTCAGCAGACCTGTCCGGCCTGCAAGGGCGCTGGCACGATAATCACGGACCCCTGCAAGAATTGTCATGGTCGCGGCCGGGTGTCAAAGACCAAGACGCTGAACGTCAAGGTGCCGCCCGGCGTGGACGATGGTGACCGGATTCGATTGTCCGGCGAAGGTGAGGCGGGTCGCAACGGTGGACCACCGGGAGACCTGTACGTCGAAGTTCGCGTGTTGCCACACAAGCTATTCGAACGCGCTGGCGCCGACCTGTCCTGTGAAGTGCCGATCGGCTTCGCAACGGCAACGTTGGGCGGGGAAGTCGAGCTTCCGACGCTGGACGGTCACGTGTCGCTGAAGATTCCGGCGGGCACCCAGTCCGGCAAGGTCTTTCGCCTGCGAGGGAAGGGCGTCGCAACGGTACGCGATCCGCGTAAAGGTGATCTCTTTGCCCGGATTGCCATTGAAACCCCGATCAACCTGACGAGTGAGCAGGAAGCCCTGTTACGACAGTTCGACGACCTGGTCGGTGCAGGTGGGGATCGCCACAATCCTCGTGCCGGTGGTTGGCTGGATACGGTCAAGCGTTTCTTTGAGAAAATCAGCTAGTCCAGACACGCTGCGACGCCGATTCGCCATACTCCCGCAAGAAATTGCAATTTTTCACCGTACAAACGGCAATTTAATCTGGCGCGGATCGCGCTCGTTCAGTACACTACGCCAAGCCGCCGAGTGGTCGGCGTATCCATGAGCGGAAGGCAGTGTCCTTCCGCTTTTGTGCATCTAATGTATGCAGACTGACGACCACTGGCTCGTGGTAGAGGCTTCTGGATTAAGGGACTGCTGTTGAGTACGCCTGCTTTTCTGGCACTGCAAGACGGAACAATTTTCCGCGGCGTTTCTGTTGGCGCCGAAGGCAAGACAATCGGAGAAGTGGTCTTCAATACGGCGATGACCGGGTACCAGGAGATCCTGACGGATCCGTCCTACTGTCGCCAGATCGTCACACTGACCTATCCCCATATCGGCAACACCGGTACCAACAGTGATGACATGGAGTCGTCCCTCATTCACGCGTCCGGGCTGATCATTCGCGATGCTTCCATGATTTCGAGTAACTGGCGGTCCGAGCGCTCGTTCCAGGATTTCCTGGTGGCCGGTGACACGGTGGCCATTGCCGACATCGATACACGCAAGTTGACCCGTATCCTGCGAGAGAAAGGCGCCCAGTCAGGTTGTATCATGACGGGTGAGATCGACGCCGAGACCGCCGTCGCGCACGCCAACAAGTTTCCGGGCATTGCAGGCATGGATCTCGCCAGGATCGTCACCACAGATCGGACCTACCAATGGTCTCAAGGCAGTACCTTTGGCGATCGCAACCGCGTCATGAGTCGGCGCATTGCTCCATATCACGTCGTTGCCTACGATTTCGGGATCAAGCGCAACATCCTGCGCATCCTCTCCGACCTCGAATGCCGTATGACTGTCGTGTCGGCAACGACACCGGTCGAAGAGGTCCTGGCGCTGGCGCCTGACGGCGTATTTCTGTCGAACGGCCCGGGTGATCCGGAGCCATGCGATTACGCGATTGAGGCGATCCGGACGCTCATCGATACCGATATTCCGGTTTTCGGCATTTGCCTGGGTCATCAGTTGCTGGCATTGGCCGCCGGGGCCAAAACGCTGAAAATGAAATTCGGCCACCATGGTGCCAACCACCCGGTGCAGGACAAGGCGACGGGGAGGGTGAGCATCACGAGCCAGAATCATGGCTTCGCCGTTGATCCCGACACGCTGCCTGACAATGTGGAGATTACGCACACTTCCCTGTTTGATGACTCGCTGCAGGGCATCGCGTTCAAAGACCGTCCGGCCTATAGCTTCCAGGGGCACCCGGAAGCCAGCCCGGGCCCGCATGACATCCTGTACCTGTTTGAACGATTTATCAGCGACATGGAAGAGTACAAGCACAAAATGAGTCGCAATAAAGTCGCTTTATAGTTTTAAAACAATAAGTTATGAAGATAACTTAAAGCTAACAATTATAAAAATGCAACCATGCATGGTGATTGATGCCAAAGCGCACTGACATAGAAAGTATCCTGATTATCGGTGCTGGGCCGATTGTCATCGGCCAGGCCTGTGAATTCGATTATTCCGGTGCGCAGGCCTGCAAAGCACTCAAGGAAGAGGGCTACCGGGTCATCCTGGTGAATTCCAATCCGGCAACGATCATGACCGATCCGGAGACCGCGGATGCCGTTTACATCGAGCCGGTTCACTGGACGGCGCTGGAACGCATCATCGCGAGAGAAAGGCCAGACGCATTGCTGCCCACGATGGGTGGCCAGACCGGCCTGAACTGTGCCCTGGACCTCGTTCGCGAGGGCATCCTCGATAAATACCACGTCGAACTGATCGCAGCATCGCGCGAAGCGATCGATATGGCGGAAGACCGGGAGCTGTTTCGCAAGGCCATGTCAGAAATCGGCCTGGAAAGCCCGCGGGCGGAGATCGCACATTCCCTGGACGAAGCGATCGAGAAGCAGGCCGGCATCGGTTACCCGACGATTATTCGACCTTCGTTTACGCTCGGCGGCACCGGTGGCGGCATCGCTTACAACCAGGAAGAGTTTCAGCAGATCGTGTCGCACGGCCTCGAAATGTCGCCGACGACAGAAGTGCTGCTCGAAGAATCGATCATCGGCTGGAAAGAATTCGAGATGGAGGTGGTCCGCGACAAGAAAGACAACTGCATCATCGTTTGTTCCATAGAAAACGTCGATCCAATGGGTGTGCACACCGGTGACTCGATCACGGTCGCACCGGCGCAAACGCTGACAGATAAGGAGTACCAGCGTATGCGTAATGCATCGATCGATGTATTGCGCAAGATCGGCGTCGAGACAGGCGGTTCAAACGTCCAGTTTGCCGTGAATCCTGAAGATGGCCGCCTGGTCATCATAGAAATGAATCCCCGCGTGTCGAGGTCCTCGGCACTGGCGTCAAAGGCGACTGGGTTCCCGATTGCGAAGGTCGCCGCGAAGCTCGCCGTCGGGTACACGCTGGATGAGCTCCGTAACGAGATAACCGGTGGCGCCACGCCGGCTTCATTCGAGCCTGCGATCGACTACGTGGTCACCAAGATCCCCCGGTTTACCTTCGAGAAGTTCCCGGGTGCTAATGCCAGATTGACCACACAGATGAAATCTGTCGGCGAAGTGATGGCCATCGGCCGGAATTTCCAGGAATCACTGCAGAAAGCGCTACGTGGACTGGAAACCGGTGTCGACGGTCTCGACGAACGCATTCATGCATTGGCGGAGGAGGAGGACCGGGACAATCTGCGGCAGGAATTAAGGTTGCCAGGTCCCGAACGATTGTTGCTGTTAGGTGACGCATTGCGGCACGGCTTCAGTATCGAAGAGGTTTTCGAATTGTCCGGGATAGACCCCTGGTTCCTGGTACAGATCGCTGACCTGATTGAAGAAGAAAGGCGACTTCGGGCGGATGGCGTCGACAGTCTGAATGCCGATCGGCTGCGAATGCTGAAACGAAAAGGGTTTTCCGATGCGCGCCTGGCGAAACTCGTAAGTCAGGATGCGATGACCATTCGCAACCATCGTATCGCGGCGAACATCCGACCGGTATTCAAGCGTGTCGATACCTGCGCCGCGGAGTTCGCGACGACGACTGCCTACATGTACTCAACGTATGAGGAAGAGTGCGAGGCAGAGCCCAGCGACAAGCGGAAGGTCATGATTTTAGGCGGTGGTCCAAATCGTATCGGGCAGGGCATCGAATTCGACTATTGCTGCGTGCACGCGGCACTGGCACTGCGTGAGTCGGGCTATGAAACCATCATGGTCAACTGCAATCCGGAAACGGTGTCAACGGACTACGATACCTCCGATCGCCTCTATTTCGAATCCCTGACGTTCGAAGACGTCATGGAAATCATCGATAAGGAACAACCCGAAGGCGTCATCGTCCAGTATGGCGGGCAGACACCACTGAAACTTGCCTGCGATCTCCAGGCCGCCGGTGCGCCGATTATTGGCACGTCGCCGGATTCCATCGACCTTGCTGAAGATCGCGAACGATTCCAGCAGCTGGTCGAGGATCTCGGGCTCAAACAGCCGCCTAACAGGACCGCGAGGAACACGGAGGAAGCCTTGTCCATGGCAGCCGATGTCGGATATCCGATCGTCGTGCGTCCATCTTACGTGCTCGGCGGTCGCGCTATGGAAATCGTTCACAGCCACCAGGAATTGTCCTCGTACATGGATGCGGCGATCGGCGTGTCCAATGACAGCCCTGTCTTGCTCGACCGTTTCCTGGATCTCGCAACGGAGGTCGATGTCGATGCTATCTGCGACGGCGAGCGTGTCCAGATCGGCGGCATCATGGAGCATATCGAGCAGGCCGGCGTGCATTCCGGGGACTCAGGTTGTGCCATTCCGCCATTCAGTCTCGATCCGAAGGTGCAAAAGGTTCTTGCCGAGCAAGTCGTTAGCCTTGCACACGGGCTGAAGGTCGTGGGCCTCATGAATACGCAGTTCGCGATCCAGAACGATGTCGTTTACCTCCTCGAGGTGAATCCGCGTGCGTCGCGCACAGTGCCATTCGTGTCCAAGGCGACCGGATTTCCGCTGGCCAAGATTGCTGCCCGTGTCATGGTCGGTGAATCACTGGAGAGCCAGGGCATCGTGAATCAGCGTGTCCCTGGATACTATTCAGTGAAAGAGTCGGTCTTCCCGTTCATCAAGTTTGCCGGCGCCGATCCGATCCTGGGGCCGGAGATGAAGTCGACAGGCGAGGTCATGGGTGTCGGGCGCACGTTTGGTGAGGCCTACGCGAAAGCCCAACTGGCCTCAAACATTGTACTGCCGACCAGCGGAACGGCACTGCTCAGTGTTCGTGACCGCGATAAGAGTGGCTGTATCGAGCTGGCCAACGTGCTCGTCGCGCGCGGTTTCGACCTGGTGGCGACCCGCGGGACGGCCGAGGTCCTGCAAGCGGCCGGGCTGGAATGCCGACGAGCAAACAAGGTGCGCGAAGGACGGCCGCACATTGTCGACATGATTAAAAACGGCGAGATATCGCTGATTGTGAATACGACCGAAGGCAAACAGGCAATCAATGAATCGCACTCCATTCGTGCTGAGGCCGTCGGCAGCAATGTGACCTACTACACGACACTGGGTGCGGCGATCGCGACCTGTACGGCACTCGAACATCTCGACGACGGGGACGTGAATCGTCTGCAGGATTTGCACAAGGAGGTCGCGGCATGAACAAGGTGCCGATGACGGTTCGCGGCGCCGAGCAATTGCGCGACGAATTGAAGCGACTTAAGTCGGAGGAACGACCGCAGGTCATCCAGGCGATTGCGGAAGCGCGAGAACACGGCGACCTGAAAGAGAACGCCGAATACCACGCTGCGAAGGAACAGCAGGGCTTTATCGAGGGCCGCATCAAGGAGATCGAGGGCAAGCTCTCACACATCCAGATCATCGACGTCACGACGATCGACGCTCGTGGCAGGGTGGTGTTCGGCGCTACCGTGCAATTGCTTGACTTGCAGGCGGACCAGGAGACGACCTACAAAATCGTCGGTGAAGATGAGGCGGATATCGGTGCCGGGCTCATTTCATTTACCTCGCCGATCGCGCGGGCTTTGATAGGCAAGAGCGAAGGCGACGAGGTGACCTTCTCCGCACCCGGCGGTGACAAGGAGTATGAAATTCTCGAGGTCCGCTATACCTGATTGAAACGGTCCCGGACGGTACGGATCAGCGTTGGAAGCATTCTCAAGATACTCGTGTATTCTTCGTATACACTCCGCTTCCTTGAATGCTTTCGCCTTGGTCTCGCACACCCGGAAGCCGTCTCAGCAATCCGGAGTCAGTTGGGGGGTAGCGGTATACCGGGTTTCTCGTCGTTGCGGCGATAGATCAACGCAACGTTACCGATTCGGGTGACCAGGCTTGCCGATCCCTGTTTGCATAGCGCGTCGATAACCCCGTCACGCACCTTGCGATCACCAACGCGGACCCTGACTTTGATGAGTTCGTGGTGGCTGATCGCCGAATCGAACTCGCTGCTGACTGCGTCAGTCAGTCCGGCATCGCCGATCATGATGACAGGCTTCAGCTGGTGACCCAGGCCACGAAGGTACTTTTTTTGCGATTCGGACAATTTCATGAGCGGCGATTGTAGCAAGAGTAATGAGTAAACCCAGACGCAGCGGTGGTTCCTGGCGGGAACGCCAGGAAAAAGATCCCTTCGTTCAGAAGGCGCGCCAGGAAGGTTGGCGATCACGTGCCGTATTCAAGCTCCAGGAAATCGTTGATAAAGCCCGGCTTCTGAAGCCGGGTATGACCTGCATTGACCTCGGCGCAGCACCGGGTGGCTGGAGTCAGTACGTCACTGAAACACTGGACGGCCGGGCGCGAATTATCGCGCTCGACCTGCTGCCCATGGATGCATTGCCGTCCGTCGAATTTATCCAGGGAGACTTCACGGAGGATGCTGCTTTGCAGCAATTGGAGGCGCTGCTCGATGGGTCCGGGGCGGATCTTGTAATGAGCGATATGGCACCCAATATCAGCGGCAACAAAGTCGTGGACCAGCCGCGCTCAATGTACCTTGCTGAATTGGCACTGGATCTCGCGAGGCGGGCACTCAGCGCCGATGGCAGCTTCATCTGTAAGGTGTTTCAGGGGCAGGGTACTGACGCGTTTATACGCGAGGCCAGGCAGTCCTTTGGCACCGTGAAAATGGTAAAACCAAAGGCCTCGCGGGCCGGAAGTAGTGAGATGTATCTGGTAGCGAGAAACTATTATCTAGTGTAGTGTCTAAGCCGTTAGGCGCGGCCAAAATACTGAATGCGGAGTTGTGTGCTGAGTGAATGATCTGACCAAAAATATTCTTGTTTTCATCGTCATCATCGTGGTGTTGCTGTCGGTCGTGCAGGGTTTGTCCGGAGTCAGCGGGCAGGCACCTCGTCCGACGGATTACTCGGAATTCATTGCCGATGTGCGTGCCGGCAAAGTGCAGCGTGTGGAGTTCGATGGGCAGAAAATCAATTATGGCACCCGGCCGCCGCTTCAGTACTACACGATCAGCCCGGAAACGGATAACAACACGCTGATCGGTATCCTGGAAGACAACAATGTGACGTTCACGGCACAGGAGCCCGAGTCACAGAGCCTGATCGGCCAGTTGCTGATCAGCTCGTTCCCAATTCTGCTGCTGATCGGCGTCTGGATTTATTTCATGCGCCAGATGCAGGGCGGTGGCGGTGGACGTGGCGCCATGTCGTTCGGGAAGAGCAAGGCACGTCTCCTCGGCGAAGACCAGGTCGGTGTCTCATTTGCGGACGTTGCCGGTATCGATGAGGCGAAAGAAGAAGTCAGCGAGATCGTCGATTTCCTCAAGGATCCATCGAAGTTCCAGCGCCTCGGCGGCAAGATTCCGAAAGGCGTTTTGATGGTGGGTCCGCCGGGGACCGGCAAGACACTCCTCGCCAAGGCGATTGCCGGTGAAGCGAAAGTGCCGTTCTTCACGATCTCTGGTTCTGATTTCGTGGAAATGTTTGTCGGCGTTGGTGCGTCGCGGGTTCGTGACATGTTTGACCAGGCCAAGAAACAGGCGCCCTGCATCATCTTTATCGATGAGTTGGACGCCGTCGGCCGTCATCGTGGTGCCGGACTGGGTGGCGGTCACGATGAGCGCGAGCAGACGCTAAACCAGATGCTGGTCGAGATGGATGGTTTCGAAGGTAGCGAAGGCATCATCGTCATTGCTGCGACGAACCGTCCGGATGTTCTGGATCCCGCGCTTCTGCGGCCGGGCCGATTCGACCGCCAGGTCGTCGTGCCACTTCCGGATATTCGCGGCCGCGAACTCATTCTGAAGGTACATATGCGCAAAGTGCCACTTGACGACGATGTCGTGCCGAGTGTCATTGCGCGCGGAACGCCCGGTTTCTCCGGCGCGGACCTGGCGAACCTCGTCAATGAAGCCGCATTATTTGCCGCACGCGTCAACAAACGCGTCGTGGGCATGGAGGAGTTCGAGAAGGCTAAAGACAAGATCATGATGGGTGCCGAGCGCCGCTCGATGGTGATGAGCGAAAAGGAAAAGCTCAATACGGCCTATCACGAAGCGGGTCATGCGATTGTCGGCTATTGCGTGCCGGATCATGACCCTGTTTACAAAGTAACGATTATTCCGCGTGGGCGGGCACTGGGCGTGACCATGTATTTGCCGGAAGAGGACAAGTACAGCATGTCCAAGTCTACGCTCGAAAGTAATATTTCCACGTTGTTCGGTGGCCGTATTGCCGAGGAGATGACGCTCGGGGCAGATCACGTAACGACCGGGGCGTCGAACGACATCGAGCGGGCGACCGATATTGCGCGCAACATGGTGACGAAGTGGGGGCTTTCCGAAAAGTTGGGTCCGTTGACCTACAGCGAAGACGACGGCGAGGTTTTCCTGGGCCGATCCGTGACACAGCACAAACAGGTGTCCGATGTCACCGTGCACACGATCGATGAGGAAGTGCGAAGGATTGTCGATCGTAACTATGAGCGGGCCGAGCAATTGTTGAAGGAGCATGAAGACAAGCTCCACGTCATGGCGAAGGCGCTGATGAAGTACGAGACTATCGATATGGAGCAGGTCAAGGACATCATGGAAGGACGCGAGCCGAGACCGCCCGAAGGCTGGGATGACTCCGACGACACGCCGCCGGAGAAAAAGAAGGACAAGGAACCTGGATCGGCGACGCCAATCGGCGGTCCTGCGTCGGAACACTAAATCTGGTCGATATCGAGCAAAAGAACGGCAGCCTGCGGGCTGCCGTTTTATTATCCGAGCGATGCATTTCAAAGCAGGACATCACACGATCACGCTTGACTGCCCACGGGTAATGGGGGTGATCAATGTGACGCCCGATTCATTCTCGGACGGCGGGCGCTTCCCGGCACCTCAGGCGGCGATCGATATGGCTGCAAGGATGGTCGACGAGGGCGCCGCGATTATCGACGTTGGTGGCGAATCCACACGGCCCGGTGCCGACACCGTGCCAGTACAGGAAGAACTTGATCGCGTATTACCTGTTATTGAGGGCATTCTGGCCCGTTGCGACACCGTTATCTCGATCGACACCAGCAAGCCCGAGGTCATCACGGCGGCAACGGGTGCCGGCGCACACATGATCAATGATATTTTTGCGCTACGGCAAGACGGTGCCATGGCTGCGGCGGCAGAATCATCGGCGGCCGTTTGCCTCATGCATATGCAGGGTACGCCTGCGACCATGCAGGAAAATCCGCGTTATGACGATCTGATCGGGGAAATCACCAAATTTTTCGAAATGCGCATGGAGGCCTGTGACGCTGCCGGAATTTCGGCAGATCGCCTGCTGATCGATCCCGGATTCGGCTTTGGCAAGAATGATCAGCACAATCTGGCATTGCTGGCAGGGCTCGACCAGTTCACAGACCTGGGTCCGCCGATGCTGGTAGGCTTGTCCCGGAAACGCACGCTGGGCAATCTGACCGGGCGATCTGCCGGGGACCGGGTGGCCGCTGGCGTCGCTGCGGCGGTCTTCGCGGTCGTCAAAGGGGCTGGTATTGTGCGGACCCACGATGTCGCCGCCACCGTCGATGCGTTAAAGGTCGTACAGTCGATACGACAGGCAGGGACACAGGAATGAGCAGGAAATATTTCGGAACAGATGGCGTAAGGGGCACGGTCGGAAATGACCCGATGAGCGCCGAATTCGCGCTCAGGCTGGCTAGCGCCGCGGCACAGGTACTTGTGCCCGAGGGTGGCAAGGTGCTCATCGGCAAGGACACGCGGGTCTCAGGTTACATGTTCGAGTCGGCACTCGAAGCCGGTTTTGTCGCGGCCGGGGTTGATGTGCTGTTGCTTGGGCCATTGCCCACCCCCGGTATTGCCAAACTGACCCGGGATTTTGGCGCTGATCTCGGTGTGGTCATCAGCGCATCGCACAACCCGTTTGATGACAACGGCATCAAGTTCTTCGATGGGAGCGGCGCCAAGCTTTCCGATGATGTCGAACTCAGGATCGAGGCGCTTCTCAAGGAGCCTGCCATCACGCGCGAGTCCATCAACCTGGGGCGGGCGGTCCGCATCGATACTGCGCTGGCGCGTTACCAGGAGTTTTGTCGGTCAACATTTCCCGCGGACATGGACCTGGACGGGATGAAGGTCGTCTTCGACGGCGCAAACGGGGCGGGGTACAAGGTGGGCCCACGGACGTTCAATGAGCTGGGCGCAAACGTCATCAGTATCGGTTGCTCTCCGAATGGCAAGAATATCAACAAGGACTGCGGCTCCACCCATCCGGAGCTGTTGCAGAAAACCGTCGTTGCCGTAGAGGCAGCCGTAGGTATCGCACTGGACGGTGACGGCGATCGCGTTGTGATGGTCGATGAGGCAGGTAACGTCGTCGATGGCGACCAGCTGCTGTTTGTACTGGCCAGTGCGCGAAAGGCGAGTGGAGCGCTCAAGGGGCCGGTCGTCGGCACGGTGATGAGCAACCTCGGCCTCGAACATGCGCTGGAGAAGCAGGATATCTCTTTTCACCGTGCGGCTGTCGGTGACCGTTACGTCCTGGAGGAATTGCGCGAATCGGGCGGCGTCATTGGCGGTGAGACATCAGGGCACCTTATTTGCCTGGACAAGACGACTACCGGGGACGGACTGGTCATTGCACTGCAGGTGCTGGCCGTAATGCGCGAGACCGGCAAGTCACTGTCTGCGCTGACGGCTGGAATGCCCCGCTATCCGCAACATATGCTGAATGTAGAGACTACGAGACGGATCGATCCGCACGAGATTCCGGCGATCCGGAATGCGGTGAGTGATGCGGAAACCGAGCTGGACCGATCCGGCAGGGTGGTTCTCCGGGCGTCGGGTACCGAGCCGGTCATCCGGGTCATGGTCGAGGGCGAGGACGAAAACCAGGTGCTGGCGCTCGCCAAGCGCCTGGCATCCGTCGTCGCCGAATCGGCGTCCTGAGGCTTCGGTAAGTCCGGAAGCAGCGGGTTTCCGCGTTGCGCCGGGCCAATAGCCCCGGTATCCTTGCGCGCCCTTTACGACTGACGGAGTTCTGCCATGCGTGGCTTCCTGGTCGCCGGAAACTGGAAAATGAACGGCAGCGTTGCTGCCAATGCCGAGCTCGTGCGCGGCATTATCGCGGGCGCGCCTTCTTCAGACGACGTCGATCTGCTGGTCTGTCCGCCGTTTCCCTACCTGTCACAGGTTGGCGAGCAACTGGCGGGCAGCCGCGTCCAGCTTGGCGCCCAGACGGTTTCTGAGCATGCGTCCGGCGCCTATACCGGGGAAACCGCGGTGTCGATGCTGGCCGAGCTGGGTTGCAGTCATGTCATCGTGGGACACTCGGAGCGACGCGCTTTGTATGGCGAGTCCAGCGCAGACGTGGCCCGGAAGTTCGCGGCGGCGCAAGCTGCGGGGTTGATCCCGATCCTGTGTGTCGGAGAGACTTTGGAGCAGCGCGAGGCTGGAGAGACGGAAACGGTCATCGACGAGCAGCTGGATGCGGTACTCGACAGCGCCGGCGTTGCGGCGTTCTCAGCGGCCGTCATCGCTTATGAGCCGGTCTGGGCGATCGGCACCGGCATGACAGCGACGCCGGAACAGGCCCAGGCAGTCCATCGGCACATTAGAGGACGGCTGGACGTGCTCGATGGAGATGTCGCTGGCCGCGTGAAGGTACTGTATGGCGGCAGCGTAAAAGGCGACAATGCGTGTGGATTGTTTTCCAACCCGGACATTGACGGTGGCCTGATTGGCGGCGCCTCACTGAAACCGGCAGATTTCCTGGCGATAGCGGATGCGCCCTGACTTGAGACAAGAACAGAAGATTATGCAAACGACAGTTCTGATTATTCATACCCTGATCGCACTCGGGATTATCATCCTGGTGCTGGTGCAACGAGGTAAGGGCGCTGAGACAGGCGCCGCGTTCGGTGGGGGTGCTTCGGGCACGGTGTTTGGCTCACGCGGCTCCACGAGCTTTTTCTCTCGCGCGACTGCGATTCTTGCCACGGCATTTTTCGCGACGAGCCTTACGCTCGCCTGGATCAGCAGCCAGACAGCGGGAGCACCGGAAAGCCTGCTCGAGAATATTGTCACGGAAGAAGCAGAGGCTGCGCCCGCGGACAGTGTATCCGACGACCTTGTACCGGCATTACCGGAGGCCAGCGAGGATGCGCCGCCGCCGATCGAGCCCGAACAGTAGGCCGCAGGAATAGTTAAAGCCGACGTGGTGGAATTGGTAGACACGCTGTCTTGAGGGGGCAGTGGCGCAAGCCGTGCCGGTTCGAGTCCGGCCGTCGGCACCATAAAAGGAAAGGCCGCCCAATGGGCGGCCTTTCCTTTTATGGGCTGGTGAGAGAACTTCGCGACATACGGGGTGGCTCAATTCCCGTTGCAGGGATCAAAGGTGGGTCGGCAATTGGCGGGAATGCCATCCGGTCGCTTTGTCACCCGAAAAAGTGATGAATGGGTGGTGCTCGATTTATCCCGGTTCAGCTATATGGCTGAGCGATGCGGATGTGTCAATCGCGAGTGCGTATTTATTGATCCCGGTAAGTGGTGTGACCACGGTACCGATCGGAGCCTGTCGTGTCAGGCTTGTCCGTATATTCCGAAAGCAAAAAAGTGGGATTTCATGGGTTCAGGGGCTGTTATCCCGGTGAGTCACCCTGATACAATTGCGCGCTGACGGGCGTGCCATTTGGGCGCCTTTTTTTGGGTCGCGAATCCGGAACAAAACAGACCTTCCAACATGTTGCAAAATTATCTGCCGGTCCTGATTTTTCTCGGCGTCGCCGCGGGAATAGGCTTGCTCCTCCTCGGCCTCGGCTTCCTGTTCGGCAAGGGTGGTAAGGACGACGAAAAGTTGTCGCCTTACGAATGTGGATTCGAGGCCTTTGAAGATTCGCGCATGAAGTTCGACGTGCGTTACTACCTCGTCGCCATCCTGTTCATAATTTTCGATCTCGAGATTGCCTTTCTGTTTCCATGGGCGGTCTCGCTCGATGCTGTTGGCTCCTTCGGCTTGATATCGATGGGAATCTTCCTGGCCATCCTGGTGGTCGGCTTCATCTATGAATGGAAAAAAGGAGCGCTGGAATGGGATTGAGCACCGCGGAAGCGGCGCACGAGGTCACGCAGGCCGACGACGCTGCCAGCTTGCAGAAGAAAGGCTTTGTCGTCACCAGTGTCGACGCTGTGATGAACTGGGCCCGGACTGGCTCGATGTGGCCAATGACCTTTGGACTGGCCTGTTGCGCCATCGAAATGATGCAGGCGGGCGCAGCGCGCTATGACCTCGATCGATTCGGCATTATTTTTCGCCCGAGTCCGAGACAAAGTGACGTCATGATTGTTGCCGGCACGCTGTGCAACAAAATGGCGCCTGCACTGCGAAAGGTCTACGACCAGATGCCGGAGCCACGCTGGGTCGTTTCCATGGGGTCCTGCGCCAACGGTGGCGGTTACTACCACTATTCCTATTCTGTCGTCCGGGGTTGCGACCGAGTCGTGCCGGTGGACGTTTATGTGCCTGGCTGTCCACCGACTGCCGAGGCGTTGATCTACGGCCTGATTCAGTTACAGAAAAAGATTCGGCGTACCAGCACGATCGCCCGGTAATCATCGAGAGTTATGACTGACTTCAACGAGACTATCGCTGCTCGGATCGACACACGCTTCGGTGAGCGCATGCAACGCGTTTCGTCGGTCTGCGGAGAACTGACCTACGAGCTATCTCCAGGTGACCTTATCGAGGTCGCGACAGCACTCCGTGATGAGGACGAGTTCAGTCTCGATCAACTTATCGATGCCTGTGGCGTCGATTACCTGAATTACGGTGATGTCGAGTGGAAGACTGAGAGCGCCACCGAAAGCGGCTTCAGTCGTGGTGTCGAGCGCAAACCGGTCATTCTTGACGAGAGTGACGCTTTTGATCCACGCCGCTTCGCGGTCGTATATCACTTGCTGTCGGTGGAATTGAATTACCGACTGCGGCTCAGGGTATTCACCGGCGAAAGCAATCCGCCCATCGTGCCGTCCGTCGTTGCCGTCTGGAATTCGGCGAACTGGTTCGAGCGTGAGGCGTTCGACCTGTTTGGCATTTTGTTCGATGGTCACCCGGATCTACGCCGTATCATGACTGACTACGGGTTTATCGGGCATCCGTTCAGAAAAGATTTCCCGCTGACCGGCAATGTCGAGGTGAAGTATGACGCTGACAAGGGTCGGGTGGTCTATCAACCGGTCAGTATTGAAGAGCGCACGCTGGTGCCACGCGTCATTCGCGACGACAACCGTTATTCGGCCGACCTGAAGGATCAGGCAAACGATGGCTGAGATTCAGAATTTCACAATGAACTTCGGGCCGCAGCATCCCGCGGCACATGGCGTGCTGCGCCTGATTCTCGAAATGGACGGAGAGGTTATCCAGAAAGCGGATCCTCACGTCGGCTTGTTGCATCGGGGCTCGGAGAAGCTTGCGGAGTCGAAACCTTTTAACCAGAGCATCGGTTACATGGATCGCCTCGACTACGTATCGATGATGTGCAACGAGCATGGCTACGTACTGGCCATCGAAAAATTACTCGGTATTACGCCACCGCCACGCGCACAATATATTCGTGTCATGTTCGATGAAATGACCCGCATCCTGAATCACTTGATGTGGCTCGGCGCGCACGGACTCGATATTGGTGCGATGACGATGTTCCTTTACTGCTTCCGCGAGCGTGAAGACCTGATGGACTGCTATGAGGCTGTGTCCGGTACGCGCATGCATGCGACCTACTACAGGCCTGGTGGCGTTTATCGAGACCTGCCCGAGATGATGCCCAAGTACCAGGCGTCGAAATGGCGCAGCCAGAAGGAGATCGATCGCCTCAACGAGGTTCGTGAAGGTTCGTTGCTCGATTTT
>CAZVWF010000038.1:18362-25296 GCA_964630795.1 uncultured Woeseia sp. | reverse complement strand
TGCCGGCGATGATCGGTATGGCGCCGAAGATCAGCAGGAAGGTCAGCAGAATGTGCGGCGTGTTGAATCGCTTGTTGACGACGGCGATACCCTTCGGCAGCCAGCCATCCTCGCAGGCGATCAATACGGACTTGGTCGCCCAGGAAAACGTTGAATTGATACTCGTGGCGAGCGCGAAAAGCCCGGCGCCGACAATAAACGCCGTGTAAACAGCCGGCGGTAGTATCGCCTTTGCGACTTCCGACAAGGGTTTGCCTGCCGTTTGTTCAACGGGAAGGATGCCGACGGCGACAATGGATACCAGCGCAAAGAAGACGGCGGCCAGTAGCGTGCTGTAGATAATCGCGCGCGGCAGATCGTGCTGGGGATTCTTCATTTCCCCACCGAGCTCGGAAACGTACTGTGCACCGCCAGTCGAAAACGATAGAACGACGCACGCCAGGCCAAAGCCGTACCAGCCATTAGGCAACAACTGGCTGCCGCCGGTGAAATGCGAGTAGTCCACTTTGAGGATGCCAAAGAAGATCAGCGATGACAGCCCGAGCAGCAGGAAGATTATCATCACTTTTTGTACGGCGGCTGCCTGCTTGACCCCGAAGAGGTTCACAAAATAAAAAAGCAGCAGGATGCCGAGCGCCGTGTACTGGATATTGATGTCCGGCAACAACGCGACCGCGTATTGCGCAAATCCCAGCGCAAACAGCGAAATCAGTATGTGGGTAACCAGCAAAATGGCGAGATAGAAAAAACCGATACGCGGCCCGAGCACGCGCTTGCAGTAGACGTAGAGTCCGCCCGTTGCGGGCATGGCGGAACCCATGAAAGCAACCGGAATCTGCTTGATGATCGACAGGCAGGCCGAGAGGACGAAGGCAAAAGGAATTGCATAGGCGGTGAACTCGATACCGATACCGATGAGGACCATGATGCCGGAGCCGATGACCTGCCCAAGCGCGATTGCGAAGACATCCCAGAAACTCAGCGTTTTTTTCAGTTCCATTGATGCAATTCCGTTTTGTTGATCAGATCAGCGCCAGCGCGGCATCGATATCGGCAATCAGGTCTTCCGGATCTTCGAGGCCGGTCGAAATACGAATCATGCCGTCCGCGATGTTCATCTCGCGTCGTTGTTCCTCCGGCACGTCCAGGAAGGCCATCGATGCGGGGATTTGAGTCGTTGTGCGGACGCCACCGAGACTTGCCGCAAAGCTGCACAATTCGAAGTTGTCGAGCACCTTCAGCGCATCGTCTGCCGTGTCGACTTCAAACGTCAGCATGCCGCCAAACTCCGGCATCTGTGATTTGGCGGTATCGTGCTGCGGATGCGAAGCGAGTCCCGGGTACCAGACCTTGTTGACTTTGGGATGCGCCTCGAGATGCCCGGCGAGTATCGCCGCTGTCTGACACTGGCGTTGCAGACGAACCGCCAGCGTCTGAATGCCGCGAAGCAACAGCCAGGCATTGAACGGTGCGAGGGGGGAGCCCAGTTTTACCATCGTGTTCCAGCGAATTTGCTCGAGGAAATCCTCGGGCAAACGATCGGTCTTCATGCAAATTGCACCACCGATAGCATCACTGTGGCCACCGATGAATTTCGTTGCGCTTTCAACAACGATGTCGACACCCCATTCGAGGGGCCGAAGGACATAGGGGCTTGCAAACGTGTTGTCGCATACGAGTATCGCGCCATGTTCGCGTGCGATGTCGACGAGTGGTTCGATCGCGGCGACCTTCATGGTCGGATTGGCAACCGACTCGAAGTAGATAACCCGGGTGTTGGGTTTTAGCGCGGCACGAACGGAGTCCGGGTTTGCCGTATCGACAAACGTCGTCTCGATGTCGTAATCCGTATAGCGATGGTCCAGCATTTCATGGGTTGAGCTGTACGTCGTCCAGTCGCAGACAACGTGATCGCCAGCCTTTAAAAGACCGAGGAGGGCGACCGAGATCGCCGCCATGCCCGACGCGGTGCCGAGACAGGCGTCTGCACCCTCGATCACGCACATCTGTTCCTCGAACAGGTATTCGGATGGATTGCCGCAGCGGCCGTAGATGTTGACCGATTTCCGCTCACCGTCGACCACACGTTGATAGATGTCCGCGTCGTACTCAAAGCTTGAGGACATGAAGATCGGTGGATTAATCGACTTGCTGGCCTCGTCAGGCGGGATGTATGCCGCTTTACTGTCGAAGCGAAGTTTCGCCCTTTTGTCGGCTTTCACAGGCGGTCTCCGGTCGCGGGGTATTGATTCTGCCTTGGGTTCAGGAGTAATCTTACCAACAATAGTTAGTTAAGCAAACAATAGTTTGGTCATGACCGAGCGCGAACAACAGATACTGGCGATGATTCGCGAGAACCCGCTGATCTCCCAGGCCACTATCGCGGACCGCCTTGGTATCAGCCGGCCTGCCGTTGCCGGGCACATCATGAACCTGGTGAGCAAGGGCATCATCAAGGGTCGCGGTTACGTCATCAGTGACGCACCATTCACGGCCGTCATCGGTGGCGCCAATATCGATATCTGTGGCGCACCTGACGGCAAGATGCGTATGCGTGACTCGAGCCCGGGTCAGGTCAATGTTTCGCCGGGTGGGGTCGCGAGGAACATCGCGGAGAATCTCTCCCGCCTCGGATCGCATTGCCGGTTGATCACTGCGATCGGTGACGACGAGCACGGCAGGTTGTTATCCGAGACGGGCGAGGCGGCCGGTATCGATATGCGCTATGTCGTGCGCTCGGATACCAGGCCGACATCGACTTATGTCAGCGTACTGGACGAGTCAGGTGACATGCTCGTGGCGATCAACGACATGTCGGTCGTGGACGAAGTGACGCCCGAGCGTTTGCAGCGATATGAATCGATGCTCCGTCGCGCGAGCCTGGTCATCGTCGACACCAATCTTTCCGAGGAGGCGCTGATCTACATTGCACGAACTTTCGATGCACTGCCCCTGTTCGTCGATACCGTTTCGGTAGCGAAGGCGGATCGTATCTCCGGCGTGCTCGACAAGGTGCATACCCTGAAGGCGACGCGGGACGAAGCCGGCGAACTGTGTGGTGGCGGCGCACCCACGAATCGACAACTGCCGGCTGCTGCGAAACGCTTGCACGGGCTTGGTGTCGAACGCGTCTTTATTTCGCTGGGGCCGGAGGGCGTGTTCTTCAGTGACGGTATCGAGCAGGGCATCGAAAAAGCCAAACCCTCCGCAGGTCGAGTCGAGAATGCCAGCGGCGCAGGTGATGCACTGGTTGCCGGGCTTGCACATGCCTGGCTAAACGAATGGCCCCTGCAGAAGTCGATTCAGTTTGCGTTGTCGGCCGCGGACATCGCGCTGGCACACCCTGCGACGATCAATCCGAATCTCACCGCCGACACGGTGAATGAACTCTACGAGGCGCGCTATGCCGGATGACCCAATGTCCAACCTGGATATCCATCCGGCGGTTGCCGAAGCGCTTGACCAGGACAGGCCCGTTGTCGCGCTTGAGTCGACGATCATTTCGCATGGCATGCCCTATCCACGCAACGTCGAAACGGCGATGCAGGTAGAGGAGAAAGTTCGAGCAGAGGGTGCGATCCCTGCAAGCATTGCCATTTTAAAGGGCCGGCTCAAAGTCGGGCTCGAACAAGCCGAGCTGGAATACCTTGGCCGGACCGGAACGGCGGTCACCAAGACAAGTCGGCGGGACATTCCGTTTATCGTTTCTCAGCAGCAAGACGGGGCAACGACAGTTGCTGCGACCATCCTGATTGCGACGATGGCCGGGATCAGGGTCATGGCCACCGGCGGTATAGGTGGCGTTCACCGCGGTGTCGAGGAAACCATGGATGTTTCCGCCGACCTCGACGAACTCGCGCGCAATACGATGGCGGTGGTTTGCGCAGGTATCAAGTCGGTACTCGATGTTGGCCGCACGCTGGAACACCTGGAAACGGTTGGCGTCCCGGTCGTCGGTTTTCAGACCAGTTCGGTGCCGGCGTTTTATGCGCGCGACAGCGAGTTTGCAGTGGATTATCGACTGGACGATGCCTCGGAAGTCGCTGCGGCCCTGCGCTCAAAAGTGTCCCTCGGTCTCGACGGTGCAATTCTCGTGACCAATCCAGTGCCAGAGGAACATGCACTGGAAGCCAGTGCAGTAAATCGACTCATCGATGAAGCGATAACGGCTATGAATGCAGCGGGCGTCACGGGTAAGGAAACGACGCCCTATTTGCTGGCCCGGGTTGCGGAGCTATCCGCCGGCAAGAGTCTCGATGCAAACATCGCATTGGTCATCAACAATGCCCGTGTTGCGGCGCAGATTGCGTGCGCGTACTGTCGGTCAACCAATGACTGATCCAGGCAACGAAATCCCGACGATCGATCTCGGCGCTTTTTCAGAGGCTGCGGACCTTGATAAGGCGCGCATTGCGGAGGAGGTCGATGAAATCTGTCAGGCAATCGGCTTCCTGGTTGTCGAGAATCATGGTGTGGCGGACGAGATCATTGAAGAGGCATGGTTGGCGGCCAGAACCTTTTTCGATCTGCCGATTGAGCAAAAACTGGCACTACAGTCACCGGCGGCAGGCTGTCCGCGAGGCTACTTCCCGCTCGAGGAGGAGTCGCTGGCAAAAACGCTCGGGATAGCAACCCCGCCGGATCGCAAGGAAGCCTATAGCAGTGGACCCCTTGCGCCGCCCGACGGGCATTCGCCCAATGCGCACTTCGACTTTTTCTACGGCGAGAATATCTGGCCGTCATCGATTCCGACGTTTCGTAGCGCCTGGGAGAACTATTATCGATCGATGGAAGACCTCGGTGCCCGCATCATGCAATTGCTGGCGCATGCACTGAAACTGGAAGAGGACTTCTTCGCAGCACACCACACCCATCACCTCGGCGCACTGCGGACGCTGAACTATCCGTCCTCGCCAGCAGATGAGCCTACCGCAGCGCATCGCGCGGGGGCCCACTCAGACTATGGCACGGTGACTATTTTAAAGCCGGACCCGGATGTCGGCGGACTGGAAGTGCAACTGCCATCGGCCAAGTGGATCGACGCCCCACCCGTAACGGATGGCTTCATTGTAAACCTGGGCGACCTGATGGCGCACTGGACCCATGGTCGATGGATTTCCACGGTTCACAGAGTCACGTCGGGCGATGCAACGGAGACGGTGCCGAGGCGGCAATCAATCGCCTATTTCATGAATCCGAATTACGACGCCAACATCACGACCATTCCAACCTGTCTCGCGGACGGTGAAGAGCCTGCCAATGCGCCGGTGCTCGCCGGCGATTACCTGATCCGGAAGTTTACGGACGCGCAGGTCGAGAACGACTGAACCTAGCGCCGGCTGAATTCGTCGAAGGGGCGGATTTTGTCGGCGATGATGGTCATTTGTTCCAGTGGCACACCGCCACCATTACCGAAACGGAAGCCGATAATCCCGTTGGGCATGAGCTGCACGACGTTTCCGCCGTAACCCTGCATCGCCGGTGCCGTGTAGGAACGACCGCTCTCTGTCACATAGCGCTCATGCCACAGGGTCAGGTAGTAGGACTTTGGGCCATGAATATTGCTTGCGCCCGTTGGCAGACCGCGTCGGCCTGTCTCGTACAGAGCGGCAGCAGTTTCCGCCTTGCTTAACAACTGCACGCCATCGTGCATGCCTCCGTTCTGGATCAGCATGGCAATCTTCGCGATATCGTCGATGGACACATAGATGCCCCAGGCGAGAATCGGGGTGCCCAATCCGTTCGCTTCGCGCGTTCGGGTCATGGAGATATGATGTATCCCGATCGGCCGATAGACTTCATCCACCATCATTTCCCAGAGATCCGCGTCGGCTCCCTCCTTCTCCCGCAGCAGGGCTTCGAGCGCGGCAGACCCGACGAAGATATCGCGATCACGGTAACGACCGTGCTCACCGGGACCCCAGGGATAACTCGGAATTTTGAAGACCTCGGCAAGTTTTTCCTCGAGCGTCGGGGCGAAGTACCAGGTCATGTAGTCTTCGACACCGGCATGGTTTGCAGGATTGCTCGCGTCCCCGGACCCGAAGTTGTTGGGCGTAACATTATGGGTGCCGGTTCCGATGCCGGTTGCCATGCTGAACACATGACGGAACGTTACGTTGTCCCAGCCGTCGTGATCGGCCGTGATGTCGAGATAGTCCCTGATCCTGTAGTCCAATACCTCGTCGCCGTACTTCTGTGCCATGCGCAATAACGTGAGCATGCCGGCCGCTGTTTTGGTGACCGACCAGACGCCATGGCGCATCTCGTGCGGGTAGGGATACGGACCGTAAGGTGTATTCATCGATCGAACATGGATGTTGCCGTCGATGACCAGTCCGCTGGTCAGTGTCAGTGCCGGGTCGATACCTGAATCGAAATCGGCGAACAGCGCCGCACCCTGTTCATCTTCCAGCACCGACCAGGATTGCCACGGCAGCCGATCGGCCAGTTCGCTCTCGAAGCTGGCGATAACGTCGGCATGATCCGAGTCGCTTGCCTCGTAGTCGACATCCGTCTGGCCGGCAGCGACGAATCGCGTTTGGATTACAAATGTCGAGAGGTGATGGACAACCTGGTAGCGCAGCTGTGAAACCGAATCTTCATCAAAGAGGAAGGTCGCAATACCGTTATAACTCTCATTTTCAATGATGCTGGTCAGGAGAAAGGGAAACGACGCACGTGACATCCCGCCATCTCCCGGTTCTGACCACACGCGGCCGGGCGCTACCTGCATCTGCCAGTAACTTTCACTGTCGCTGGCGACCAGGAGATCGCGATCGAGCGGGATCAAATGTCCCTCGTGCGATACGAATCGCAGTGACATGCCTGGAAAAAGCTGCGTTTTTTTGCCTTGAATATCAGCCGGTAAAATTTCTGCCGGCTCGCTGCTCATTGGGTGATCGGGAATGTTGATCGTTCCCGAGAATCGGTA
>CAZVWF010000038.1:3457-18262 GCA_964630795.1 uncultured Woeseia sp. | reverse complement strand
CGACTCCAGTCCTCCATTGAGCCCATATAAAGTCTCAGCTTGTCGTAGCCCATCAGGTGCAGGACGAACAATTCGTGAGCGGACTGACCGCCACCCTGGCAGTAGGTAATAATCTCCTCCTCCCTGGTCAGTCCCTGCCGCGTAAACAAATCCGTTAGCAGATCTGCCGACTTGATGCTCTGATGCTCGCCTTCGAGCGCATCCTCCCAAAACAGATGGATGGAGGAGGGAATGGTGCCGCCCCGCGGATTCGATCCCCGATCGTCACCGGTGAATTCCTCGCGCTTTCGGGTATCGATGAGCGTGGTCTGCGGGTCACCGATCGTAGCCGAAACGTCATCGGCGGTGGCGATCCATTGAGCGTCGATTTCAGTGTCCAGGGACCCGGTTTGGTATGCCGGTAACTCCGAACTGGTCCGCCGGTTCTCGGCAACCCACTTTGGCCAGCCGCCATTCACAATGGATGCGTTTTCGTGACCCAGCATTTGCAAAAGAACCCAGGGCCGGGTGCCATAGATGCCCCCGCGGTCATCGTAGAAGACAACGTGTGTGTCGTCGGAGATACCAAGCGATTCGATGGTCGCGACAAAGGTGTCGAGGTTGGGCAAAAAAGTCGGCGGATTTTCCTTGTCCCGCGATGTGCTGATGTCGAGATGCACTGCGCCGGGTATATGACTTTCCTCGTAGCCGCTCGTACGGGTGTCGACGATTCGTACCTTGGGATCATCGAGATGTTCTGCCACCCAGTCCGTGCTGACGAGGAGATCCGGGTTCGCGTACGACATCAGCGTTGTCAACAGGAGGGACTGAATCATCATGAGAGCCTGTATCGTGGTCGGGGAGACAGTGTACCGAAATACCGAAGTGGTATTGTTAACGGCACTGCCCAATCGACGATGGTCCCTGCTATCCTTTGCGCGGATTTTCAGTAGGGGATGACATGGAACTCAAGTTCAGTACCTGGCAGGAAGTTGATACCTACCTTGAGACAAGTGGCGGCATTATCATACCGATAGGCTCTACCGAGCAGCACGGTCCCAATGGCCTGATCGGAACGGACGCGCTTTGTCCCGAATCGCTGGCAATTGAAATCGGCAAGCAGACAGGAGCGCTCATTGCACCAACGATTTCGGTCGGGATGGCCCAGCACCACCTTGGCTTTGCAGGATCCATCACGCTGCGGCCATCGACCCTGATCCTGGTCATCCAGGACATGGTTAATTCCCTGGTCCAGTATGGTTTCAAGTCCTTTTATTTTCTGAATGGACACGGGGGCAATATCGCGACCGTGCATGCGGCTTTCTCCGAAATCTACGCGCAGGCGAGCATGGGGCAAAATCCGACCGACCAGTCGAAGGTTCGATGCAAGCTCGCAAACTGGTGGGAAGCGGAAGGTGTGATGAAACTCAGTAGCGACCTGTTTGGCGATGCGGACGGGAGCCATGCAACCTGCGGTGAGGTTTCTCTCACTCAGTATGCGTACCCGCACAGCATCAAGAACGTTGCGATGGATCCACCCATTGCGCCGACCGGGCCGGTCTACGATGCCGCGGACTATCGCAAACGGTTTCCGGACGGGCGCATCGGGTCGAACCCGGCACTTGCCAATCCCGAGGCCGGTGAGCAGTTGTTCAAGCTCGCGGTCAAGGGGATCGCGGAGGACTTCCAAAGATTCTCGGCCTGAAAACCTCAGCAGCCCGCACCAGATTAACCATGCGAAGGCCCGCGGCCACAATGTAAGATGTTCAATCGTGGCAAAACGGCAACCGGCATGTACCCGGATGTCGAAAACCTGGTTGATGGTCGTGATTAAATGGGGATATCGGTAGCTACAGGTTCATCTTGAGTATTTCCGCTTACGGTGAATCGATGGCTTTTTTTGGGCACTGGCACGAAGGGGGCGCTCAGGAAGCCGCTCGGGGGATCACTAAACACTATGATGAAGCTGGCAAGCCAGGCGCTGACCCTGGCAATAATACTCATCGCTCTTACCGCCTGTTCGCGGGCGCCCGACAACGGCGATGACATTGCCGGGAACCCGGCAACAGAACCGGCGATCAATACCGCCTGGATCCCGATGGAGGACGGTGTCCGCCTCGCCGCCGACATCTATATGCCGACGAATGCGGATCCGGCCGGAAAATACCCTGTGCTGCTCGAATACCTGCCGTACCGAAAGGACGAAGGGCGCGCGCGGGGTTACTCCTTATACCGGTACTTCCAGGATCGCGGTTACGCAGTCGCCCGCGTTGACATACGCGGCACCGGCAATAGCGAAGGCATAACGATTCCCTACGAGTATTCGGATATCGAACTCGATGACGGCGAGATCGTAATCGATTGGTTGTCCAGGCAGGACTGGTCCTCCGGCAGCATCGGCATGTTCGGTATCTCCTGGGGTGGTTTCAATTCCATCCAGATGGCGATGCGTAATCCACCGGCGTTGAAGGCCTTCGTCGCGGTGATGGCGACAGATGCGCTTTACCAGGAAGACGTCCATTACATGGACGGCATCATGCATACCGACTCGTGGATGATGTCTCATGACTTGTATAGCTCGATGCCGGGTGCGCCCGATTTCGTACTCGACGAGGAATGGCTGGAGAACCGCTTTAATCGCAAGCCAAGTGTCTATGCCTACATGCATCAACAGCGCGACGGGCCGTGGTGGGATCGCGCGTCGGCGATCGGCCAGTACGACAAGATAAAGACCCCTGGCTATCATATCGGCGGCTGGTACGACGGTTACCGTAACAGCCTGCCGCGCATGCTCGAGAACGTCGATGCGCCGGTCAAAGCCATGATCGGTCCCTGGGATCACTACTTTCCGCACAATGCCTGGCCCGAGCCGCAAGTGGAGTGGCGCTACGAGGCCGTGCGCTGGTTCGATCAATGGCTGAAGGGCGAGGACACCGGCATCCTGGAGGAACCGGACTTCGCCGTTTACGTCCGCAACTACTATCCACCCGACCCGGCAACGCCGCGCATCCCCGGCCGCTGGCGATGGGAAGATGGCTGGCCCATAGAGCGAATCGACCACCAGTCCTGGTATGTGCAGGCCGACAACGGTTTGTCGAGGGATGCGGCTGAAGCGGCAACGCATCATCTTGCCTACAAACCATCAGTTGGCCTCGAAGGCGGTGGACCGACGATGTGGTGGGGCAGCATCACGCCCGACCAGCAACCCATGGACGACCACAGCCTCGTTTACGACTCCGAACCATTGACCGGGCCACTGGAAATTCTGGGCCGGCCCATTGCCATGCTCAATGTATCCGCGACGGCGACACGCGCAAACTGGGTGGTTCGTATCTCCGATGTTGCGCCAGACGGCCAGGTCACGCAGGTTGCCGGTGCCGCGTTCAATGGCACGCATCGAAACTCGGCGAGAGACCCGGAAGACATCGTTCCCGGTGACGTCTTCCCGCTTGAGATCCAGTTGCACCTCACGTCCTGGGTATTCGAAGAAGGGCACAGGATTCGTGTCGCCATCAGCAACGGCATGTGGCCGATGCTCTGGCCCACGATTTATCCCTTCGACTCGACCTTGCAGATTGGCGGTGATGGTGGCGCTCACGTAGTCATGCCGGTCGTGCCGCCCGGCGAAGAACGTGCGCCCGACTTCATGGACCCGGAACCCGGTCCGAGGTTGGCCGGTTTCGAAACTCTCGACTCCGGCAACATTACGGGCTATGCCGCGATTACCGAGATCAACCGCGATCCGGAAACGGGTGAAGCGGTGGGTCTGGCCACGAATTCGGGCGCCGTTCGCCGACCCTGGGGCATTGCACGCTTCGAAGAAGAAATCGAACATCGCACCGATAACGAAAACCCGGCTGGCACATCGGTGACCGGCCGCTATGCTTTAAGCCAGGAACTTGAAGACAGAACTTTGCGGTTCGAAACAGAAGTGTCTTTTACCAGTGACAAATCCGACTTCCGTTTGTCCTTTGATCGACGCTTGCTCGTCGATGGCGAGATCTTTGCCGAAAAATCCTGGGACGAAACCATACCGAGAGACTTTCAGTAGGAGAAAAACGATGAAAAGCTACACACACTCCTGCACGATTATCGTGCTGTTGCTCGCGGCCGGTGGCGTCACAGCGCAGGATGCAGAGGAAATTCCTTTCCTGCTGACTTATCCCGACCTGGACAATCCCGGTGGTGAGGTGTTGCTTGAAAACGAGCACGTTGTCGTGCAGCGATTTGTCGTACCGCCGCACTCGTGGGAGGGTATTCACGCGCATCCGGGCAACCAGGTGTATGTGCATGTCGTCGGCGGTACCTGGTCGGGTCGCGCCAGTGGTGAATCGACCTACGACAATTCGGTTAGCGAAACCGGCAGCGTTGGCTGGATGGAGCGCATACCACCGAGTGAAGGTCACGAATCGGGCAATACTGGCGATACCCCGATCGACCTGGTCTGGGTGACCTTGAAAGGCGATGGGCCCATCTCGCCGGACATTGATACGCAACCACTGATTTATCCAGAGATTCCGATGGATCTCTTATTGGAAAACGATCGCGTCATCGTACAACGCGTGCAGGTCGAACCGGGCCAGTGGGAGGGCATTCATTCGCATCCCGGCAACCAGGTCTTTGTTCACATCAAAGGTGGCACGTGGGCGGGTCGCCTGGGCGGCGTGCAGTCACCCGATACCAACGTGCGGGCTGACGGGTATGTCGGCTGGATGGATGCCATTCCCATTGAAGACGAGCACGAATCCGGCAATGTCGGTGACACGACGATCGACCTGGTCTGGATTACGCTCAAGTAACAGGCCTTGCCCCGACGGCGTTTAAGGGTCAGGTGACCCGGGGTCGGCTGCAATCGATGCCTCGTGCGCTTCGAGCACCTCGTACAACGGTACATCGACCCAGGTGTCATTGAGGTAGTTGAGTTCCGGCTCCTCTTCCTTCGGGTCCACTATCAGGTTGTAAATGGACGGGTAAGCGACTTCCTTCGCTTCATAGCCTCCCCAGGACCTGTCGACCTCCTTGAACAGGATTTTCCAGTTTCGCCATTTTGCGCCGAATAGTTCGTTGCCAATGTAGATGACGATGGAGTCACGGGCCGAGCTTTCTTCTTTACCCATAAGGAAGCCGGACTGGTCAACGCCGTCATAAATCCGGTCATCCGGTAACCGGTAACCGATGATACTGGCGATGGTGGGCACCAGGTCGACCTGGTGGACGACGTCGTTGGATACCTGTCCCGGCGGGATCCCGGCCGGCCAGCGAACGAGGAATGGCACACGCAGGGAACCTTCGTAAGGCGAGAACATGCTGCCGCGCCACGGGCCGGTGAAACCCCAGGACCTCACGACGCCTTCACGCCCGTTATCCGAGGTGAAGATGAAGATCGTGTCGTCCTTAAGCCCGAGTTCGTCGATCGTATCGAGGAGTTCTCCAATGTAATCGTCAGTTTGTTTCAGCACGTCGGCAAAGCTGCCGTGTCCTGTCTTGCCGTAGTAATCCGGATGCGGATCGACCGGTTCGTGCGTCTGTGTGTAAGCAAGGAAAGTAAAGAAAGGCTGGTCGTCTTCAGCTTTCCGGCGCATGAAGTCAATCGCCTGGTCGGTGATCTCCCGATCCAGCGTCTTGCGCTTTTCACGGTTAAACACGTCGTGCTCGACGGGCGTCTCGCCGCGCCGGGAAGACATCACGTGCGTGAAGGTCGCTCCACTCTCCGGGTCGAAACTATTGCTATCCGGCCAGAAAGCCCTGTCAGAGGAACGCGGGAGACCAATCCACTCATCGAAGCCCTGGTCGGTTGGGTAGCGGCCTTCCGTATCGCCGAGGTGCCACTTGCCGAACAACGAAGTCGCGTAGCCGGCTTCCGACAACATCTCTGCCATCGTCAGTTCCCACTTGGTGATGCCATACCAGACGCCGCGTGGCGGGCCGTCCGGGCGTTGCCGCGTGCGGATGCCGTAGCGGCCGGTCATCAGTGCCGCACGTGACGGCGTGCATTCGGCCTCGACATTGTAGTGAGTGAGTTGGAAGCCCTCTTTGGCAATACTGTCGATACGAGGTGTGGGTGCACCACGCAACACGCCGCCGCCGTATGCACCGATCTCGCCCCAGCCGAAGTTGTCCATCAGGACCAGCACAATATTGGGTTTGTCTTCGCTGCCGGCGGCCGAAGCGTTCATCGGTATCGAAGCGATGAGGAGCAGTGCGCAAAGGGCTAAGCATCGGGAAGGGGTTGGCATGGCTATCTCCGGTTCAGTCACCACAGAATGTAGCAGCAAATACCGGTTTCGGCTTCGCATCCGACAGGCGCGGTTGTCCACCTGTGCAGTCGTTCTTCATGATCCAGGCTTCAAAAACCGGGCTATTATGGTCGACTGCGACATGGAGATTTTTAATGGGTAAGAAGGTTGATCGCGACCTCGGCATGGATCGGCCGGTATCTCGCCGGGACATCCTGCACGGATTTGGTGCAGTTGCAGCATCTTCCTTTGTTCCGGGCCGGGCCTTCGCCGATGAGGTGCTCGCGGCTGAAGCGGCCGGGCAGCCGTACTATCCGCCCGCGCTTACCGGCATGCGTGGCAATCATGATGGTTCCTTCGATATCGCGCACGCGCTTGCCCGCGAGGGCAGGATGGACTGGGGACCGGTAAATGAGCCGGACGGCGGCACTTATGATCTCGTTGTCGTCGGCGCCGGACTGAGCGGTCTGGCCGCGGCGCACTTCTATCAGAAAGAGAATCCTAGGGCGCGAATTCTGTTGCTCGATAATCACGACGATTTTGGCGGGCACGCCAAGCGCAATGAATTCAACCTGGACGGTCATCTGCACCTTGGCTACGGCGGCAGCCAATCGCTCGTTTCCCCCGACCATTACCCTAAACCAGCGAAGACTCTGATCGATGACCTGGGCATCGACACGGGCGCACTCGCTGACGGATATGACCAGGACTTCTTTCATCGCAACGGGCTGGCTGCAGGCATTCACTTCGACAAAAAAGACTGGGGTGTCGACAAAGTCGTTCGTTACGATCTGGGTGGTATGTCCTACTTGCCGCTGGCGGACCCGGGCCAGTCGCCGGAAGAGGTGGTTGCACAAATGCCGATGTCGGATGCGGCGCGAGGTGAGTTTCTCCGCCTGCTGACCGTCGATGAGAACCAGGTCGATATGTCGAAGGCGGAGCAGGAGGAATACCTCTGGACGATCAGTTATCGCGAATTTCTCGAGCGGCACCTGGACATTCACGAGCCGGAGGTCTTTGCTGTACTGCAGGACCTGACTCTAGACTATGGTGCCGGCATCGAGGCCGTTGCCGCCAGTGGCGGTCTCGGATACTCGGCTTTGCCCGGGCGTGGCGCGACAAGCCTGGGCCCTCTTCCGGAAGATGATCCGTATATCCATCACTTTCCGGACGGCAACGCGACGGTCGCCAGGATGCTTGTCCGCAGGATGATTCCCGATGTTGCGCCCGGGTCCACAGTCGAAGACATCGTCATGGTGCCATTCGACTACAGCAAACTGGATGCGGCCTCGTCGCAGGTTCGCTTGCGACTGAACTCTACGGCGGTGCGTGTTAAACACGATGGCGCACCCGGTTCCGCAAAAGAAGTCGTGGTCGAGTACGTACAAGCCGGCCAGGCTTCCCGCGTGCGCGCACGGCACTGCGTCCTCGCGTGTTACAACGCCATCATTCCGTCGTTGTGTCCGGAACTCCCGGAAGACCAGCGCGAGGCGCTTTCCAGCGGCGAGAAGATGCCGATCCTGTACACGAATGTCGTGTTGCGTAACTGGCATGCTTTTAAGAACCTCGGCATCGGCGCGGCCGTCTCATCAGGCAGTTACCACCCGATGGTCAAGCTCGATTTCCCGGTCAGTTACGGCGGTCAGCGGTTTGCGCAGACGCCGGACGACCCGATTACCCTGACCATGGAAAGTTTTGTTCATATAAACAACCAGGGCTTGTCGCCGCGTGAGCAGCGCCGGCTTGGTCGTTACGAATTGCTGACCACCAGTTTCGAGACCATGGAGCGCAACATCCGCGCACAGCTCACGAGTCTTTTGTCGGCAGGAGGGTTTGATGCGGCGAAGGACATCGCCGGTATTACCGTGAATCGATGGGCGCACGGTTACGCGGATGGCTTCTACGATCTGGGCGAGTCATGGCCGAGTCGAGATCAGCGACCCAATGTCGTCGGGCGGCAGCCATTCGGACGTATCACGGTCGCCAATTCCGATGCCGGTGGCAGTGCCATGTTCGAGTCGGCGGTAGGGCAGGCCTGGCGGGCAGTTGGTGAGCTGCAGAAATAGATAGCTTCAGCGATCTGACCTGCCTCTTTACGGAGAACGAAACAGCTCATCCCCGGTTCAAGCCCATTCCACGACTAACCTCCCGATCCGTTGCTAACATGAATTGAATACGAGTCGTGATACAACGCGACCAGCAACATCGGGGATAATCTGATGAAACACCTGCACGCAGTGAGGTCACTGAAACTCGTCGCGCTCGGATTTTTCAGCACAATCGCCCTGGGCTATCCGACCGTCTATCCGACCGGCACGACCATCTACGATCCGGACCAGGCCTACAGCAGCTACATCCTGATCGCCGATCACAACGACCGCAGCAATCACCCGTCTGCCGCGGCCAGGGCCGAAGGAAAGGTGCCCGGGGATATTCGACTGATCGATATGAACGGTAATGTCGTTCACGCGTGGCATGTCGAACCCTACTTCAACAAGCGTGCCAGGGTGCTCGAGAACGGGCACCTGCTGTATGCCGGGCCCGATACACGCATCATCGAGTATGACTGGGACAGCAACATCGTCTGGGAGCACAAGGGAATCGGCTCGGTCAATGACTTGCGGATCCTGCCGAACGGCAATCGACTGTTGATCGCCCATCAACCGATTCCGCAGGAAGCGCAGGACAAGGTCGAGGATGTCACCGACAAAATCGCGCCGTGGTGGGAGCCGCGCCTGCGTGGCAGCGAAGAACACCAGCAGGGTGGCGACATCTACGAAGTGAACCTCGATGGTGATGTCGTCTGGGAATGGCACGCTCACGAGTATCTCGACCTGAATCTTTTCTCGCCACTCACGCCGCTGAATGACTGGCTGCACACGAATTCCATCGCACCGCTACCGGAGAACAAGTGGTTTGATGCAGGCGATGAACGATTTCGACCCGGCAATATCCTGATCAACCCACGCAATATCAACATGATGTACATCGTCGACAAGCAAACCGGCGAGGTCGTGTGGGAAGGTACGCACAATTACAAAGGCGGTATGGCCCACTCACACGAGCCGGAAATGATCGAGAAGGGACTGCCGGGCGCCGGCAACATCATCCTGTTCGATAATTCACTGGCACCACGGCATCGTGCGCATACCGGGCAGACGTTCATTATCGAGCTCGACCCGACAACGATGGAGATCGTCTGGAAGTACGAAACGCTCGGCTATGCCAATATGAAATTCTTCAGTAAAACGATGGGCACGCAAAAGCGTTTGCCGAATGGCAACACCTACATTGGTGAGGACAACACTGGTCGCCTTTTCCAGGTGCAGCCTGATGGCACGATCGTCTGGGAATACATCAACCGCGGGGGCACGACGAGGCCCTCGGTTGTGCCCTACGACTTCACGCCGCAGTTAAGGGCGATGGAGCGACCCGTCGAAAAGCGGGTGACGCCACCCAACAACCTGGAATGGCAGCTCTTGCCAGACGAGGACAGGGAGTAACTACTCAAATCGCGACCCCAGGCGACCTAGGGGTCAGGGTTGACTCTGACCCCATAAGACTCGTAGCTGATATTAAGCCCTCGTAATCTTCCGTGAGCAGGACCGCGGGGTTCAGGAGAAGCAGCAATGTTGTTGCAGTCCTGAATTCATTCTTCATGGCTATGTTTTTGTGAAACTGGCGCTATTTGACAACGTATTGATCCAGCCAGTCGAAGTAATGTTCGTACAGGTGCCGTTCGTAAGAGGGTACGGATATGCTGTGTCCTTCCCCCGGATAGACGATTAACCGCGTCGGAATGCCCCGACGTTTCAGGACCAGGTACAGCTGTTCGGCGTTCAGGATCGGCATGTTCCAGTCATCTTCGCCGCCAACGGCAAGGGTCGGTGTCGTGACCTGATCCAGCCGATAAAACGGAGAGACCCGTTCCCAGGTTTCCTGGTTCTCCTCGAGCCATGGCAGGCCGGGGTCCTCGGCCCACAGTCTTTGCCACATGTCGTGACCGTAGTTCGCGGCGACCAGCGTTTCGCTGGCGCCGGAGATCGCCGCCTTGAATCGATCGGTCCTGGTAATGACATGGTTGGTCAGGAAACCGCCCCATGACCAGCCGTAGACCGCCATTCTGTCTCCATCGACCCAGCCCTGCTCGATCGCAAAGTCCATGGCATCCATCGAATCGTTATAGTCGACCTCGCCCCACTTGCCGACCAGCGCATCGGAAAATGCCTGACCATAACCCCAGGAGCCGCGAAAATTCGGCATGACAACCACGTAACCCTTTGCTGCGAACATCTGCGACTCGGAATTGAAGCGCCAGTCCCACTGGGCCCAGGGTCCGCCATGGATGTGGAGCATGCCGGGATACTGCTTTCCTTCCTCGTAGTCCGGTGGAAAAACGACAAAGGTATCCAGCAGCGCGCCGTCAGCAGCTGCGTAGGTGTGTTTTTCGACTTTGCCAACGGATATATCGGCAAGCAGTTCTTCGTTGACGGCAAGGAAAGGCATAAGTTCGTCACCAGTGAGGTGATATATAGCCGCTGGCGACTGCGGGCGGGCGACCACGGCATAAATCCGGCCGTCGGAACTGACGTCGTACTCGTTGACGACGTCCTCGCCGGATATGAGGCGTTCTGCCTCGCCGGAGCGAATATCGATCCGGAGCAGCTGCTGTTCACCCCGATACTCGGCGATCGCGTACAAATGACGGCTGTCGTCTGCAAAATGTAACCCCCAGACCTGCACTTCTGCGAGTGACTCGATCAGTCGCGACTCGCCTGTTCGGAGATTGAGGACCGACAGCTTCGGAATGGCGTAGACCGGCAGCCCGTCGCTGACATTTGATCGATAGGCCACGTAACGGCCGTCGGGGCTGTATGTGGGGTTCGAATCCGCATACGGCGCCGACGTCAGCTGCTCGGGTTCCGCATCTTCCACAGTGGTATCGATACGCCAGAGATCGGTGTTGCGATTCGAGTCCGGCCATTCGGTGCGATTGCTGACGAAGACGAGATGATGCCCGTCGGGTGACCAGCGAATCTGGCTGTGATCGTAACTACCGAATGTCAGCTGCCGGCTCGTCCTTGCAGCGACGTCGAAAATATGAACGTGAGTGTGGCGATTGTCGAGATAGCCGACATAGTCGCGCTTGAATTGCAGCCGATCGATGACCCAGGGCCGTCGATTGACGGGCGGCGAGTCGTCCAGATCCTCGGCCGACGGATCCATCACAATTAAGGCAAGGCGGCTGCCATCCGGCGACCATTCGAATGAGCGCACACCTTGCTTAATGTCAGTGAGTTGCTGTGCGTCGCCGCCGCGGCGGTCGTAGAGCCAGACCTGGGTGCGGCTGTCGCCACGGGCGGATAACACGGCCAGGAAGCGGTTGTCCGGGCTCCATTTGGGAGACCAGGCTCCGGTACCCGCAGCTGACACGCGAATGGGTTCGCCGCCATCAGTCGGCTTCATCCAGACAGAGCTCTGACGGGAATCCTTCTCGAGGTTTCGTTGTGAACGGGTATACGCGAGGAAGGCGCCGTCGGGACTTAAGGTGATGCCCGAAGCACGGCTCAGTGCGAGATAGGCATCGATATCGAACGGTTGTGCTGCATCGCCGTGTGCGGAACATCCCAGCAATGCAACGGCGACCAGGGCAGGAAGTTTCTTGATGGAAATCACGTCAGATCCCCCGATGCTGATGTTGTTTTGGCAGGTGTCGTCGTGCGCAACGAACTATATACGCTTTCTGAAACCCTAGGGTCGGATCCCGGATCCGACCCCAAAAGAAAAGCTTGCCATGTTTGTACTAATGTAATAGTGTAATATTACATTAGTACAAACGACGACAGCTTCAGCCCGTGAAACCCAATCGAAACGACACCGCCAGGCAGCAAAAGAACAATGAGGACGCGCTCTTCAGGGTGATCGTCGGCCTGGAGGACCTGGGGGGATGCCGTAATTTTTTCAAAGACTTATGCACGCCAGCCGAGTTGCAGGCCCTCGTCGACCGCTGGCGCGTCGTCGGTCTTTTGCAGCAGAACCTGCCATATCGGCGGATTCACGACATCACTGGCGTCAGCGTCGCGACCATCGGCCGGGTTGCGCGATTCATGACCGACGGCTTCGGCGGCTACGCAGCCGCTCTCGAGCATTCCCGCTCGCATTCACATTCCCGCAAGAAAAGCGCTACTCACTAAGGATCTACCCATGAAAACTTCCGAGCAGCGCATCAAAATTGCGCTGCAGAAATCCGGCCGTCTGTCCGAGGAGTCTCTCGACCTGCTGACCCGCTGTGGCCTTAAATTCACCCAGAGCAAGGACCAGCTTTTTTGCTACGGCGAAAACATGCCGATCGACCTCCTGTTCGTGCGTGATGACGATATTCCCGGGCTGGTCAGCGACGATGTCTGTGACCTGGGATTGGTCGGGCTCAACGTGCTCGAGGAAAACAGGCTGGGTGCGAGCAAGGTCGGCAAGCTGGCGGCGTATGATCAGCTTCGCGCACTGAATTTCGGACAGTGCCGACTGTCACTGGCCGCGCCCGAGGACTTCAACTACCAGGGCTCGCAGAGCCTGCAAAACTCGCGCATCGCCACGAGCTACGTCGCGATACTCGAGGACCACCTGCAACAGCAAAACATCGACGCCGACATTGTCTACTTCTCCGGCGCCGTTGAGATAGCGCCGCGGCTGGGCAAGGCTGATCTCATCTGCGACCTGGTGTCGACTGGCTCCACGCTGGCGGCCAATCAGCTACGCGAAGTCGAAACCGTACTCGAAAGCGAGGCGGTAATCATCCAGACCCGCGCCGCGCTCCCTGATGACAAGCAATGCTGGATTGATCGCCTGATGCAAAGGCTGGACGGCGTCCTGCAGGTACGCGAGAGCAAATACGTCATGCTCCACGCACCGCGTGGCGCGCTCGATGACATAGTTGCCTTGTTGCCAGGTTCCGAGTCGCCGACAGTCATACCACTGGATTTAAATGGCGACAAAGTCGCCGTCCATGCGGTGTGCCGGGAAAATGTTTTCTGGGAAACCCTGGAAAACCTGAAAGGGGCGGGCGCAAGTTCATTGCTCGTCGTTCCCGTCGAAAAAATGCTGGCCTGATATCGTGTTTACCACCATCAATACCTGGTCCGACTTGTCGCCCGATGCGAGGGCGACCTTGCTGCAAAGGCCGGCGCTCACAGCCCACGCCGACATGAACGCCGAGGCAGCCAACATAATCGCCGCCGTTCGCAGGTTTGGAGACTCGGCACTATACGATTTCGCGATACAGTTCGACGGCTGCACGCTCGACCAACTGAGAATCAGCGAAGCGGAAATATACGCTGCCGAAGCTGCGCTGTCGCCGGACGCCAAAGCTGCGATAGACGTTGCGATAGCCAACGTCCGTCGTTTCCACCAGGCGCAGTTGCCGTCCGATATCGACGTGGAAATCGGTCCCGGCATTCGTTGCGAACGGGTCAGTCAACCGATCGATACGGTTGGACTTTATGTCCCGGCCGGTTCGGCGCCTTTGCCATCAACGGCCATCATGCTGGCGGTGCCGGCCGCCATTGCAGCGTGTCCGCAACGCATCCTTTGCACACCGCCGGATAAGCAGGGCAAGGTGAATGCTGCGACGCTGGTGGCGGCCCGGCGGAGTGGCATCACGGACATCTTCAAGGTTGGCGGGGCCCAAGCCATAGCCGCCATGGCGTATGGCACCGAGACAATCCCGAAAACTGACAGGATTTTCGGGCCGGGCAGCGCGCGCGTGACGGCGGCGAAGACGCTCGTTGCCGGCGACCCGAGCGGTGCATCCATCGACTCTCCCGCGGGCCCCTCCGAAGTCCTGGTGATTGCCGACGCCTGCGCGGATCCTGCCTTCGTCGCAGCCGACCTGTTATCGCAGGCGGAGCATGGCGAGGACTCGCAGGTCATCCTGCTCACCGACAGCCGCGGCCTGGCCGAAGCCACCGTACGCGAAGTGACGAGGCAACTGCAGTCACTGCCGCGACAGGAGATTGCAGGCAAGGCGCTCGAGAGCGGTCGTGTCGTGCTGACCGGTGATATCGCTACGGCCATTGAAATCAGCAACCGCTACGCACCGGAACACCTGATTCTCCAGGTAGAAAATGCGCGAACCCTACTACCGAAAGTCCGTAACGCAGGCTCCGTCTTCCTGGGGCCCTGGGCGCCGGAGTCCGTGGGCGACTACTGCAGCGGCACCAATCACGTGTTGCCTACTTATGGGGCGGCAAGGAGCTACAGCGGCCTGGGCGTCGATCAGTTCATGCGACAGATGACCGTGCAGGAGTTAACCGGGGAAGGGCTCCGTTCACTTGCGCCGACCGTGCTGGAATTATCGGCGCTCGAAGGTCTGGACGCCCATGGAGAGGCCGTACGGATTCGATTGCGAGATGCCGTGAGGAAAGCCGGATGAGTATCGAACAGCTTGCCCGCCCGGAAATCCGCGCGCTTCGCCCGTACTTCCCGGCGACCGCGTCCGGCACGTCGATCAGACTCAATGCGAATGAATCGCCCGCCGCTGTCGATTCCGGGCTGCCGCAGGGTTTGAATCGCTATCCGGCGGTTCGACCGTCGG
>CAZVWF010000038.1:0-3357 GCA_964630795.1 uncultured Woeseia sp. | reverse complement strand
TATATCGAGTTCAGCGACAGGCAATCGCTGGCGAACCGGGTGAATACCTGTGACAACCTCGTTGTGCTGCGGACATTGTCCAAGGCCATGGCGCTCGCCGGCGCACGTTGCGGTGCAGTCATAGCACAACCCGGATTGATAGCGCTGCTGGACTGCATTCTTGCACCCTATGCAATGTCATCGCCGGTGATCAGCTGTATCGACCGGGCGCTGTCCGATCAGCAACTGGCTGACGCCGGCCGTCGAATTGAACGTGTCGTGAGTGAAAGAGACCGGGTCAGCGCCGCGCTCGCCACCTGTGATGCCGTGCAGTATGTCTGGCCAAGCGAGGCCAACTTCCTGCTGGTTCGATTCAATAATCTGCAGGAAGTGACGAAGACGCTGGAGACCGTTGGCATTGCGATAAGGACGTTTGCCGACGACGACATACTCAAAGGCTGTGGGCGTATCACCATCTCTACTGCGGAGGAAAACAACGTGCTTGTCGATGCGATCAGGGGGATTGGCTGACATGCAAAAAGTTCTCTTCATTGATCGTGATGGCACGCTGATCGAGGAGCCGGCGGACTACCAGGTCGACGCGCTCGAGAAGGTGCGCCTGGTGCCAGGCGTCATGGCTGCACTGCAGCGCCTGCGCGACATGGGTTATCGCTTCGTCATGGTGAGCAACCAGGATGGGCTGGGTACTTCCTCCTTTCCACAGGAACAGTTCGAGCTCTGCCAGTCGCACACGCTGGCACTCTTTGAGTCCCAGGGCATAGCATTCGATGAGATATTCATCTGTCCACACATGCCCGGCGACGGTTGCGACTGCCGCAAGCCTGGCACCGCCCTGCTGACGGCCTACCTCGCGAATACAGCGTTGGATATCAAGGCCTGTGCCGTGATCGGTGACCGTGAGACCGACCTTGAGCTTGCCGACGCACTGGGCATAACAGGTTTTTACCTCGGCGCCGGAGAAACACCGCTCACGTGGCAGGACATCGTGGTTGCCCTGACGCCCGGGTCGCGGACGGCCAGGGTGTCGAGGACAACGCGGGAAACAAGTATCAGGGCTTCGGTCAATCTCGATGCAGCCGCACCACCGTCAATCCGGACCGGAATCGGTTTTTACGATCACATGCTGGAGCAGATCGCTACACATGGCGGCTTCAGCCTCGAGGTCAAATGCGACGGCGACCTCGAAGTCGATGAGCACCACACGATCGAGGACACGGCCATCTGCATCGGGCGCGCAATCCGGCAGGCATTGGGGGACAAGCGCGGCATTGCCCGTTTTGGATTCCAGTTGCCGATGGACGAAAGCGAAGCCAGTGTCTCGCTGGACCTGTCGGGGCGTCCGTACTTTGTGTTCAACGGTTCGTTTCCGCGAGATTCGGTAGGACAGATGCCGACCGAACTCGTGCCGCATTTTTTCCAGTCCTTGTCGGATGCATTGGGTGCCGCGCTGCACGTCACTGTGACCGGAACGAATACCCACCACATGGTCGAGGCCTGCTTCAAAGCCGTGGGACGTTCCCTGCGGCAGGCGCTTCTCGTCGAAGGCGCCGAACTGCCGACGACCAAAGGCGTCCTGAGCTGACATGGGGACGCATGTGGCAATTGTGGATTGTGGCGGTGCGAACATCGCGTCGTTGAGTAATGCCCTGGACCGACTCGGCGCCAGCAGCGAACTGACCACCGACGCGTACGCCATTCGACATGCGAGTCACGTCATACTGCCGGGCGTCGGCGCGGCGGCCGATGCGATGCAGCGCATCGAGGAAAACGACCTCATCTCTGTCATTACCGGCCTGGAACAGCCGGTGCTTGGAATCTGCCTCGGCATGCAGCTCCTGGCGGGCTCGTCAGCAGAAGATGATGTCGCATGTCTTGGCGTGGTCCCCGGCAGCGTCGAAAAACTGCAGGCGACGCCGGAAGCACCCGTGCCAAACATGGGCTGGTGCCGTGTGCAGCAAACGGACGCACATGCCATGTTCGCAGGTATCGACGCGGACAGTTACTTCTACTTCGTGCACAGCTTCGTGTTGCCTGTGGACGAGTACACGATTGCAACGGCGAATCACTCGGCACCATTCTCCGCAGCCTTCGCGCACGAAAACTTTATCGCAGCGCAGTTTCACCCCGAGCGATCGGCCGCCAGCGGTGCGCGGTTCCTGAAGAACTTTCTCGAGGAAGCCGCATGAATGTAATTCCGGCAATCGATTTGATCGAAGGGCAGGTCGTGCGGCTCCTGGCGGGACGATTCGAGGCGAAGACAGTCTACGACAAGGATCCGGTCGCCCTGGCACGGGACTACCAGGCATCCGGTTTGGGCGCGCTGCACATCGTCGACCTCGACGGGGCCCGCTACGGCCGACAGGAAAACGGCAATGTCATTCGCCGCATCGTCTCGGCGAGCACGCTGGATGTGCAGATCGGTGGTGGCATCCGGGAGCTGTCGCAACTGGAGCGCTGGTTCGACGCCGGTGTTACCCGCGTAGTGATTGGCAGCCTGGCCGTCGTGAAGCCGGAACGAGTCAGGGAGTGGCTGCAGAAGTACGGGCCCGACAAGATCGTGCTGGCCCTTGATGTCACCCTGGATGGCGACGCTTTACCTCACGTTGCGACCCATGGTTGGACGCGCTCTGCGGACATGACTTTGTGGCAGTGCCTGGATCTTTATATGCCGGCCGGGTTGCGGCACCTGCTGTGCACCGACATCAGCCGGGACGGTGCTATGACGGGGCCCAATGTCGAGCTTTACGGTCGGCTGGTTGATCAGTACCCGCAGATTCAATTGCAGGCGTCGGGCGGTGTGCGGGCAATCGGCGACCTGAAAGCATTGCGTGCCGCTGGTGTGCCGGCGGCGATCAGTGGTCGTGCATTGCTGGACGGAAAAATCAGTGCCGAGGAGATAGCATCATTCCTGCCCGCAGAATAATTCCCTGCCTCGACGTTCGCGACGGCAAGGTCGTCAAGGGTGTCCAGTTTCGCAATCACCGCGTTGTCGGTGAGATCCTCGATCTCGCTGATCGTTATTGCCGGGCCGGTGCAGATGAACTCGTGTTCTATGATATTACGGCCAGCCCGGATGGCCGGACGGTCAATCGCGACTGGGTCAGTAATGTTGCTTCCCTGCTCGACATACCATTCTGTGTCGCGGGCGGCATACGTAGCGTCGAGGACGCGGAAGACATTCTGAATCGGGGCGCCGACAAGATTTCCATCAACTCGCCCGCGCTGGAAGACCCGGGGCTGATTGCCAGGATGGCGAAGCGTTTCGGGTCGCAATGTGTTGTCGTTGGCATCGACAGTCGTCGCGTTGACGATGCCTGGGTGGTTTATTGCAACACGGGCGATGAGAAACGCATCTCG
>CAZVWF010000037.1:2057-25843 GCA_964630795.1 uncultured Woeseia sp. | reverse complement strand
AGCAGCATCCGTCATCTCTAAAGAAGAAAAGAAGGCGCACGAGTCACCGAATTAGGCGGGGCGGGCAAGAACGGTGGGCAAGGCATCGGCAGATTGTTGCGCTATCTGAAATGAGGCTCCGGGGCAGATAAGTGTGAAAATGCCGGCTCAACCCGGCCGGGGCCCCGTATCGCCAGCGAAATCCCGTGACTTCCCGGACTACGAAGGGTTGTTGGGTTTTTGCAACAAAAGACATGTTTTAAAACCTGAAAAAAAGTACCAGAAAGCTTTATTTTCAAGTTGCTGAGTGGTTCAATTGCACCTCACGCCAAAACTGTTGCGATCATGCAAATGATCTGGGGCTGTTTGGCGGAATATTTTTTTGTAGATCATTTCATTTGGGAGAGAAAGCAAATGCGAAAAATCATCAAGTTTCTGTTACCTGTCTCCGCTCTGGCCTTTGGCCTGACGGGACTCACCGGTACGGTGCAGGCGCAGGGAGCTGACGACGATGAGATTGAAGAAATCATCACAACAGGTGTGCGTGGTCGTCCGCGTACGGCTGTTGACTCGGCTGTTCCGGTTGATACGTTCAACGCGGACCAGATCGAGGCGGTTTCTCACACGGATACCGTGGATATCTTGCAGACGTTGGTTCCGTCTTATAACGTAAGTCGCCAGCCGATTTCGGACGGCGCTACGTTCATCCGCCCGGCAGAGCTCCGCGGCCTTCCGTCTCACCACACACTCGTGCTCATCAACGGCAAACGCCGTCATCGTGCAGCACTGGTATCGATCGGTGGTTCGGGAACGCAGGGTCCTGACGTTGCAACCATTCCGTCGACCGCCATCAAGAATATGGAAGTTCTGCGTGACGGCGCTGCGGCGTTGTATGGTTCTGATGCCATCGCCGGTGTGATCAACTTCATCCTGAAAGACGACTCCGAAGGTTTCACACTGAATGCTGCAACTGGTGAGTACTTCGAAGGCGACGGCCAGGACTACACGATCTCCGCAAACCTCGGTCTGCCGCTTGGCGATAATGGCTTTATCTCTATTTCCGCTGAGGCGAACGAAGCTGACTTCACGGTTCGCGCTAATCCGTATTGCGACGGCTGGTACTGTACAGATCCGAATGGCGCTGCATTCTCCAGCACCAGTGATATCAGACAGGCATTTGTCCTTGGTTCCTCTGCGAACTTGGTGCCGGGCAACGGTGGCGGCTACGATAGAAACGGTCCGGAAACATTCGACGATCTCGGTAATCTCACTGGTGGTTACGGTGGTATCATTCCTGCTCAATGGGTTGAGCCGTTCATCACGGGGTATCCGGATGGCACACTGAACCCGAACAACGCTTCGGTTGCCGGTAATGTCGTCATGCCCTGGGGTCAGCCGAACACCGAATCGTTCCGTACCTTCTTTAACGCGGGTATCGAACTCGACAACGGTGTTGAACTCTACGGTTGGGGTAACACGTCCAGCAGTAAAGGCGACGGCAGCTTCTTCTATCGTTATCCGTTTAACGGCACCAACGAGCCGCTTCGTGAACAAGACGGTACCGTCTACTTCCCGCTGGAGAAATTCCCCGGTGGTTTCACGCCGCGATTCGAAGGCGAAGTTGAAGATCTGGGTCTCGCGGGTGGTGCTCGCGGCGGTAACGACAATTTCACCTGGGACGTCAGCGCACGCTACGGCTCAAACGAAATCGACTATCGCCTGTTCAACACGATCAACCCGTCAATGGGTAGCGCTTCCCCGACAGACTTCCGTCCGGGGAAACTGCAGAACGAAGAGCTGCAGTTCCAGGTTGACCTGACGAGTGCATTCGACGTCGGCACGGCATCTGACCTGATTCTTGCCTACGGTGTGAGCTACATGGACGAGACCTACAACGTACATCAGAGCTCTGATGTTGCGTCGTACCAGGCTGGACCGCACGCTGTTGCAGATCCGTTCGGATTCTGTGACGGTGGTGTACCGACTGCTGCCGGTACCGCTATTGCCAACGCTGACCCGCTGTGGCCGCTGGACTGTGCTGATCCGGACGATCCGGCGTTCGGCGTTGTCGGTGTCGGCTCGAACGGTTTCCCGGGCTACTCGCCGGAATTCTCTGATGAATACGCGCGTGATTCCTTTGCCGTATACGGCGAGGTCAGCACCGACGTCACAGAGAACTTCTTCATCCAGGCGGCTATCCGCTTCGAAGACTACTCTGACTTTGGCAACGAGACCGTGGGCAAGATTGCCGGCCGACTCCGCATCAATGACAGCGTAGCCCTTCGCGGTTCGTTCGGTACGGGCTTCCGTGCACCGACGCCGGGGCAGCAGGGTACGACCAACGTATCAACGCGTCTGCCGAATGGCTTCCCGGTTGCAACGGGTCTGTTCCCGGCTGGTGGTACGGTTGCCCAGGCACTGGGTGCACAACCGCTCGCACCGGAAACGTCAACCAGTTACACCCTGGGCCTGACGGCTGACGTAGGTGAGGTTACGTTAACGGTCGACTACTACTCGATCGAAATCGATGATCGCTTCCGTGCTGTCTCGACGCTGGATGTATCCACGGACCCGACTGCGGGTGCTGCGTACGATCGCTACCTCGCACTTGAGGCAGCCGGCGTAGCGGGTGCTGCCAGTATCGGTGGTGTGAACTACTTCCAGAATGCAATCGATACAACGACGACAGGTCTCGACATCGTGGCTTCTACCTCGGTCGACTGGGGTAATGGCCAGGATACGAGCTTGAACCTGGCGTTCAACTGGAACGAGAGTGAGCTCGACGCTGACCCGCTTGGCATCCTGAATAATGAAGGTCAGTACGACTTTGAGAACTTCGATCCGAACACTCGCTGGAACCTGACCGCGGTACACACCTTCTCCGAGAAACTCTCGGCGATGGCCCGCGTTCGTTACTACGGTGAAGCTGACAACTCGAACACAGGTGGCTCGGACGCGCTCGGTCTGCGTTACCAAGTGTTCGATGCGACGACGTTCTTCGATCTCGAAGGCTCTTACCAGTTCAACGACAACTGGAGACTGACTGTCGGTGGTCGTAACATCACTGACGAGTATCCCGATGCTACGGCTCGTGAAATCAGCGACTTCTGCTGTGGCCGTATCTACCCGTCTGGCACGGTTGTGCCCTGGCAGGGTGGTTACTGGTACGCACGTGTAAGCGCTGACTTCTAAGGAAGTCGTTAGCCGGAGTACTCCGGTCTAAAAAACGGAAAAGGGCGCCATTTGGCGCCCTTTTTCTATTCTGCACTAAAGGTTGGTTCGCACCTGCCAATAGCGGACTCTCGAACGAAGCAGGCAGACTGGGCGGACCGCCCGGCGTTTCTTCAGATGTGACCGTCGGAGTAGCGAACGATTACTTGCGATGACCGTCCCAGGTCCGAAGCATCTCCATCAAAGTATATGACGCAGACCAGGTAATCAGTGTCAGTCCGGATACAGCTTCGATGCCGGTCATAAAACGTATCGGGCCGACCGGCACGATGTCGCCGAATCCCACGGTGGTGAACACGGTGGCCGAGTAATAGACCGAATCGAACAGGTTGAGTGGCTCCGCACCCTGGAGTGCGCCATAGCCGGGCACGTACTGCAGGAAATAATAGCAGGCACCGAATATCCAGATTTCGACGAAGTGCAACAGCATGAGACACAGGATCAAAAGGACAATGCGGCGCCGGTGATGGTGTTTTGGCATCGGCAGTTTGTCTGTCAGGAAACGCAGGCCCTCATAATGGAGGATGACGGAAGCGACAACTGCGGCGACTGTGCAGCTGATAATGACCCAGTAGGGCAGGTATTCCACGCGGCTCTCTCCGTACGGCGACGCTTATCTGGCTGGCCAGTCTGCTCCAGCAGGTGGCTGCAGCGCAACCATGCTGCAATCCCGGCGCAGCAACCCAATGCGGCCCTGTATGCGTTGAGCGCCTTCCCGCTGATTCCGGTCTGTTCGCCGGATCACGCATAGCGATGAATGTCCGGTAGTAAGGACGATCCATCCTGACGATGTTGATGATCAGCGCGGGCTTTAATATGGCGGACAAGGCAATCGGCATCAGCCTCTTCCATAGCCTCCCTGGCTGAGAAGCAGCAACGATTGAAATCCTGTGTATGCAAGCAGGATGACCTTGGCAATTTCAAGGATCGAGTAGACCGAATGTGCGATGGATGGCGGGGGCTCGGAACCCGCGATGATCATGTCGGTTCGGGCGCCCAGTTCCGGTAGCAGCCAGGCCGCCTGTGCGATCAGAATGAGTGCAAGGCCAAAGACCGGCATCCAGAGCGTACGTGCACTCCCGGCAACCCGAATGATGACCAGGGTGATGATGAGCGCGACGAATTCCGCCTTGTTGAGGGCGGCGAAGGTGACTCGACCGACGTCGAGAGCAATCGGGCGGGTTATGGTCGTCGCCGTGAAGCGGATGGGGGTCGAGAGGATGGACACCCCCAGCACCATGCCGAGCCAGATAAGCGATACCCATCCCGGATTGCGAATGATTGCCAACATGCGTTTCCGCTGGTCAGGATTCACGGCATAATCTCCCTTCTTTTGATTGTCCGACAAGTAACCCGACGATATGACCACTGCGCCCGAATCTCAACTGGCGTCTGCCGTGCTGATGATCATGCCCGCGCGATTCGAAAGTAATCCGCATACGGCCGAGTCAAACAGGTTCCAGGGCAGGAATCCGGACTCTGCCGAGAAGCAACAGGAAGATGCCGCGGCAGAGTTCGCCGGCTTGCGTGATGCACTGGCGGCTGCCGGCATCGAGGTCATCGCTTTCGATGACACCGAGGAACCCCACACGCCTGACGCCATCTTTCCGAACAACTGGGTGAGTTTTCATGCCGATGGCACCGTCGTCCTGTATCCCATGGAAGCGCCCAATCGCCGGACCGAACGGCGGCCGGACATCATTGATGCACTGGCCGATTGTCATGGGTTCCAGGTACGAAACATCATTGATCTCTCAGGGCATGAAGCCGACGGTCAGTTTCTCGAGGGCACGGGCAGCCTGGTCCTGGATCGACGCAATCGCGTCGCCTATGCGTGCGTGTCCTCCCGGACACACCTGGATGTGTTGGGGGATTTTGCGCAGCGCATGGACTACGAGGTTGTGGCTTTCGATGCAGTGGACCGGGATGGCGCGCCGATTTACCACACCAATGTTTTGATGAACGTGGGTGAAGCGCTCGCAGTGATTTGCGCTGAAGCCATTCCGAGAGAGGATCAGCGCCAGGCGGTTCTGGACAGCCTTCGGGATTCCGGTCATGAAGTCGTCGAGATCAGTTTCGACCAGATGGATGCGTTTGCAGGCAACATGCTCGAACTTCGCTCGGCATCGGGTGAGCGAGTTATCGCAATGTCGCAGCAGGCGAGGGACTCGCTGGATGAATCACAACTGGCGCGGCTGGCGGCAAATGCCACCATCGTCAGCGCGCCAATAAACAGCATCGAAAGCTCTGCCGGTGGCAGCGTCCGCTGCATGCTGGCAGAGATTCATTTGAACAAGAACGAATAACTGATAAGGAAGCAGGATTCATGGGGACAACCCGCGACAGGCTACTGATGTGTCCGCCCGACCACTTTACCGTGGATTACGTGATCAATCCGTGGATGGCAGGGCATGAGAGTTCACTCGACATCGGCCTCGCGAAGCAGCAGTGGGGCGAGCTTCGCGACACCATTGCAGAATATGCCGATGTCGTCGAGATGGAACCGGTGGAGGGGTTGCCGGACATGGTGTTTACGGCGAATGCCGGTGCCGTCTATGGCGACAAGGCCATTGCCAGTCATTTCATGCCGCAGGAACGCAGGCCAGAGGAAGTGCACTTCAAGACGTGGTTTAGCGACAATGGTTTCGAACTGCTGGCGCTGGACGAGAAGATTGGCTTTGAGGGCGCCGGTGACTGCCTGCGCGATCGGAGTGGCCCATGGCTGTGGACGGGCTACGGGTTCCGGACAGAAATCGAAGCGCACGCGGAAATCGGCAAGTTTTTTGACCTGGAGGTTGTTTCAATTCAGTTGGTTGATTCGCGCTTCTATCACATCGACACCTGCTTCTGTCCGTTGACTGATGGCTTCCTGATGTATCACCCACCGGCTTTCGACTACGACTCGCGTATCGCCATCGAAAGTCGCATTCCGCCGCACAAACGGATCATCGTCGACACGCTGGATGCCGGCAATTTTGCCTGTAATGCCGTCAACGTCGGCGACCGGGTGTTTCTCAACAAAGCGTCAGATCCGTTGAAGGCAAGGCTGATGCTGGCCGGTTTTAAGGTAACAGAGGTCAATCTTTCCGAGTTTCTCAAGGCCGGCGGGTCGGCGAAATGCCTGACACTCAAATTGACCGAACCGGTTGTGGAAGGCTAGCCACCGCCAATGACCGCACCGCACAAGTACCGAATATGCCCCGCGGATCCAGCCGCACACCTTTTTGAGGTGTCGGTTACTGTCGCTGAACCGGATCCGGCCGGGCAAGCGTTTGCGGTAGCGGCCTGGGTGCCAGGTAGTTATCTGATCCGGGATCTCGCCAGGCATGTTGTCGGCATCAAGGCCAGCTGCGAGGGTGCCGAGGTTGAGCTTACCAAGACGGATAAGAGTACGTGGCAGGCAGCACCCTGTGCTGCGCCGCTGACCCTGACGGCAGAGATTCACGCCTACGATCCAACCGTGCGTGGCGCTCATTTGGATACGACCCATGGTTTTTTCGATGGGGCAGCCGTTTTCCCGGCGGTCATCGGCCAGGAAGATGTTGAGTGCCAGGTAGAGATTGCGCCCCCGCCGGAATCCGGCGGTAGTGCCTGGCGTGTTGCAACGTCGATGACGCCATTGAAGGCCGGGCCTTACGAATTCGGCACCTATGTGGTTCGCGACTATGCTGAATTGATCGATCACCCTGTCGAAATGGGTGATATCCAGATAGGCGAGTTCGAGGTGGCGGGCATCCCGCATGCGATTGCGGTCAATGGGCATGGGCGATTCGATATGGCGCGGGTATGCCATGACCTCGCGCAATTGTGTCAGGCGCAGATCAGTTTTCTCGGCAAACCGAAGGACCTCGATCGATACCTGTTCCTGCTGGCGGTCAAAGAGAACGGATATGGTGGTCTCGAGCATCGCTGGTCAACTGCGCTGATGTGCAGTCGCAAGGATTTACCGAGGCGGGGCGTCAGCGGGGTCAGCGACGACTATCGCACGTTTCTGGGGCTTTGCAGCCACGAGTATTTCCATCTCTGGAACGTCAAACGCATCCGGCCTGCCCGTTTTACGCCGTATGAGCTATCGGCCGAATCGCATACTGGCCTGTTGTGGGTGTTCGAGGGCATCACCTCGTACTACGACGACCTGTTCCTCGCGCGCTCCGGTTTGATCACTGAACAAAGTTTTCTCGAACTGCTCGGCAGGACGATCACCCGGGTGTTGCGTACGCCGGGCCGATTCCGGCAGAACGTCGAGGAATCCAGTTTCGATGCATGGACCAAACTCTATAAACCGGACAGTAACTCCACCAATGTGATGATCAGCTATTACTCGAAAGGGGCGCTCGTTGCGCTCGCGCTCGACATGACTATCCGGAAAGAGACTGCTGGAAAACACACGCTGGATGATGTGATGAAAGCGTGCTGGGCGCGGTTCGGCGAGACCGGCGAAGGGATGCCCGAGCGCGGTCTGGAGTCAGTCGCCCGCCAGGTGACGGGTCTTGAGCTAGCCGATTTTTTTGAGCGCTTTGTTCGTGGTACTGCAGATCTGCCATTGCAGGGACTGCTGAGGACAGTGGGCGTCAATATGGCGCTGCGAGCGTCCAGCGGCAGCAAGGATCTCGGTGGCAAGGCGGCGAAGGCGGATTCGTCGCCGCCCACCTGGCTGGGGGCAACGCTGGTATCCAATGGCACTGCGAGCCGATTCGCAAAGGTGCTGACCGGCAGTCCGGCAGAGCGGGCTGGCATTGCCCCCGGCGACGAAGCTGTCGCGATCGATGGCCTGCGATTGAGTGCCGAAAATATGGATAGCCGCCTGCGGGATCACCATGCGGGCGACGTGGTGACGATTACGGTTTTCCGCGATCATCACCTGATGCGCCACCGCGTGACCCTGTCAGCGCCGCCCGATGATACTTGCGTACTCACCATCGACGAAGACGCTGACAGCGGGGCAAAAGCGCAAAGAAAAAGCTGGTTGGGCTAGAGAACGCTCAGTGCATGCTTCTTAAGGCTGATCTGAAACGACGTCTGCATCGGCTGCGGTTCCCCATCGAGGTGAGAGGGCACTGGCGCATCCGCTGTCAACTTGAAATCATTGATCGTGTGACACCGAATGTCGGGTTCGCCAATGTGGGTTCCCTTGATGAGTCGGGGCAGTAGCGCGAGCACCCTTCGGCGGGTGACTGGTTCGGCAAAGACAAGATCTAAATGCCCGTCGTTGTTTTCTGCAACGGGAGCAATGTAGAACATGCCACCCACCCAGGCGCCATTTGATACGTTGGCGAGCGTAATACACCCATTGTATTCCTGGCCGTCGAACGTCATCTTGACCGTGGGCGTGAGCACGCCATCCCATAGCCCTTCCAGGACCGCCACGAGGTAAACGAGATCGCCGATCGGCCAGCGGTATTTGCGTGCAATGCGATTTACTTTTGCGTCGAAACCGATACCGGCACCGTTGGCAAAATAGCGGTCGTTCATCTTGCCCGCATCGACCAGCCTCGCTGCGACCCCTTCGACGACCCGTTCGCCCAGCAGACGTGCCGCCACTTCCCAGTCCAGCGAAATCCCACAGGCTTTCGCAAAGTCATTACCGGTCCCGGTCGGCACCAGGCCGAACGGGGAATTCCTGCCTGATCGCAGTACGCCGTTGACGGCTTCATAGACACTGCCATCACCGCCAGCAATGATGAATGGCCCCGATTGCCGACGCGAATGTTCAAGCACGCGATTTTCAAGATCGCCGACACCGGTACTTTCCACGATCGTCACTTCCAGTCCACTGGCTTGCAGGATGTCCCGAATTGACGACGCTCTTTTACCGGCACGGCCACGACCGGCGACCGGATTAAGAAACAACGAAACTGGCTGATCTGTCATGCTTGTGGATGACCGGCAAACAAGGTGTTGATGCTACAATGCGGCACCTCGGCAAACCAAGCAACAACAACAAACTCAAACGCCTGATTGATGCTCGAACTGGGAACAAAATTCTTGCTCAGCTACTTCATTGGATCCCTGATGGGTTCGCTGATCATGGGTCATATCCGGGGTGGCGTCGACATTCGTACGATGGGCAGTGGCAACGCGGGCGGCACCAACGCCTTGCGCACCCAGGGCTTCGCGTTCGCTCTTGGCGTGGTCATCATCGACGTCGGCAAAGGCGTTGTGGGTGCCGGCTTTATTCCCGGGCTGGATTTGCCATTTATTGGTGTGAGTCCCGACGTCTCGCGGACCTGGCTGACCATCTCCTGCGCGACGGCCGCTGTCATCGGCCACGTCTGGCCGATGTGGCATGGCTTTCGTGGCGGAAAGGGGGCTGCCACCCTGATCGGCACGTTAATCGTGCTGTCACCTTCGATCATCCTGCCGGTATTGCTGACGTGGCTGCTTGTACTCGGCCTGTCCGGCTTTGTCGGTCTCTCGACGATGTGTGCCGGCATCGCTGCACCCATTGTGATTGCAATAACGCAGCTACCGGATCAGCAACCGGTCTTTATCTACTGTGCCGGCATGGCGATGTACCTCATCTTCAGTCATCGGTCGAATATTGCACGGATGCGGGCGGGCACAGAAAACCGGGTGTCCCGGGCAATGCTTTTCAAGCGTCAGCCATGACATTACTCGATGCCGGGCAGATTCGAGCACCCATTGCCGGCCCGTCCGGCCAGTGCCTTGATACGCTCGAAGTCTTTGCTGAAATTGATTCGACGAACAGCTACCTCATGCAACAGCCAGCGCCGGAGCCGGGACGTTTCAGGGTGGCGCTGGCCGAGCACCAGACGGCGGGACGGGGCCGCCGTGACAAAGGATGGCAGTCACCCGCTTCCTGTGGGCTGTGCATGTCGATGGCTTATACGTTTGCGAAGCCGCGGCAGGACCTGCCTGCGGCTTCACTCGCCGTGGGTGTGGGTGTCGCGCGGGTGCTGGAATCAACGGGCCTTACCGGCGTCGGCCTGAAATGGCCGAACGACATTGTGGTACGCAATGGCAAGCTTGGTGGAATCCTGACAGAAGTGCAGCGATGGCGTGACCGGCAGGCAACGATTGTTGTCGGCGTTGGAATTAACATTGACCTTGGGCAGCATCGCGATTCGATCGATGTTTCACCCGGTGTTGGCGGTGTCAGCGACCTTGCTGGTTGCGGCGTCTGCATCCGGTCGCGGAGTGCGCTCTCTGCGACACTGATTGAGGCCCTGTTCGATACCCTGGTCGAATTTGAAGCCGATGGATTCGCCGGGTTTGCCGGGGACTACGCACGTTATGACTGGCTGAAGGGACTGGCCGTAATCGTTGACCTGCCGGAGGGTCCGGTCGACGGTGTATCCGAGGGCGTCGACAATGAGGGTGCGCTGATTCTTCTTACGAACACGGGTCGCAGACGAATCCTGTCAGGCAGCGTTAGATTGCCCGCGAGAGGTCACTGAATATGGCAACAAGGGCGTTGCTCCTTGACGCAGGCAATACGCGCTTAAAGTGGGGCATAAGCGTCGACGGGCGGATTACGCGTTCGGGTATTTTTTCTCATGACCCGATGACAAAAGCGGGGCTGACGACGCTTGCGAAAAAACTGCCACGCGACATCGACACCGTGCTGGCCAGCAATGTTGCCGGCCCGACTTATGGCACGAAGCTTGCGGGCGTATTCGGCCTGCACTGCGATTGCGATGTGCAATTTGCGCGCTCGGAACGCTCAGCGTTCGGTGTTCGCAACGCGTATCGGCAGCCGCGGCGGCTTGGCGTCGATCGCTGGGTTGCAATGATCGGGGCGCGTGCGGAATCGAAGTCCGCGCTTTGTATCGTGGATGCCGGTTCTGCCATCACCATCGATGCCCTGGATCGGGATGGTCAGCATCTTGGCGGACAGATTATTCCCGGACTTCACCTGATGCATTGCTCACTGGAGAGTGATACGAGCGGCATCAGCGGCCTTCGTGTGCGGGTTGGCGATCCGGGTGCAGGCATGGCGTTATTTGCAAAAGGGACCGAGCGAGGTGTGCAGGCGGGTGCGCTGAACGCGATTTGCGGTGCGATCGAGCGATCGGTCGGAATTATGCGCAAAGCGGGCTTACGACCAAAGATCATGCTGACGGGCGGTGGCGCAAAACCGATCATGAAGCAACTGGGTGACAAGGTGCTGCATCGCCCTAACCTGGTCCTGGAGGGGCTCGCCACGATGCTGGTTTCGAAATAAATGATGATTTGTCGATGAACGTTCCGCCGTATGCTGATCAACTGTTCATAGACGGTGCCTGGCGTCCGGCCAGTGGTGGCACATTGCCCCTCGAAAATCCATCGACCGGTGAACCTGTCGGCCGGATTGCCGCTGCACAGGCCGCCGACGTCGACGAGGCGGTGAATGCGGCGCGAAAAGCGCTGGATGGACAGTGGGGTGCGCTGACGGCAGTGGATCGAGGTCGGTTGTTGAGCGGCATCGGGCGCCGGGTCGCGGAACAGGTCGATCTCCTCGCCGGACTCGAGGCGCTCGATGTGGGCAAGCCGCTCAAACAGGCGCGCGCTGATGCCCTCGCACTTGCCCGTTACCTGGAATTTTATGGCGGCAGCGCGGATAAGTTTCATGGCGAGACCATTCCTTACCTGGGCGACTACACGGTCTATACCTTGCGTGAACCCCACGGTGTGACGGCGCATATCATTCCCTGGAACTACCCGATGCAGATCCTCGGTCGCTCTATTGTGGCGGCCCTCGCTACCGGCAATGCGACGATATTGAAACCCGCGGAGGAAGCGTGCCTGACCGCGCTGGCGTTCGCGCAAATCGCAGCGGACGCGGGATTGCCTGCGGGTGCGCTCAACGTTGTACCCGGCACGGGCGTGCAAGCTGGCGCCGCCCTGGCGGCTCATCCTGGTATCGATCACATTTCGTTTACCGGGTCGACGGAAGTCGGGATCGCCATACAGTCTGCTGCGGCCGTCAACACAATTCCGGTCACGCTTGAGCTCGGCGGCAAGTCACCGCAGCTGGTCTTCGATGACGCCGACATCGATTTGGCCCTGCCGTTTCTTGTTAATGCCGGTATCCAGAATGCGGGGCAGACCTGCTCCGCGGGTTCGAGAATTCTCGTGCAGCGGGGCATTTACGAACAGGTCGTCGAAGCCCTGTCCGGGCGTTTCTCCGCATTAACCGTCGGTCCTGCAACGGACGACCTTGATGTCGGCCCGTTGATTTCGGCGCGGCAGAAGGAAACTGTCACGGGTTTTATCGACCTCGGAGTTGATGACGGCCTGACTGTCGCTGCGCAAGGCGTCATGGTCGACGATGCGCCACCCGGTGGACACTACGTCGCTCCCACGTTGTTCACTGACGTAGCGCCTGATCATGCGCTGGCACAACAGGAGATCTTCGGACCCGTGGTCGTGGTTATGCCGTTTGATTCAGAAGATGAGGCGGTATCGATAGCCAACGGTGCCGGCTACGGACTCGTCGCGGGTGTCTGGACGCGTGATGGTGGTCGCCAGATGCGACTGGCGCGACAACTCCGCGCGGGACAGGTATTCATCAATAACTACGGCGCTGGCGGCGGTGTTGAATTGCCGTTCGGCGGCGTCGGCCGGTCGGGATACGGGCGAGAGAAGGGTTTCGAGGCGTTGTACAGTTTCACGACGGTGAAGACGGTGGCAGCACACCATGCCAAAGGAGCGGACTGAATGAGACTGGACGGCAAATCAGCCATCGTGACCGGCGGCGCGTCGGGTTTTGGTGCCGGTATTGTGCGTCGTTTTGTCGCAGAGGGTGCGCGCGTGCTCATCGCTGATATCAATGCCGACGCGGCAAACGCGCTTGCGGCGGAACTTGGCGAAAACGTTGCTGCAGCCAGCGTGGACGTCACGGACTTTAGCGCCGTTGAGTGCATGGCAGCGACCGCTGTCGAGTTTGCGGGTGGTATCGACATACTCGTTAACAATGCCGGTATCGGCCATACACCGGAATCGATGGAGAACCTCGACGAAGAACGCTTCGACCGGCTCTATGAAGTGAACATCAAGTCGATCTATCGCACCGCCCGACAGGTCGTGCCGCTGATGAAGGAGGCTGGTAGTGGCGCCATACTCAATATGGCATCAACTGCGGGGGTCAGCCCGCGCCCGAATCTGACCTGGTACAACGCATCCAAGGGCTGGGTGATTACCGCGACGCGTTCGATGGCTGTCGAGTTGGCAGACTGCGGCATTCGCGTTAACGCACTCAACCCGGTGGCGGGTGAAACGCCACTGCTAAAAACCTTCATGGGTGAGGACACACCGGAAGTTCGTGCCAGATTCCTGGCGTCCATTCCGATCGGGCGGTTCTCCACTCCCGATGACATGGGCGCCGCGGCCGCGTTCCTTTGTTCGGAGGATGCGTCGATGATTACCGGTGTTGCGCTCGAGATCGACGGCGGGCGGTGCATCTGACATGAGCGCCTTGCTTGATCAGGTGTATGAGCGGATCGACGATCGCGTCGACGACATGGTCGAGCTGACTTGTGATCTCATTCGTTTTCCCACCGTCAATCCACCCGGCGAGGCTTACACACCCTGTGCGGAATACATCGGCAATCGACTGTCGAAACGAGGCTTCGACATCCAGTATGTCCGTGGCGAAGGAACCCCCGGTGACAGTTCCGATTACCCTCGCGTCAATGTGATTGCCCGGCGCGAGGGCAAAGGCGATGGCCCTTGCGTTCATTTCAATGGGCACATTGACGTCATCGAGGCTGGTGCTGGCTGGACCGTCGCGCCATTCGATGCGATTGTCAAAGATGGCCGGATTTACGGCCGGGGTGCCTGCGATATGAAGGGCGGGCTGGCGTCGGCCATCATTGCGGTTGAGGCGCTAATTGATACGGACCCGAATTACCCCGGCGCGATCGAAATTTCAGGCACCTGCGACGAAGAGACGGGTGGATACGGTGGCGTCGCTTACCTGGCGGAAAAAGGCTGGTTTTCAAAACCCCGGGTCGATCACGTAATGATTCCGGAACCGCTGAATGTCGACCGCGTCTGCATCGGTCATCGGGGTGTCTGGTGGGCGGAGATCGAAACACACGGCAGGATGGCGCATGGGTCAATGCCATTCCTCGGTGACTCCGCGGTGCGACACATGGCGGCCGTGCTGGAACGCTTTGAAAAGGATCTTTATCCCGCACTCGCGACCCGCTGGTCCGACATGCCGGTCGTTCCGGAGGGTGCGCGCCAGTCAACGATGAACATCAATTCCCTGCATGGGGGTCAGGCGGAGTCTCACAGTGGACTGCCGTCGCCATGTGTTGCCGATTCCTGTCGCATGATCATCGATCGCCGATTCCTGGTCGAGGAAAGTCTCGCCGACGTCAAAGGGGAGGTAACTGCGATTCTCGAATCGCTGGCAGAGTCCCGGCCGGATTTTAGATTCGACATACGCGAGTTGTTCGCGGTCGAGCCCAGCATGGTCGATCGTGACGGCCCCGTCGCGAGTGCCACCGTGGCGGCGATCCAGAAGGTACTCGGCGTTGAACCAGATATCGTTTGTTCGCCGGGCACGTACGACCAGAAACACGTCGATCGCATCGGCAAGCTCAAAGACTGTATTGCCTATGGACCGGGCATTCTTGATCTCGCGCATCAGCCGGACGAATGGGTCGGCATAGAGGACATGACAGCAGCGGCGAAAGTGATGGCGACGGCAGCTTCGCGTTTGCTGCGCCAGGAAGCATGACCATACGTCGAGTCGGCGATACCCAATGAACAGGTGGGCCCGTTCGTGTCTTGGTTTGCTGATCGCTTTCGGTGCCTTTCAGGGCGTGGCGGCGCAGGAACGGCTGGTGCTCGGCGTGCCGCTGGAGCCGCCCAGCCTGGACCCGACTTCCGGGGCGGCAGCGGCGGTTGATTCCATCGTCTATGGCAATATCTTTGAGGGCCTCACCAGGCTAACCCAGTCAGGCAACGTCGCGCCGTCACTGGCGGAGTCGTGGGACGTAGCGGCGGACGGCCTCACGTACGTGTTTCACCTGCGGCGTGGTGTGCGCTTCCACGATGGCACCGCGTTTGACGCCGATGATGTCAGGTTTTCACTCGAGCGCGCGTTGGCGCCGGACTCGACCAATGCCCAAAAGGCGTTGCTCAGCCCCATTGATACTGTCGAGGTGCTGGGTCCCTACACCGTTCAGTTGACGCTTCACCGGCCGTCAAGTCTTTTGCTCTGGCACCTCGGCTGGGGCGATGCGGTGATCGTGGGCGAGGAGAGCGCGAGTGACAATTCGAGTCATCCGATTGGCACAGGTCCTTTTCGATTCGGCAGCTGGCAGCGTGGCGTTGCCGTCAGGCTCGAGCGTAACGATGATTACCGGGGTCTCCCCGCCGGTTTCGATCATGTCGAGTTTCGATTTATTCCGGATCCTGCTGCCGCCTACGCAGCGATGAAGGCCGGCGACATCGACGCGTATCCGAACTATCCCGCCCCCGAGAATGCCGCGGAGTTTGCGGGCGATCCTGGCTTCAAGCTGGTCATCGGCGCCACCGCGGGCAAAGTGATCATGGCGATGAATAATGCTCGTGTGCCATTTGACAACCTGGCAGTACGACAGGCGATCTCTCATGCGATCAATCGCGATGCCATTATCGACGGTGCGATGTTCGGTTACGGCGAACCGATTGGCAGTCACTACAGTCGACAGGACCGCGCGCACGTCGATCAGACCGCCCGTTACGCACACGATCTCGAACGATCGCGGGCCCTGCTTGCCGAGGCAGGCTACCCGGACGGGTTTGAGGCGACATTGCGCCTGCCGCCACGCCCGTATGCACGACGCTCCGGTGAAATCATCGCCGCTCAGCTCTCGGAAGTCGGCATTCGCCTGAATATCGAGAACATCGAGTGGGCGCAATGGCTCGACCAGGTCTTTGCGCGACGGGACTACGACCTGACGATTATCGAACACATTGAGCCGATGGATTTCGGTATCTACGCGCGCGAAGACTACTACTTCGGTTATTCCGATCCCGATTTCGACGCGCTTGCAGCCGACTTCGCATCCGAAGCTGATCCGGCCGCTGCGGATAACCTGTTGCGCCAGATCCAGGAGAAAATCGCAGACGACGCCGTCAATGTCTTTCTTCTGCAATCCGCGCAGATCGGTGTCTGGAAGGCGGGCCTCAACGGGCTCTGGGTCGATACACCAATACCCGCAAACGTTGCTTCACTCGCGTACTTCGACGGCCGGCACACGTCACTTGGCGACAGGCCCATGCACACGGAGACCGGCACATCCTGGCTACCGTTCGTCTTCATGTTTGTCGTTGCGCTGTTGCTGGTCCAGGCCCTGCGACGCATGGGGGCGGCCTGGTTTGTCAGTCGGCTGACGTCCCACGCGGCAACCCTGCTTGCCGCTACTGTGGTCGTGTTTATTGTTCTGCAGGTCCTGCCAGGTGATCCTGCCGCCTACATGATGGGCATGAATGCCAGTCCCGAGTCAGTTGCAGCGCTGCGCGAACAGATGGGACTCGAAGCGTCGGCGTTGCAACGTTATTTCACGTGGATCGGGGGGCTGCTCACCGGGCAATTCGGTACAAGCTATACCTACCTGGTACCTGTCGCTGATTTACTGGCCGAACGGTTGACGGTTTCGGCGCCGCTTGCGGTGATGGCGGTGATGCTGTCGCTGATCATCGCGCTGCCGGCAGGTGTCCTGGCGGCGAGTCGGCGCGGCAGTGTCGTCGACACGAGCCTGAATGCCGTGATGCAGATCGGCGTCGCGATGCCGAATTTCTGGCTTGGGCTTCTGTTGATCCTCGTGTTTTCGATACAGCTGCAGTGGTTCGGGGCAGGCGGCTTCTCCGGCTGGAATGCGGGATTCCTGCCGGCATTACAAGATCTTTTGTTGCCAGCGCTTGCGCTGGCGGTGCCGCAGGCAGCCATCACCGCAAGAGTACTCCGCACCTCGCTCCTCGAAACCATGCATGAAGACTATGTGCGCACAGCCAGGGCGAAAGGCCTGACGTGGCGGCAGGCGCTTTGGCGACATGCGCTGCGAAATGCGATGGTGCCGGTTCTGACTATCATCAGTTTGCAGCTTCCGTTTCTGCTGGCCGGCGGCATCATTATCGAAAACGTATTTTCCTTGCCAGGCATTGGCCGCCTCGTGTTCCAGGCGATCACGCAGCGTGACCTGATTGTCGTTCAGAACGTTATCGTTGTGCTGGTCTTCGTTGTCGTCACCGTGACCTTGCTCGTCGATATTGCCTATTCGATTGTCGATCCGCGTGTCCGGAGAACAGCACGATGATGGTCCGCGCGATACACCATGTCGCCGGGGCGGGGTTCCGTTTTCCGCGGCGGCTGGTTGCAGGTATTACTATCGTCACCTTGACAATCGTTACGGCCCTGTTGTCTTACGTGTGGACACCGTTTGATGTCGCTGCCATCGATATTGGCGGCAAGCTGGCGCCGCCGTCGGCAAACCACTTGCTTGGTACCGATCACTTCGGCCGCGATATTCTTTCCATGATCATGGTTGGTGCGCGCAGCGCGCTTGCGGTCGCACTGGCTGCCGTCATTATCGGCGCAGGTATCGGGGTACCGTTAGGCCTCGTGGCCGCTGCGCGGCGAGGGTGGGTCAGCGAGTTCATCATGCGCGGCAACGACCTGGTCTTTGCATTTCCCGCTTTGCTAATGGCCGTCATGATCGCCGCTGTATACGGGCCGGGGGCTATCAATGCCATTGTTGCGATAGGATTGTTCAACATACCTGTGTTTGCGCGGGTCGCCCGCGGCGGCGCCCTGACGATCTGGTCCCGGGAATACATCATGGCGGCCCGGGTTGCCGGCAAGGGGCGCGCGTTGATCTCTGTGCAACATGTCCTGCCCAACATCGCCGGCTTGCTCATTGTGCAGGCGGCGATCCAGCTGGCACTGGCCGTCGTCGCAGAAGCCGGATTGTCATACGTAGGCCTTGGCGTCCAGCCGCCGTCGCCCAGCTGGGGTCGGATGCTGGCAGAGGCGCAGACGATGATTGGCTTCGCGCCATGGATCGCCATATTCCCGGGGTTGGCGATCATGATCCTGGTCTTTGGTTTCGGTCTCATCGGTGACGGTTTGAACGATCACCTGAATCCGCGCCTCAGGAAGGAGCGTTAGACGAATGCTTCTCGACGTCCGAAACCTGAGTGTTCAAATAGACGATACGCCTGTCCTGGAGTCAGTCTCACTGCAGCTGCAGGCGGGCCAGATACTCGGTATTGCCGGGGAGTCCGGTTCGGGTAAGACGATGTCAGCGTTGGCGATTGCGGGATTGTTGCCGCGTGGAGCGCAAAGCCGCGGTGACATCAGGCTCAATGGCCAGGATCTGACCGATGCCGATGAAGCAACATTCTGCAGTGTTCGCGGCAAGGAAGTCGGAATTGTTTTCCAGGAACCGATGACGGCCCTCAATCCCGTTCAAACGATCGGCCGGCAGGTCGCCGAAACTGTACGCATACACCAGGATGTGAGTCGCTCGGAAGCGCAAAGAATGGCGTCACAGGCGCTTGAGAAAGTGGGTTTGCCTGCGCAGTCGGTTTCGCTGGACCGATATCCGCACAAGCTCTCCGGTGGCCAGCGACAGCGCGTTGCCATTGCGATCGCCACGATTCTCAAGCCCGGGTTGCTGATTGCCGATGAACCGACAACTGCACTGGATGTCACCACACAAGCAGAAATCCTGGCGCTGTTTCGACGCCTGGCCGATGAGGACGGTGTTGGCATTATTCTCGTAACGCACGATCTCGCAGTGATCGCGGAAACGGCGGACCAGGTCGCGATCATGCATCAAGGCTCCATCGTTGAAGCAGGCGAAGTACAAACCGTTTTCAGCGCGACGAATGAGGCCTGCACAAAAGCGCTGCTCAGAGATACCGCACATGTGCCGGTTCGGAGTCGACCGGGCGATCACCGCGATCAACCTGTGCTCGAGGCGCGACATCTCGTCCGGGAGTACGCGGGACCGGTCAGCTGGTTTGGGCGTGGCGACGGGTTCCGGGCAGTCGACGACGTCAGCCTGTCCATTTTCACTAATGAGAACATCGGTCTTGTCGGCGAATCCGGCTGTGGCAAATCCACCCTGCTTCGGACATTACTCGGGCTGGATATGCCGCAGGCCGGACAGGTCGAAGTCTTTGGTCGACAGTTTCCTTCGCCCAGCCGGAAAGACATGCGCTGGCTGCGACGCAGGATCCAGGTCGTGTTTCAGGACCCGTTCGGAACTTTTGATCCGCGTTGGCGGGTCTGGCAACTGGTCAGTGAGAACCTGTATCTCGCGGGGACACCTTTGACGCGGGGCGAGACGCGGCAGAAGGTCGACGCAATCCTCGATCAGGTGGGTCTGTCGGCGTCTGACGCCGACCGGTATCCGCACGAGTTCTCAGGTGGGCAGCGTCAGCGCCTTGCGATCGCCCGGGCATTGATTACGGAACCGTCTATTATCGCGCTTGACGAGGCAGTATCTGCCCTCGATGTTTCGATACGGGCGCGGATCCTCGACCTGCTGGCGGAATTGTCTGACCGACTCGGTGTCTCGTATCTGTTCGTGACGCACGATTTGTCGGTCGCACGGGTCATCACTGACCGCATCCTGGTGATGAAGGATGGACAGATCGTCGAGGAGGGTGATACGGAGCAGGTCTTCTCGAGCCCGTCGCACGCTTATACGCAGCGACTGCTTGCTGCAGTCCCCCAGCTCGGTCCGGCCGTTCTCACATCGACTTAGTCCAGGAAATTGCATAACGTACACAAATGAAAACGACGATGAATCGCAGGGAAATACTGGGCGCACTGGCCGCCGTAACGACGACCGGTGTTGCGCCGGTGGTGGCACAGGAAACGACCGGTAATTCAACCGACAAGACCGGGCCACGAAACCTGATCACTGACGTCGAAGGGCTTCAGGTTGGGCAGGCACAGAATGACATTATTCGAACCGGCGTTACCGTCATCCTTCCCGATACGCCTGCCGTGGCTGCCGTCGACGTGCGCGGTGGCGGGCCAGCCAGCCGGGAAACGGATGTGTTGAAGGCAGAAAACCTGGTGCAGGAAGTTGACGCAATTGTTTTGTCGGGCGGATCTGTTTATGGGTTGGCTTCAGCCGACGGTATCGCGGCCTGGATGGGTGCGCAGAACCGCGGCTTCAAGTTCCGGCCGATGCCCGGGATTCCGCCGTCGCCAATATTGCCGACGGCATGCCTTTACGACCTTGCGAATGGTGGCGACAAGGCCTGGGGTGAGTCACCGCCATACAGGGAGCTCGGCATCGAGGCCGTCGAATCCGTGTCCAAAGAGGTTGCGCTCGGCACTGCTGGTGCCGGCTACGGTGCCAATGCGGGCGGCCTGAAAGGGGGCATGGGTTCCGCGTCTGCAGTATCGAACGCGGGCTTCACCGTCGGCGCGATCGCTGCGGTCAACAGCCTGGGTTCGGCGGTTGCCCCGGATACAAAGCAATTCTGGGCAGCGCCGTTCGAGATAGACAATGAGTTCGGTGGACTGGGCACCAGCGAACTGAAGGGTGATCCGGAGATCTACCGTGGTAACGAGCGTCCGCGCGAGAATACGACGTTAGCCTGTATCGCGACTGATGTGGCGATGAGTCGCGTTGAACTGGAGCGCGTCGCCATCATGGCGAGCGACGGTATGGCCCGGGCGCTGCGTCCCTCACATGCACCGTTTGACGGCGATATTGTTTTCGCACTGTCGACCGGCAAGCGGGAATCGGAAGGTGTGCCGCGGCCGGTGTTGACGCTGCAGATCGGGTCGCTCGCTGCGGACGTCCTGGCCCGTGCCATTGCACGAGGCGTTTATGCTGCTACCGCGTTTACCGGGGGCGGAAACCCGGCCTGGCAGGACATTTAGCATGGCGCGCCAGTACCTTGACCAGAGGAATACCGGCGCGCATTCTAAAGATTCCGGCTCTAACAAACGCGTGGTTTCAGGCTGCACGCCATGAGAAATCTCCTGATGTTGCTGGTGCTTGCCAATGTCCTTTACTGGATGTGGGGGCGGTTTGTCGACGAACCTGCCGGGACGGGCATTGTCGTTGTCAATGAGTCCGATATCGGTCCACCGCTCAAGCTGACGCGTTCGACGGCGGCTGAAGCGGCCGCCAGTGCTGGCGCTGTGCCGGGGACTGGCAAGTCCTCTGATCTCGCAGCGGTCGTCGGCCAATCCTGTGTGAGCCTGGGCCCTTTCAAGACCGATGCGGACGCTAACGCTGCGCTGACGGAGTATCTTTTGGAGGGTCTGCGGGCGAGCATGCGGACCGGCGGAGACCAGGTGTTTGTCGGACACTGGGTCCAGATTCGCAATATCCCCGATTGGGAGGAGGGCAATGAGATCCTGCTGAAGTTGCGGGACGGTGGACGTGACGATGCCTATCTCGTGTCGACCGAGGATCAGGGTTTAAAGATCTCGCTGGGCGTTTTCAGCGAGAGAAGTCGTGCGGAGCGTATCAGATCGCAAGTCAGGTCCATGGACCTGGTCGCGGACATTTCGCCGCGGATGCGGGACACGACGGTTTTTTTCGTGGACGTCGGCCTGCCGCCGGGAAAGGGGGCTGGTGAGATGATTGAACGCTACGGCGAAGACCTCGTTTTACTCCGTAACCAGGCGACCTGCCCACGGCCCGAATAAGTGGTTATAATCCGCGCCTCGTTGAGCCGGACATGGCTCGCGACACTGGATTCAGTAAGCCGGTATAGCTCAGTTGGTAGAGCAACTGATTTGTAATCAGTAGGTCCCGTGTTCGATTCATGGTGCCGGCACCATCATCGTGAGGCTCCCGGTCGGGAGCCTTTTTTCTTTCCTGGATGGGTGCTCCGGGATTCCCATGGATCCCGGCAATAAGCGGGTCTTCATGAACCGGTTTCTATCCATCGAGTAGGTACATTCCGAGGGCAGGTCTTTTCCACTGGTTGGATAGAATTTGGACTGCAAATACTCGGGAGAAACTGGTGGACTACGATATCGTTGTTGTTGGAGCGGGCCCGGCGGGACTGAGTTTCGCGAAATCGGTCACCGGTGCGGGGCTGCGCATGGCGTTGATAGAAAAGCAGCCGCTCGAATCACTCGAGAACCCGGATTTTGACGGCCGCGATATTGCGCTGACCCATCTGTCTGTGAAGATCCTGAGACAATTCGGGGTTTGGGATCGCCTCGGGCACGACGAGAAATTTCCCATACGCGAGGCGCGCGTACTCGATGGCCATTCACCCTACACGCTGGATTTCGACCGCAAGTCCGACGACGTCGAAGCATTGGGCTATATCGTATCCAATAACGCGATCCGGCGGACCTTGTTTGCCGAGGTCAAGGAACTGCCTGATGTTCAGCTGATCGCTGAAACAGCGGTCGAGATGGTCTCTGCCGACACAGATTCTGCAACGGTCGGATTGTCTGATGGCACGCAGCTTTCGGCAAAATTGCTCATTGCCGCCGACAGCCGCTTTTCTGATACACGCCGGGCGGTTGGTATTGCCGCCCAGATGCACGATTTTGGCCGCGTTTGCATTGTGTGCCGAATGCAGCACGACAAAGCACACGATGGCGTGGCGTACGAGTGTTTCCATTACGAACGCACACTTGCGGTGCTACCGCTAAGCAGCCACGAGTCGTCAATCGTCGTTACTGCACCCATGAGTCAGCGCAACGAACTCATGGGCAAGGGTGTCGAGGAATTCTCCATGGATATTCAGAATCGCTTCGGCAATCGCTTCGGCCGAATGCAACTTGTAACTGAACGCTTCGCCTACCCCCTGGTCGGCGTTCATGCAAACCGATTCAGCAGCAACCGGTGCGCATTGGTGGGGGATGCGGCGGTCGGTATGCATCCGGTTACCGCGCATGGCTACAATCTCGGACTTTCTGGTGCGGACTTGCTGGCTCGGGCGCTCCGTTCTGCACTAAGAGAGGGCAAGGACATCGGAAGCCTCGATGTATTGCAGCGTTATGAAAGAAGGCACTTGCGAAATACGCGTCCGATCTACCACGGCACCAATGAAATCGTAAAATTGTTCACGGATGACAGGCTCCCTGCGAAGCTCGCCCGCACGGTGGTGCTAAGACTTGCCAATAATTTTCCACCCATCAAGCGGGTCATTCGCAATAAACTGACGGAGCGCAGCAACCGCAGCGGAATCCTGCCCCCGTTTCTTTAGAATGCTTCCTCGTCGATTGGGGTAGTGGACGGTTATCAGTAGACGCGGCGTTCGATTCACGGGGCCGGCTTCAATTTCCCGAGACTTCGTAACGGCGTTTTCTCTGGCAATCCTCCGTGCATGGTGTTCGTGATACCTTTGCGTTGTTCTATCGGGGTAACCATGAAGAAAATAACAAGGCTCGTATCGTCATCCATTCTCCTTTCGTTTTCGTTGGCGTTTGCCGTTGAATCGTGGGCAACAGACACCGTTAACTCTGCACTCTACGAAGGTCTCAAGTGGCGAGAGATCGGCCCCTGGCGCGGCGGGCGGGTCACGGCGGTCACCGGCGTGCCGGGCAATGACCGGCTCTATTACATGGGAGCGACCGGTGGCGGTGTCTGGAAGACCGGGAATGCGGGTATTTCCTGGCAGAACATTTCCGATGA
>CAZVWF010000037.1:0-1957 GCA_964630795.1 uncultured Woeseia sp. | reverse complement strand
CCCAGCGAGGAGCGCGGCGTCTATCGAAGCAAGGACGGCGGCGCCACGTGGGAAGCTGTCCTGCAGGTCGACAACGAAACCGGCGCGACCGATCTGTCGATGGACCCGACCAATCCACGCATCATGTATGCCTCGATGTGGGAACACGGTCGCACGCCGTGGTTCATCAAGTCCGGTGGCACGGCGGGCGGACTGTTCAAGACCACCGACGGTGGCGATACCTGGGAGAAACTGACGGGTGGATTGCCCGAACTGATCGGCAAGACCGGTATCGACGTGTCGGCCAGCAGCCCGAATCGCATCTACGCCATCGTCGAGGCCGAGCTTGATAAAGGTGGCCTTTGGCGGAGTGACGATTACGGAAAGACCTGGTCGTTAGTTAACAACGACCGCATCTTATGGTCACGCGCCTGGTACTACATTCATATCAAGGCGGATCCGCAAAATGCGGATACTGTCTGGGTGTTAAACGCGCCCATTATGAAGTCGATTGATGGCGGCAAGACGTTCGAGAAAAAAACAACGCCGCACGGCGACCACCATGACCAGTGGTTCAATCCCGAAAACAGTCTTAATTTTATCAATGCCAACGACGGTGGTGCGACGATAACGTTTGACGGTGGCGAGTCGTGGTCCAGTATCTACAATCAGCCGACTGCACAGTTCTACCGCGTCAGCACCGACAACCTGGTGCCCTACCGCTTATACGGCGGTCAGCAGGACAACTCGACCGTTGCGATCGCGAGCCGTACGTTCGACGGTGGCATCGGACACGACGACTACTTTCCTGTCGGTGGCGGCGAGAGCGCACACATCGCTTTTGACCCGGACAACCCGCTGCTGATCTATGCGACGACGATCAACGGTACGCTGACCGAGTACGATCACGAGAACAAGCGTGTGCGGCCGATAAAACCCTATCCGGAGTACGTGTTCGGCCAGCAGTCGAAGGACCTGAAGTACCGCACGAACTGGAACGCGCCGGTTGCATCGTCTCCGCACGATCATTCCGTCCTCTATTACGGTACACAGATACTCCTGAGAAGCGCCGATCGCGGCGTGACCTGGACGGAGATCAGCCCCGATCTCACGAAGAACGATGTCACGAAGCAGGGGCTGAATGGCGGCCCGCTGACGCCGGAGAACGTCGGCGCGGAGTTCTACGGGACGATTTTCTACGTCGTCGAGTCGCCGCACGAGGCGGGCGTCATCTGGGTTGGCACCGACGATGGCTTGTTGCAGGTGACGCGTAACGGCGGCCGTTCCTGGGAAGACGTAACACCCGAAGATCTCGGTGGCGCGCAGGTCAACGCGATCGAGGTCAGCCCGCACGATCCCGGCACTGTCTACATCGCGGTGTCCGGCTACAAGATGAATGACTTCAGGCCGCATATCTATCGAGTCTCGAACTACGGCGATCGCTGGGACAAGATCGACGATGACCTGCCACAGGACAACTTCGTTCGCGTCGTCCGCGAGGACCCGGAACGGCAGGGACTTCTCTATGCAGGCGCTGAATCAGGCATGTTCGTCTCCTTCGACGATGGAGACAACTGGCAGACACTGGAAATGAATCTGCCGCCGGTGCCGATCACGGATCTCAAGATTCGCCAGGACAACCTCGTCGCCGCCACCCAGGGTCGCGGATACTGGATCCTGGACGACCTCGCCATTGTGCGGCAGTCGACGGAGGACCTCGGCGACGAGGCTGTCCACCTGTTCACGCCGAAGCCGACGGTGCTCATGCGTACCGGCGGGCGACGCGGCGCGAACGAAGGCGCGAACCCGCCATCCGGCGCCGTGTTCTCGTATTTCATCGCCGACGAGGTCGAAGGCCCGCTTTCTATCGAGATCCACGACAGCGAGGGCAACCTGGTGCGCGACTATTCGAGTGAGGAAAGAGATTTCGAGCGCTGCATTATCGGCAACATGGACCAGCGAATTCCGTTCGAGGTTC
>CAZVWF010000036.1:0-26336 GCA_964630795.1 uncultured Woeseia sp. | reverse complement strand
CGTGAGTGATTTTTGCCGCTAATACGATTTCGCCCATGATGTCGGTGCCTCGCTGATAAAACGCCTGACCGATTATCCACAGGGGGTGGGGGAACCGTCCATCCGTATCTCTCACTACAAGACCTGCCCTTTGTGCACTATGCGAAACAAATGGCCGAAACGCCGGGGGGTCTGCTATCTTAAGTTTTAATCAGACAACACCCCCTCACAGGCGCAGGCTATGACAAAGAAAACCGAAGACGACAAGGCCCGGATCAGCCGCCGCGAATTCCTGGGCACCGGGGCCGCTGCCGGCGCCGCTTCCATTATTCCGACCCGTGCCGGTGCAGAATCGCCAGGCGCGTCCGCCCGGCAGGAGGCCGTGGCTAGCGTGTCACCGCCGTCCGACGGGCAGATGGCACGCGAAGTGGGCGCAGCAATTCCACCAACCGACGTGCAGCCTGCGGTCAAGCGACCGGGCTCCGACCTGATGGTGGAGGTCCTGCGCGAGATGGACATCGAGTACGTGGTCTCGAATCCAGGCTCGACGTTTGAAGGGCTGCAGGAATCGATCGTCAACTATGGCGACAAGCCCAACGTCATGCCGGAATTCATTACGGCACTCCATGAAGAATCGGCCGTCGATATGGCGCACGGGTATGCGCGCTGTGAAGGCAAGCCGATCTGTGCGCTAGTTTTAGGAACCATTGGTTTGCAGCATGCCTCGATGGCCATCTACCAGGCTTTCCTGGGCCAGTCGCCGGTGATCGTGTTGATCGGTCGCGAAGATTTTGGTGCCCGCCAGCAACATACGGCAGACGACATCGCTGGCATGGTCCGTTCGTATACCAAGTGGGACGCGACACCGGAAACCCTCGAAGAAACACTGGATGCCTTGCAAGAGGCCTATCGCCAGGCCATGACACCGCCAATGGCCCCTGTCGTGGTCGTGCTCGATGCCGAAATTCAGAAGCAGGAAGCGGGTGATGTGCAGGTGCCCCGGTTCCGGCCGCCGGTGATCGAGGGCGTCAGTGATGCCGATGCCGATCGCATTGCCGATCGACTGGTCGCTGCCACGAATCCGCGGATGAATGTCGGTCGGCTCCGCACACCGGAAGGTATCGATCGGGCCGTGGAACTGGCGGAACTCGTAGGCGCTTCAGTCCAGACGCGAGCGACTTTCGGACCGATGAGTTTTCCGCAAACACACGCCTTATGTGGTCCGGGCGCTGACGAAAACTACGATTACGTGCTGGGCCTGGAGCGTCCCGGCACGCATGCCTCTATTCAGAATCCCAGTGTTCGCGCGTTTGATGATCGCGACCTGATGGGAATCGGCTTCGGCAATGTCCGGCCGCCGGTGCGCCCGCAACGGAACACCCCTGGCGAATACGACATTGTTGGTGACGCTGAGGCGAGCCTGCCGCAGATCATCGAAGCCGCGAGCAAGAAGATCAACGCACGTAATCGAAATGCGATGTCGGCGCGTACGGTCAAGCATCGGAAGGCCAATCGCGATGCACGCGTTGCGATGCTGGAAAAAGCGGTCGAGGAAAAACGCAAAGGCTGGAATGGCAGCCCGATCAGCACGGCACGCGTTTTTGGCGAGCTATGGCCGCTGATCAAGGATCACGACTGGTGCCTGGCTTCCGGCACGATCTTCGCCGGCTCGCACCATGCCCAGCTTTGGGAGCACGACCGGCCTTACAGCTACCTCGGAATGTACCCGGCGGCAGCGCTTGGGTATGTGCTTGGGTCCAGTACCGGCGCCGGGCTTGCTGCGAAAGCGCGTGACCGGATCGTCATTAACATCCAGGGCGACGGCGACTTCAACTATGCGCCAGGCTCCGTCTGGACGGCGGCACACCACCAGCTTCCAGTCCTGAACATCATGCACAACAATCGCGCGTACCACATGGAACTCATGTATCTGCAACACCTCGCGGGCGTCCGCGGACGTGGCACGGAACGCATGCATATCGGCACGACATTCCGGGACCCGTTCATTGACTACGCGAGTATCGCGAAGGGCTACGGCATGAAGAGTGAGGGACCCATCAGCAACCCGGATGACCTCTATGCGGCGCTGGAGCGCGGCGTGAACGCGGTGCTGAGCGGCGAGCCGTACCTGATCGACGTTTTGACGCAACCCCGGTGATGACGATGAAGAAAACGACATTAATTGCGGCTGTCACCGCCTTGCTCGCCACCTCTGTCGTGATCGCACAGGCGACGGGCGACGCTGAGCGTGGCAAGCAGGCCTACTATGACTACGCGTGCTACGGGTGTCATGGCTATGGTGGTATCGGCCGGCACGACATTGCGAACCAGTCGAGTGGCGTAATGGTTAATGAGCAGGTGTTCCTGTTGTACCTGCGGGCGCGGGGCAACCAAAACCCGGCGTTCTCGACGCAGACCATGCCGCATTACCCGGCGAGCAGTCTGTCGGATGAGGATGCCCTGGATATCTATGCCTATATCATGACCCTGGTCGACGATCCGCCGCCGGTGGAGGATATTCCAGCGTTGCAGGGCATCCTGGACGACGCGAAATCGGAGTAGCCACCACGCTCGTCCATTGAAGTTGACGGCGATCCTTTAATGCTCCCTTTCGAGCGACATCCTGGCGACCGGCGCGCGCACCGGATGCCTGACGCATCACAGGATTCAATATGAACAAGAGAGACTTCCTGAAGTTATCGGGCGCAGTCAGCCTGACGGCCGCGACCGGAACGCCGGTACTGGCTGCTGATGAATTGAGCGATATGACGGGCGCCGCCGTTCCGATTGGTGTGGACGAGCGACTGGCCCGCGTCGCGAAGGCGCAGACGCTCATGCAGGAAAAGGGCTACGAAGCGTTGCTCCTGGAGGCCGGGTCCGCGCTGATCTATTTCACCGGCGTTCGCTGGTGGCGTTCCGAGCGGTTTACCGGTGCGGTCATCCCGGCTGAGGGCGACATTGCGTTCGTGACGCCCTATTTTGAAGAGCCGTCGGTACGTGAAAGCATGACCTTTGGAGACGACGTCCGCACCTGGCACGAGCACGAGAATCCGTTTGATCTCGTCGCCGGCATATTGGCGGATCGCGGCCTCAAGTCCGGCAAGATCGGTATCGAGGAAACAGTTCGTCATTTCATTGCCGATGGCATCGCGGAGGCAGTACCGGACTTCGATGTGGTTTCCGGCAAGGACATCGCGCGTGGTTGTCGTATGTATAAGTCTCCGGCGGAAATTGCGCTCATGCAGATTGCCAACGATGTGACGCTGGCAGCCTATCGACATGTGCATGCAAATATCGATATGGCGATGGAACCGCGTGATATTTCTGCATTGATGAGTGAAACGACGCGCAAGCTGGGCGGGGAACCGCAATTCTCGATTGCGCTGCTGAACGAGGCGAGTGCGTACCCGCATGGCACAAGCCAGGTACAGCATCCGAAGGAGGGCGGCATCATCCTGATGGATTGCGGTTGCGCCGTGCACGACTACGAATCGGATATTTCGCGAACCTGGGTATTTGGCGAACCGACTGCGAAGCAAAGAAAGGTCTGGGACACGGTCAAGCGTGGTCAGGAGATCGCCCTGGAGACGGCAACAGTTGGGACGCCGGCAGGCAGGGTCGACGATGTTGTGCGTGATTATTACGAGCGCGAAGGCTACGGGCCGGACTATGCAACGCCGGGATTATCACATCGCCTGGGTCACGGAATCGGCATGGACGGACATGAGCCGATCAATTTCGTCCGTGGTGAGACGACGGAACTTGCGCCAGGCATGTGTTTCTCAAATGAGCCGGGCATCTACCTGTTCGACGAGTTCGGCGTCAGGCTCGAAGACTGCCTGTACATAAGCGATGACGGTCCGGAGCTTTTTTCCGTATTATCGCCATCAATTGACAAACCGTTTGGTTGAGCACGGAGCAATCATGAGTCCTGTTAGTACTGCCGCTCACGGTGAAGTGACGGTCATTACGATTGACAATCCGCCTGTCAACGCACTGTCCCAGCCTGTCCGTGAAGGATTGTTGAATGGCATTGTCGATGCGGAAGCGGATGATCACTGCAAGGCAATCGTCATCCATTGCGTCGGCCGGACGTTCATAGCCGGCGCCGATATCAAGGAATTTGGCAAGCCGGCGCTGGAACCTTATCTCCCGGATGTTGTTGCGCGGATAGATGCCTGCGAGAAGCCCGTCATTGCTGCGCTGCATGGTACGGCGCTCGGTGGCGGCTTCGAGGTGGCACTGGGTTGCCACTATCGCATTGCGCTGTCGAGCGGGGCAGTCGGGTTGCCGGAAGTGAACCTGGGATTACTGCCGGGCGCATCCGGTACGCAACGCCTGCCGCGACTCGTTGGCGCTGAGAAGGCCATGGACATGATGTTGTCCGGCAAGCCGGTCAAAGCGGCGGCGGCATTAAAAGTGGGAGCGGTCGATCGCATCGTCGACGACAACCTGTTGGAAGGAGCGGTCGCCTATGCCACGGAATGCGTGGAACAGGGACCACGGCGCACCAGCACGATGGACGTGCCTGAGGTCGATGCCGCCGTATTCGACGCAACCCGCCAGAAGATTGCACCACGCACCCGCGGCTTGATTTCACCGGAAAAGATCATCTCCGCAGTCGCGCTGTCAACGACGGTCAGCTTCGAGGAAGGCTGTGCACAGGAGCGGGCGTTTTTCATTGAATGCATGGCTTCGCCGCAGTCCGCCGGGCTTCGTCATGCTTTTTTTGCCGAACGGGGCGTTGCCAGGGTGCCGGGTATCGGGAAAGACACGCCGAAGCGCGACCTCAACAAAGTCGCGGTTATCGGCGCTGGCACGATGGGTGCAGGGATCGCCTACAACTGCCTGATATCGGGCATGGACGTCATCTTGCTCGACAACAATGACGCCGGCCTGGAACGTGGCAATCAAACCATTCGTGGTCTTTACAAGGGCGGCGTCGAGCGCGGGAAGATTACCGAGTCCGCGATGGCCGATGGTCTCAGCCGGTTCAGCACCAGCCAGGACTATGCCGATCTCACCGACGTCGACATTGTCATCGAGGCGGTCTTCGAGAGCATGGCAGTCAAGCAGGAAGTTTTTGCTGCGCTGGACAAGGTCATGAAGCCAGGCGCAGTGCTGGCAACCAACACGTCGACACTCAGTATCGACGAGATCGCTGCAGCTACCGGCCGGCCGCAGGATGTTATTGGACTTCATTTCTTCAGTCCGGCACATATCATGCGCTTGCTGGAGATCGTACGTGGTGCGGATACCTCCGATGACGTGATCGCGACGTCGCTCGCGCTGGCCAGGCGCCTTCGCAAGATCGGCGTGGTTGTCGGGAACTGCTTCGGCTTCGTCGGTAATCGCATGCTTTACAGCTATGGCCGGGAGAACCAGTTATTACTGCTGGAAGGCGCTGCACCCGAGTCTATCGACAAGACCTTGTACGACTGGGGGATGGCAATGGGGCCCAACGCAGTAGGCGATCTCGCCGGGCTGGATGTCGGCTACAAGGTGCGGCAGGAGCGAACAGACCTGCCGGACGACCCGCGTTTTTATCGCATTGCCGATATGCTCGCAGAGCAGGGACGGTACGGGCAGAAGACGGGTAAGGGGATGTACCTCTACGAAGATGGGTCGCGCAAGCCAACACCCGATCCCGAAGTCCAGGCAATAATCGGCGCCGAAGCCGAGCGGCTCGGCGTCGAGCAGCGCGATATCAGCGCGGAAGAAATCGTTGAGCGCTGTATCTACGGACTGGTGGTCGAAGGTGCCCGTATTCTCGAAGACAGGATCGCGATTCGCTCCGGTGATATCGATGTCGTCTGGATGAATGGCTATGGCTTCCCCCGATATCGCGGCGGGCCGATGCACTATGCGGATTCAGTCGGCCTCGACAAGGTTTACGAGAAAGTCTGCGAATTCGAGGAACGTTTCGGATCGCTTTACTGGGAACCGCCTGAGTTGCTGAAGAAGCTCGCGGCCACTAACGGAAGGTTTTCTGACCTCTGATGCCGATGACCTGATTAGGCTCAGCGGGTTTTGCTGCGCTCATTTCCCTACCTTTTGTCCAGAAGCGCAGCGACACCGTTCAATCGACTGATGTCAGCGACCAGCGCTCCTCACGACAGATTGCGCGCCCGTCGTCCTCGAGCTTCAGTAAATGCGCCAGCAGGGAGCGGCTCGCCAGGCGGTGAAGCCCGGGGTCGACCTCGTTGTAAACATGCATGGTCAGGTCCCACAAAGAAATGCCGGGATTGGACTCGAGCATGGTCACGACTTTCGCCTCCCGTTTAAGGCGATGCTCGATCAACCAGTCAACCACTTCATCAGGATTGTCGATGACCGGGCCATGACCGGGCGCCATTGCGGCGAGGTCGAGTTCCTTGAGGCGGGCCAGCGCTTTAAGGTAGTGCTTCATGTTGCCATCGGGCGGGTCGATCACCACGGTCGAGCCGCTCATTATGTGATCTCCCGTAAACAGGAATCGATGCTCCTCATGCCTGAAACAGAGGTGGTTGGAGGCGTGCCCCGGCGTATGGATCGCACGGATCGAAAACTCCCCGGTCTCGAGCAGTTCGTTGTCCGCAAGCACACGGTCCGGTTTGAAGGTCTTGTCCTGCACCTTGCCTTCCGGCGCCGGGATACCCATCAGTTCAGCGCCTGTTGCCTCGGCGAGGGGCATGGCGGCCGGGGAATGGTCCGGATGTGTATGTGTGCAAAGGATCCAGCGAATTTTGCCGTGTGCGAGATCCTGGATGGCAGCGATGTGCTCAACCATGTTGGGACCCGGATCGATCACGGCGACTTCCTTGACGCCGCACAGGTAAGTGTTGGTACCCGGCCCGGTCATCATGCTCGGGTTAGGCGCGACGAGCCGGTTTACCCCGGTGGCAATCTCAACCAGGGTGCCCGGGATGAATTCGACACTCATGGCGACTCCGCAGCGGGATAGTGCTCGTCACCCGGGATCGGATAAAGCTCCTCGCCGTTCACGAATACCTGCACCGGACAGATGCTGTTAATGCCAGCCTGTTGCTCGGCGTCGGCCCAGAGCAGCAATGCCTCCACGGAGTTGCACTTCGTCATCAGGTCCAGGTTCCTGCGGGTGGGTTGCGGCATCTTGATCTCCCCGGAGAGCCGCAGGTTGAGCGCGTCCTCAGGCCTTATCCAGCGGCTGTCCGTGACCTCCTTGCCATCGTGCTCCGCAACCTGGCCAGGCGGAACCGGGGCGACGAAGAATCGTGTCGTCCATCGCGTTGGTGAGATTTCGGGTGTTATCCACCAGGCGAAGTAGTGGAGGGCGTCGATGGCCATGCTGAGCCCTTCGCCGCGAAGAAACTCGGGCCAGGCCAGCTCCGATCGATCAACCCGCGTTCGCTGTTCTGCATATCTGTTCGTGTCTGCCGGCCAGTTTCCGTCGGCGTCGCGCGCGAGCAGAATCCCGGTCTCTTCAAACAGTTCGCGGATCACCGCGCTGTAGTAGTCCAGTGCATTGTCGACGGCAAGGATCGCATTCGCTTCGTTTTCGTTGCGGCCACTACAAACCGGTCTCGCTTCAGCTTCATCCGGGTCGATGACGCCCCCAGGAAAGGCATACGCATTGCCAAACGCGTAGCCAGCACGCCGTTTGACCAGCAATACCTCCGGTCCCGCATCCGAATCACGCGCCATCACGATAGTCGCCGACGGTCGCGGCGTTGCAGGCACCCCGTTGCTCAATCTGTTTTTCCGACTTTTTTGTACGGGTTGAACAAGTCGTCTGCTCGCTCGGTGATCCCGGATTCATCGAGCGGTGGCGTGGGAATGTAGTGTTCGGGTTTTGGCCCGCCGGCCTTGATGCGTTCCCTGGCTTCGCCAGGCGTCTCCAGCAAAGACGCTGCTGCGATGGCTTCTTTACGGTTCGGGAAGATAGCGATGCCATGGCTGTTGGGCGGCGGCATCACGTTGGCATTGTAGTAAGCGATTTTCTGCTTGCTGGCGTCAATGTGGCGGTCGAGGTCCAGGTCGCGCTGGTTGACGCCTTTTCGCGGCTCAACACAGACACCGTCGACGATTTCGAGATCGAGCCACCATTTTTTGGCCGGATTGCGAATGCCATGCCCGAGCCAGTCGTCGAGTTTTACAGCCATCGGAATCAGGAATGGTTTCATCCAGCGTGCGTTGATGCCGAGCCAACTCGCCGCCTGTGTTGCTATCGGACCGTCCCAGGTAACGACCTTGTTCAGCGGGCAGGTCTTCATGCAGCGCCCGCAGGCGAGGCCGCGTTGATTGGTCAGTCGATATCGTGCGCATCGCTCGGCATCGAGCTTCCACATCTCGTAGCCATTGAACATGACCTTGTCACCCCAGCTAATGGCATCGCAGGGACATTCCCGGGCGCATTTCCAGCAGCTTGCGCAAAACTGCTGCAAGCCGAAGTCGATGGGTTTGTCCGGGACGAGGGGCAGGTCGGTGGTCAGCACCACGGACTTGAAGCGTGGCCCGACGAATGGGTTCAGGACCAGTTCACCGATACGGCTGAGTTCGCCGAGCCCGGCCAGCAACACAAGGGGCAGATGAAGTACCTCCGAGTTTGCATTGGTTTGCGAGCGTGATGAGAAACCCAGGCTGCGCAGGTGCTCGGCCATGACTCCCGCAACGACGGCGCCTCTCATGTAGGCACGCATCGACTGCGCACCCGAGATGAAATCGTCCCCCGACGCGCCCTCCATCGTGTCGTACTCCTGGTCGATCAGCATGACGACCGCATACTTGTGGTGACACTCGACCGGCTCGCCGTTATCGACGTGCGAGTACCAGGCATATTCGGGGATTTCGCAAATGCCGGTTAGTTCGGCGCCGAGCAAGTACGAAAGCGACTTGATCGCGCGCGTGTTTTCTTCGGCATCGGCACAACGACTCTCCGTTGTATCGGCTACGGGGCCATCCTGGTGTGGAACCATAGCCATGATCTGCTTGACCATCGATGCGGCGAACGGATGCTTGAATGAAAAGCGCGTTCTCTCCTGTTGTGACTTCTTGCCAAGATCGCCATGAACGGCACGATCGAAGAACGAGGCGCGCTTTGGTACTCGCGGCACTTCTTCATCGATAATCAGCGTGGTGGGTCGATCCACCTTGTCGACCGTTTCCATCGCAAATTTGCTGAGGTGCGTCTCCCGGCTGTTTTGCCGCCAGCGTTCGAGGCCCGAGGCTGCACCGCCGATACCCAGCCACCAGGCGATACCTTTCGCTTTCCGTGCTGCCCGGGCATTGAGAGGCAGGTCCGTCGCCAGCGCGTACTCCGTCGTCACGGCGCAAACGGCAAAGCGCCCGTCGAGATAAGGATTGACGACCCCCGTGTCCGTGCGAACGCCGAGACCGGACAAGACCGTCAATCGATCGAGATCGACGTCGCCGTGGCGCGCATCGTGTGCGATTGCAGAGAAGCCCATCTTCTGGATATGGCTGGCAATACTGATCGCAATCTCGTAGGCACGAAAACCTGCAGTCGCCGCTACCGATTGTTCGACCCAGTCCCTGGCCAGGGACCCGTCTTCCGGCATGCGCCCATGCTCGACAAGTACAATGACTGCATGGCTGTGGTCGTGAGTCGTTTCCCCTTCCAGCCAGCAGTTATCCGCTATCTCGGTGATACCGACCTGGCTGGCATTGAGAAAATAAGCCGAGCCCTTGATGTCGATAGCGCGCCGGGCGAGATCATCCGGCACTGGCGCTTCGCCTTCGGCAATATCTTCTGCACGAAGGGATTGAAAGATCTGGTGATACTTTTCAACCGCGTCGGCAAAGTTACTGCCATTGCCATTGCCACTGCCATTCACTGGCCGCGCAACCCTTGGAAGCTCGATTTCGCGTCGGCGTACGCCAGGGTCGCGTGCGATGCGTTCCAGCGGATAAGGCCCCAGGTGATAGGGCCGGGATTTATTCGAGAAAAAGATCATTCTGCGCTTTAATTTTTGGCCGGGCTTTGACCACCATGATACCCGGCGAAGCGCCTAATTTCTGAGGGGGCTGCCAAAGCTAAGCATATGTTCAATGCGAGCACGCGTCTCGGCCGTTGCGGATAACGTGACGAAGGCCTTTCGTTCGAGGTCGAACAGATCCTGTTCCGTTATTTCCGCGCCTGCGTCGACATCGCCACCTGTCACGATCATCGCGATCTGCGAGCCGGTCGTCACGTCATGAGGCGTGAGATGTCCCTTTGCCCGTGTTTTCTCGAGCCACTCGACCATCTCTGCACACGCGTCGCGGCCTGCTGCCGCGATCGGTCCGCGTGCGGCTGGCGTATATCCGTCCACCATACCCAGCGCTGCGGTCGAGGCATGGTCAAACAGGCGATCACGATTCATCAGGTACTCGTCAATGCCCTGGCGATAAAGACACATTTCCGCCGCTTCCAGCGGTGACCGTGCGGTCTTGCCATAGCCGACATTCATGAATGCCTGCCAGGCGCCTTTCGTCGTATCACCCAGGTGTTCGGACCAGCGATAGACCATCTCCTTGACGCCGCCACCGCCGGGCACGACACCGACGAGAGACTCGACAAGGCCGGTTACAGAATTGGCGTGATAGACCACCTTGTCAGTATGCAGTAGCACTTCAAATCCACCCCCCAGGGACAAGCCGGAGCCTGCTGCAAGAACCGGGATTGGCGCATTGCGCAGTGATAAAACAGTCTGCTGGAAGTGGTCGAGGAAGCGGTCGATGCCGTCGAGATCGTCCCGGACGATGAAGTTAAGGACATCTTCCAGGTTGACGCCACAGGAAAAATGCTGGGCGTCGTTGTGAATCAGGAGCGCCTTGCAGTGATTGCTTGCGTGCTTGAGCCCGGCTTCGATCAACGCCATCGAATCGCCATTAAGCGTGTTCGCCTTGCTGTGAAACTCGATCAATCCCAGCTCGTTCGGTGACACGTAGTAAGACGCCATCGCATCCTCGAGTACCGGCGCAAGGGTTCGACGTTTCTCCGTGAAACGGGTAACGCCCGCCGCCCGTTCCAGTGCCCGGTAGGAACCATCCGCACGCAGGTACTGCAGGTTGCCATCGTCGACGCGGTAGAAGGTTTTGCCGCTGGCTGTCCTGACGAAATCGGGCACCTGCCGACCATCGGACTCGAGTCGTGTAATGAAAGCATCGATACCGATCGAGTCCATCATCTCGAACGGCCCCTGGATCCAGTTGTAGCCGAGTTTCATGGCGTCATCGACAGCCACCAGTGATTCGTTCACGTCGGGGACGAGTTCGGCGGCATAGCAAAGCGTGTCGGAAAGAATCTTCCAGGCATACTCGCCATACCGGTCGTCGGCATTCAAAAGCACCGTGAAATCACCGGCCGCTTCGGCTTCGATAGCGACTGCCGGCTTGTCGTTGTTGTAGTCGCGATAGCTGAAATGATCGAGGTCGAGTGTTTCGCGTTCGGTCTCGTTCCTGTCGCGATAAAAACCGCCCTTCGTACCTTTGTCCCCGATCATTCCCTCGTCGATCATGCGGGTCATCAGCGGAATCCTGGCCGCGACGTCGTGAAACGCGTCCCCGGCCGGCAAGATATTCTCGAGGCTTGCCGCCACGTCGCTCATCAGGTCGATGCCGATCAGGTCGTACAATCCGAATACGCCGGTCTTCGGGATGCCCATTGGTCTGCCGAACACCGCATCCGCTTCCTCGGGTTTGAGGCCCATGCGAAATGCGGTATGCAAAGCAGTCTGAATCGCGAATACGCCGACCCGGTTGCCCAGAAAGCCTGGCGTGTCATTGCAGATCACGTTGCCCTTGCCCATGCGCTCGTCATTGAAACGGTCGAGGCAATCGATTACTTCCTGCTTCGTGCTTTCGCCGCGCACCAGTTCCAGTAATCGCATGTAGCGAACCGGGTTGAAGTAATGCGTGATGGCGAACTCGCAGCGGAATGACTCGGGCATGTCTTCAACGAGCAGCGAGATCGGAATTGTCGACGTATTGGACGAGACGATCGACCCTGGCTTGCGCACTTCGTCAATTCGCTTGTAGAGCGCCTTCTTTACATCCAGTCGCTCGACAACGGCCTCGGCAATCCAGTCGATATCCGCCAGCTTGCCAAAGTCATCCTCGATGTTGCCAATGGTGATGCGTTCGAGATTGTCCTTGTGCAGCAGGCCTGGCGCATTCGGGTCGAGCAGTCGTTCGATGGCGCGTTCGCATACGGCATTCCGGTTGTCGCCGTCGGCGGGCAGGTCGAGCAGCAGGACATCGACACCGGCATTCGCAAGCTGCCCCGCGATACCGAGGCCCATCGTGCCTGCGCCGATCACGGCAGCGTTCTTGATTTCGTACATGGAATTAACGGGCCGGGTTGTTGGTAAAGATGAAGTCGCGCAGCAACTTGCGCAGGCGGTTTGGCGCCTCTTGCGGAATCATGTGGCCACTGTCTTCGATGATTGCGAGTTCCGGATCGTCCAGGTGGCGAACGAGTTCCATGCCGGCTTTCCTCGGCGCCATCCTGTCCTTGCCGGCGAGAACGACCTGGCGCGGGCAGCGGACTGCCGCGGCGGCGGCCTTGCCGTTCTGGTAGGCATTGCAGGCCTTCAGATCGGTAGCAAGCCCGGTCGGCACGTTTCGGCCCATAATCATGCGTCCCCCGGCGAGCATCGAGTTGCCAGGAATCGGGCCCTGGTGCAGATGCCCCGCGGGTCCGAAGCCCCAGGAGATCATCATGCCGATCGCGGCGTCGGGATTTTTCTCCGCAGCGTCGATAAGTGCCGCATTCACCGGCGTTGCGAGGCCGCTCGCGACAAACGACACGCTCTTTACCCGCTCCGGGTAACGCGAAACGTACTCGAGCGCGACAAGACAACCCTGCGAGTGCGCGACGACCGAAATATTGTTGGCATCGAGCGTCTCGACGACATCATTGATCCAGGCGCCCATCTCCTCGATGGACTCAAGCGCGGGCCCATCCGAGTGCGAGTGCCCTGGATAGTCCGGGCAAAGTACGCTGTACTGACGGAAGGCAAAGAACCGGGATTGCAGGCCCCAGAATGTGTGATCCAGGCCGCTGCCGTTCAGGAAAATAACGACGGGCTTTGCCGGGTCGAACGCCTTGCCACCTGTCGACGCAAACGCTTTCTTGCCGTTGACCTCGAAGTACATGTCAGGAATCTGCCCGCTTTTTCGCGGCCCGGAAGCCGGTTTCGAAGTCGGCCTGGATGTCTTTGACGTCCTCAAGGCCCACAGAGAGTCGAATCATATCCTCGGTGATACCGGCCGCGACGAGCGCATCGGCATCAATACGTGAGTGCGTTGTCGTCGCAGGGTGAATGATGAGTGTCTTGGCGTCACCGACGTTAGCAAGGTGCGATGCGAGCTCGACGTTCTCGATGAAAGCTTTACCGGCTTCGCGGCCGCCTTTGACGCCAAAGCTGACAATGGAACCCGCACCCTTCGGCAGGTATTTCTTGGCAAGCGCATGACTCGAGTGCGACGGCAGGTTCGGGTGGCTGACCCAGGATACCTGGTCGTGACTGGACAGGTACTCGAGCATTGCCGCTGTGTTCGATGCGTGTTTGTCCATTCGGAGCGACAGTGTCTCGATGCCCTGCAGCAACAGAAAGGCATTCATCGGTGCCATGGAAGGTCCGAAATCGCGCATCGCCTCGGCCCGGATGCGGGTTGCGAAGGCACTCGGGCCGAACTCTTCCCAGAGGTTGATTCCCTGGAACGGCGCATAGGGTTCGGTGATCGTGGGGTACTTGTCCGTTGCGCCCCAGTCAAAATTGCCGCCGTCGACGACAACACCGCCGATGGCCGCGCCATGGCCGCCCATCCACTTGGTGACCGAATGAATCGTGATGTTCACGCCGTATTCGAAAGAGCGGCACAGGTACGGGGTGTTAAATGTCGCATCGACCATGAAGGGTACGTGGTGTTCGGCACCGATGGCTGCGATGGCTTCAAGATCCAGGATATCCAGTCCCGGGTTTCCGATCAGTTCACCATAGATCAGTTTTGTGTTGTCCTGGATGGCGTTCCTGAAACCGTCGATGTCCGTCGGGTCGACGAACGTCGTCGTGATGCCGAATCGCGGCAACGTATTTTTCATCAGGCTGATATTGCCGCCATACATCTGCGACGAGGCTACGATGTGATCGCCCTGGCCCAGGATGGCAGTGATGGCGCAGTATGTTGCCGCCATGCCGGACGAGGTGCAGACAGCGGCCGATCCACCCTCAAGCGAGGCTATGCGCTGTTCGAGGACACCAACCGTCGGATTGGTAATTCTCGTGTACGCATGACCGCCGCGTTCGAGATTAAAAATCGAAGAAGCGGTGTCCGTATCTGGAAACACGTAGGACGTTGTCTGGTAAATCGGTGCGGCGCGCGCACCGAATTCCTCGTCGACCGTCTGGCCCGCGTGCAGGCTTAGCGTGTCGAACTCGTAAAACTTGGACATCGGGATACTCCCGTTATTCTTATACGGCGTCGAGCGCCTTTTCGAGTGCGCCGACCAGGTCTTCCTCATCTTCCAGGCCAACCGACAGGCGAATCAACCCGTCAATGATACCAACCCGTGCACGTTCCTCGGGTTCGACGTCGGCGTGCGTCATCGTGACCGGGTGGGTCACGAGGGATTCGACAGAGCCAAGGTTCTCGGCCAGGGTCCATAGCTCTATGTTATCCATGATTTTCTTGCCGGCTTCGAGACCGCCCTTCACTTCGAACCAGACCATGGCACCGAAACCCGATGCCTGCCTTTTCGCAATGTCGTGTTGCGGATGCGATTCGAGCCCCGGGTAAGACACCTGTTCGACCTTCGGGTGCGCTTCCAGGAATTGCGCTATGGCCATCGCGTTGGCCGACTGCTGGTCCATGCGAATCGACATGGTCTTGCAGCCCTGCAAGGTCAGCCAGGCGACTTGCGGAGACATGATGCTGCCCGTAGAGTTCTGGATAAACCGGATTGCATCTGCATGCTCCCGGGATTTACTGATGGCGGCGCCACCAACCGTTGCGTTGTGACCGTCCATGTACTTGGTCGTGCTGTGCACGGACACGTCGGCACCCAGTGCCAGGGCCTGCTGGTAATAGGGCGTCAGCAAGGTGTTATCGACGACATGGACCACGCCGGCCTTCTGCGCGATGTCAGAAATCGCGGCGATATCGGCACATTTCAGTGTCGGGTTCGCGGGTGTTTCCGTGAAAATCATCGCGGTGTTGTCACGCACCGCAGCCGCCACATCGTTCGGGTCTGCCGCGTTCGCGAATGTGAATTCGACACCGAACTTCGTCATGACCTTGGTGGCCAGTCGGTACGTGCCGCCGTAAGCAACGTCTGATATGACCGCGTGACTGCCTTGTTCGAGGAAAGCGAGCATGACCGCGGTCGTTGCACCCATGCCGGTACCGAAGCAGGCGCAGTCGACGCCGCCCTCGAGTTCGGCCAGCTTGGCTTCGAGTACCTTGACTGTCGGGTTTCCCGACCGGGAGTAGGTGAAGCCCTTGCTCAGATATTCGTCGACCGACGGCTGGACGAACGTCGTCGACTGGTAGATCGGCGTCAGGATGGAGCCGGAGGTCGGGTCAGGTGTTACGCCTGCATGAATCTGTCTGGTTTTGAAACCCATGAAACTCGTTCCTCGTTATACGGTATGCGGCGCTGCCGCGCGAATCGGTCCCAAATCATACACGGATGAGGATGGTGCCGGGACCCTGCGTACCATCCCCTGAACCGGTTGTCGTGAATCAGATTCTAAGGCCCAAAGGATCTGCCGGGTCTACGCCGGACATGAATTGCTCGTGTCGATCAACGCTGGTCAGCCCGTAAACCAACCCCAGCCAGTTGTTGACGATCGCCTTGCCGGTATCGCTCCAGGTATTGTCTACCAAAGCCTCGAGTTCGGCATCCGGGAACGGGGGCAGCGGATCTTCGGCTGCTTTCGCTTTCTCCGCCCCGTGGAAATAGGTCTTTGCAACCTCCTGTGCCTCGGCAGACATGTAGTTCGCCGGGTAGCGGGGACCATCCTCACGTTCGCCGGAAAAGAAGCGCATGACCTCTCGTTTATACTCTTTCAGCAGGCTGACAGCGTCGTACTCGGGATGGCCCTGGAAGTACACCATTCGGAACTGATCAGGGCTGACGGCGAGGTGCACGCCGGCGTCTGCCGCTTCAACCAGTACGGTCAGTCCAGCGTCCTCCAGTTGTTCTTTTGTCACTTCGTTGTACCGGGAGTGTGGCGCATCGAAGCGCGTATTGACGTCACGCATCAGGGGGTGACCCGGGTCCGCAATGTGGTGGCTGTAGACCCCCCACTTCTTGCGCCCCATGCGCGAACGATCAATACCGTGTATGTGTTTGATGACCGCGTGTGTCGCGAGGCAGGAGCACAGGACCGACGCGACGTTCTCATCTGCCCAGCTGATCACGCGCATCAGGGGGTCCCAGAAGGCTTCTTCTTCCAGTGTCGGGTTCGACACATTGGCGCCGGTGATGATCAAGGCATCGAGGCCTTGTTCCTGTAGCGTCTCGAATTCGAAGTAGTGCTCCGCAATATGTGCCTCTGCCTTTTCGCTGCGATTAAGTTCAGGAATCGAAAACGGGTAGACGTAGATCTGCGCAATCTGGTTGCACGCGCCTATGAAACGAATGAACTGTGACTCGGTAGCCGTAAGCGCGGCATCCGGCATCATGTTGAGAAAGCCAATGTGCAATTCGCGAATGTCCTGCTTTGTCGCCCGGTCGAGTGACAACACCACTTCGCCGCCTTCCTTCAGGCGCTGGAAGGTGGGGAGTCGGTTATGGGCAACGAGTGGCATTTCGGTTGTCTACGATGCGGGATTCGGCGAATACTTCATGACTCGCCGAGTTTGCCTCTCAACCAGTCATGAATCCAGGCTACGCCGGATTCCTGGGGCACCAGTACACCCTCGGTATGCCGGTGGCTGTGCAGGCCGGCCTGGTTCCACTCACAGGCGCGCCCATCCTGGGCGATAACAAGCCTGACGAGCGAAAGCAGGTGTTCGACCTCTTCCGGGTGCGCCGCAGCGGTCTCTGGCGGCAGGAACCACGTCGCGGTGAGTTCAAGCGTTTCCGGTCCGAGCGGTCGAAGCCGCACGCTTCTCGCATACTGCGGATGGCCGACGACGTACATGCTGCCCAGCAGGGTCGCAAAATTCATGCCCTTCGCTTTCTTCTTCTCGTCGAGCCCCTCGAGTTCGGGCAGCGCCGAGATTCCGTCAGCGGTCCAGGTCGTCATGCCCTCCGCGACGGAGGGTTCGCCATTGTCCTTGTCATCTTTCGGTTCCCACCCCGGCTGGTCGTAGTAACCCTGAATGCCCTCCGCGTACAGTGGCACAACCTTGCAGAGTTCCGGATGTATGCGCGGGCAGTGATAGCACTCGTTGTAATTTTCCCAGAAGATCTTCCAGTTACAATCCAGCACGGTCACTTCTTCGTGCACGATGACCATGTCTTCGAGCGGCCACGACTCGACTTCCTTCGCTTCCTCACCCAGTGCCTGTTCGAGCGTTTGCGAGGGATACTCGTCGAGGCAGACGAAGATGAATCCTTTCCAGGTGTCGACGGCAACATCGTAAAGCGGGTAGTCGCCCGGATCGAAATCATCGCTTTCCACCCTGAAAGGCGTAGCCAGCAATTTTCCGTCCAGCCCGTAAGTCCAGGTGTGGTAGGGACAGATGATCCTGCCGTTCCTGAATCGGCCCTCAAGCTCGGTGCAGATTATCGAGCCACGATGCCGGCAGGTATTGTGGTATGCCCGCGGCACATTGTCCTTGTCCCGCGTCACTATGACCTGCTGCGTGCCGATCTTCGTGACGAAGTAATCCCCGGGCTCCGGAATCTGCTCGAAGCGGCCAACGGCGATCCAGTCCCGGTACCAGATGGCCTTGAGCTCGCGCTCGTAGTGATCGGCGTCGATATACCAGTGGGTCGGTAGTGAAGGCCGTATTTTCGGCTTATCCGTCATCGAGAATATTGCCCGGCAAATACCGGCGATTGTTCCCTAAAACCGGCGGACATGCCAGATTCCGCCGGCGTGTTGCGGCCCGGCCGCACATCGGGATGGCTGTCGGCCATCATCTTTTCGACGTCTTTCTGTTGGAGGAAGGTGATATTAGTCAGCTGGCGGGCTACATTCAGGCACGACGACATAAAACCAGGGATATTTCAATGATATTCACAAGGGGCGCGCGCCGATCTCTTCTGCTTTCCAGCCTGACCTGGCTCGTCGCCTGCACGGAACCTGCACCCGAACCCCTCGACGAAGCAAGCTATGCGGATCTCGTGATCGTCAATGCCAGCGTCGTCACGATGCGAGCGGGTGAAACGGTTGCCGAGGCCATGGCTGTCAGGGGAAGCTCGATTCTGGCCATTGGTACGAGCGCAGAGATCCGGGCGCTGGCCGGCCCCGATACCGAAGTCGTCGATCTCGATGGCAACACCGTCACCCCGGGCATTATCGATACGCATAATCACTTTGCCTGGGGTGCACTCGGTGAGCATTCGACGCTCGATGTCGAATACCCGGCAGTCACCAGCATCGCCGATATCCGCGAGAACATAAGGCAGCTGGCTGCTTCGCTGGAGCCGGGGGAGTGGATTGAAAGTTCGAACTGGGATGCAGCGAAGCTCGAAGAGCAGCGTGACATCGTGGCAAGTGACCTTGACGACGTAGCCCCGAACAACCCCGTGTGGTTGCTGCACACTTCGGCGCACTACGGTGTCGCTAATTCTGCAGCGCTTCGTGCAGCAGGTATTACGGGCGACACCCCGGACCCGGCTGGTGGCGTCATCGGACGGGATGAGGACGGCAACCTGAACGGCCTGCTCGCCGACCAGGCCATGAGCCTGGTGTCGTCATTGACACCGCCTGTGACGACCGATGATTTCGTGCGGGCGATGACTGCAGGCGTCCGGGATCTCAGCGCCGAAGGCATCACGGCTATCAAGGACCCCGAGATCGATCAACGACACTGGGACGCCTACCGGGCGGTTGCGGCAAACGGCGACCTGACGGTTCGAGTCGCCACACTGTGGCGGGTGCCCGACACGATGGCCGGGGCACGCGACCTGCTGGCGCGCATTGCGCCGATGACCAATCCGACCGAGCAGGACGGCGACGAGCTGGTTGTATCGGCGGGCGTCAAGATCTACATCGACGGCAGCGGCACTGCTCGTACTGCATGGATGCATGATGACTGGAGCATCGACTACACCGACACGGACGAAGGCAATACGGGTCTGACCTATCTCGAGCCCGATCTATTGTTCAACCAGATCAGCCTCTTTCATGATGCGGGCATTCACATCGGTACGCATGCGATCGGTGATCGCGCCATCGACTTCACGATGGACAGCTACGAACGCGTACTCGATGACAACCCGATTCAGGGACTACGACACAGCATCATCCACAGCAACCTGCCGACAGACCATGCGATGAACCTGATGGTCAACCTGCAGCGACAGTACGATGCCGGTATTCCGGAAGTTCAGCCCGCCTTCCTCTGGTGGATCGGCGATACTTATGTTGCAAATTTTGGTGTGGACAGAAGCCTCCGCGTCCTGCCGCTCAGAACGTTCGAGGAGCGCGGCATTCGCTGGGCCGGCGCTTCCGATTACGACGTATCACCGTATGCGCCCCGGCACGCATTCTGGGCGGCATCAGCACGACAGACCATGCTGGGTACCTACGGCGAAAACCCCTGGGGAACCGATGAGTCCATCGCGATACACGACACCTTGCGCGCCTACACCGCCTCGGCGGCGCGTCAGCTGTTCCTCGAGGACCGGGTTGGCATGATCGAGGTCGGCAAGCGTGCCGACATCGTTGCGTGGGATCGGGATCTGCATTCGATCCCGGTCGATGAATTGAAAGACGTGAAGCCGGTCCTTACTTTGATGAATGGCGACGTTGTGTACCGGGCCGGTGACTGACTTTCGCGGTGTTCATCCGGGCATTCAGAATTCCGTGTAGTGCAGGCTGACGATTTTCCATTCATCGCCGATCTTCTCCCACACCTCTGATTCGAAAGCTTTGGCTTCGGCCACTTCGCCGTCCGCCGATCTTGAGCGCACGTCGACAAAGTAGCTTGTGATCGCCGTGTCACCATCGCCCAATACCTGTACGCGAACGTCCGACAGCGCATACTGCTCGTAGCGGAATCCCGATTCGACGGTAGCCTTCCAGCTTTCATAGTAGTCAGACACCGCCTGGCGCGCACCGAAGAAAAACAGCGTGGCGTCCTCGGTGTAATAGGAGAAATAGGTCTCATAGTCCCCACTTTCATAGGCACCATTAAATGTCCTCATCGCGGCTTCGACCTCCCCCGCGATGCCCTCGTGATTGTCGGCGTAAGCGCAGGGCGCCAGCAGGATGGACAGTACAAGCATTATTTTCTTCATTGTGTTCCCCTTTCCTTAAGGATTTGCTGACAGTGGCCGGTTTAAGCGACTATATCCGCTAACTATAACCAACGAACGACCTTTCCGGGGGTCACTATGCGCGCAACTATGGAACCACTCCTGTTCATTCTCATGATGATTCCGGTCAGCGCGAATGCGCAGGAGCAGCCACTCACCGTAGTCGACCCCGAAGATCGATACATCCCGATGGATACCGACGACGAGTACCGGGATCCCTGGGCGGCCGTGCGCTGGCAGCGTGAGTATCCGGACCGTGAGCCGGGCCTCATCCCGATTGGCCGCTTGGCGCAACCCGGCGTCAAGAGCTTCTTCGGCCTGCCGCTGGCCCTGACACCGGAGGACCTGGAGGCTGCGGACGTAGATGTCGCGATCATGGGGGCGCCGATCGACTTAGGCTATGGATTTCGCGGTGCAGGCAAAGGCCCGGACGCGTTGAGAGCCGGGATCATCGGTATCGACAGTGCGACCAGCGGCAATCTCCCGCACATGCACGTCGGTGTCGCCTGGAAGCGATCGCTTGTTGCTGTCGACTACGGCAACTCTCCGATCGATCCGCTAAGCACCGAGCGCAGCATGCCGCCGGTTCGAAAGATGGTTCGTGAGATCGCCGAGACCGGCACCATTCCTGTCATCGTCGGTGGCGATCATTCGCTCGAATATCCGAACGTTGCTGCGATCACGGACGTATACGGCAAGGAAAACGTCAGCGTTATCCACTTCGATGCCCATTTCGATGCGGGCGGCAGCGAATTCGGGCACATGATTTCTCATGGCCAGCCGATTCGGCGCCTCGTTGATGACGGCCACATCTCCGGCGCTAACTACATCCAGGTCGGATTGCGCGGCTACTGGCCGGGTGAAGAGGGCTTCGAGTGGATGCGTGAAAACAATATGCGCTATCACACCATGGCGGAGATCGAACGCGACGGCTGGGACGTCGTCATGGACCGGGTCATGAACGAGGCGCTGGGTGTCGGCGAGTACCTGTACATCTCTTTCGACGTCGATGTGCTCGACCCGGCTTACATGCCGGGCACCGGCACGCCGGAGTCCGGTGGCCTCACACCACGGGAGGTGTTTCCTTTATTACGCACGCTCTGTTCGGAAAACAAGATGGTTGGTTTCGACGTCGTCGAACTGAATCCGCTCGTCGATCCGGGATATACGACCGTTTTGAACACGCATCGACTTTTGCAGGAATGCCTGACCGGTATTGCGATGCGGAAAGAGGGCATCACCGAAAGGGGCTACCACAATCCACTGACGGTCGAAGACAACAGGGCAGACCCGCAATAACCAGCGCTTGATCGGTCATTGATACGGGTATATTTCTCGTCAGGACCTGCGCAATTCTTCCTTTCGATCGAGCTCCCATTCGGCGAGATTGAGTTCGATTGCCCAGAAGCCGAATATCCACAGGAATGCATCCCAAGCATAAAGATAGTAGCCCGTGAATAACCAGGCGAACATGATGCCTATCAGGACCAGGTAGAAAAATGACTTCGAAATCCTGACCTGGTTCAGTATGGGCGTGAAGAACCGGTCCCGGTTCTGCAGGAAAATCTCGACCTCGATCAGCAGCACGACGATCAGCCAGACCACGGCATTGGCCACGTCGATCCATCCCTGGTAAGTCACGTGCGCCAGCGTCGGTACGTCAAGTATGGCGACCTCATTGGCGACCGTGTAGAAGGAATCGCCGTCCGAGAGTCCGGCGCAGTTGTCCGAGGTGATCTCGACATACTGGAACGTATTGATTTGCATCGACCGGCCCTGGTCGGCCACCTGGCAGATATTGGTCAGGCCATCGATATGGTGCTGGTCATAGAGTTCGAGCGTTTCTGCGGCGTAGCCGTAGGCACCCTGACCAATCATGACGTAACAGATAACCCGGAAGCCGCGAATAACGGTTGCCAGCCAGGCAGTCCACTTCTCATCGGGAACGGCATAAGTCTCCAGTTCGAACAGAAAAACGAGCCCGACCCAGCCGAGCATATCGATCGTCGTTGCGAACTGTGTCAGGTAGTCGGTGAGCGAGGCGTCAGGCGGCAGTGCCGCTTCCATTGCCCAGTAGTCGTCCCAGATGAAGCGGCCGAGATTAAATAGCAACCCCGTATAGACGATGTACTTGATGGTGTGCGCAACCCGGGGATGCGCAAGCAGCGGGATCAATAATCGTTTGACGGTGAGGAGTGGCGTCTCCTGTGTCGCGGTATTGATGTTATGGACTCCTTCGTTGTTTTGTCCGCCCTGCGGCCCTGGCGCGCATGCTGCGGTCATCGTTGACCATCTGTGCAACACAAAGGTCCGGGGATTATACTCAGCAAACTTCCGCGTCGTTCTGTAGTGTAAAAAACTTAATAAAAACAAAATATTAGGCAGTATCCAGGCGGTATTCGGCATGGGTGAAAAGATGAATCGAAGCAATATGGCGGCATTGAAAACAGGGCTTGCGTTGGTTGTGTTTATGTCCGCAGCTGCTCACGCACACGAATTCTCCGGTTCACACGGGACTGTCACGGTGGACTGGGAGGCGGACAACATCAGTCGTGTGCTCGCGTCCGGTTACGGTGACTCGTTCGGTACCGAGGCATGGGCCAGAAAGGGGCTGCCGGAACTCGTCGAGGTGGAAGGAAGACAATGCGTTCAGGGCAGTTACTTCCTGTTCGACGTGGATGACTCGTTCGCTTTCGATATCGACGAAACCGTGCGGATTACGTTTGAATTCGATCGCACGCGATCGGACGGATTCTTCCTGTCGTACGACCAGAATGTGAGTGCCGAAAATCTTGTGGAGTATGTGTTGCCGGAGTCTGACGAGGTTTGGCAGTCTCATACCGTCATACTGGAACGAGCGCGCTTTGCCAATCGCGGTGAGTCCGGTACAGATTTCTCGCTGACAGCACCGGACGGGACCTGGTTTGGCGATCCCGAGGCAGCGCACAAAATCGTTCTTTGCGATATCAGGATCGAACGATCCAATGAGACGCTGGCTGTCAATGCAGAGGGGCAACTCAAGCTGGCGGTGAAGGATGAGCATGCCCGGGCCACGCCGGTTCGAATAGGACTGTACGACCAGACCGGCCGCATGCCTTTGCCGTCCGGTGCCGCCGTCACGATCAATAATTATGAGGATCGGACGAAACAGATCTTCCTGAGAAATTCCCACGACATGATTCCGCACTGGCCGCACGAGAACCGCTGGTTCTTCTACATCGACGGCGAATACGGGACGACCTTGCCGGCGGGTGACTACGTCCTGGTCGTCAGCAAGGGGCCGGAATATCACCGGGTTGTACGCAACGTCTCGGTCAATGCGGATAGAGCGACCGCTGTCGAGATCGAACTCGAGCGCTGGATGGATATGCCAGCGGCTGGCTGGTATTCGGGCGACGACCATGTGCATATGACACGGACGCCGAATGACAACGCGTCGATCAGCAACGTGATGGCGGCTGAAGATGTGCATGTCACCAACGTGTTGCAGATGGGTAATCCCTACGACACGCATTTTAACCAGTACGCGTTTGGCAAGAATGGCCGCTACCGGGCCGGCAACCATGCGCTGGTCCCGGGTGTCGAGGATCCGCGTACGGCAGTTCGCGGACATACGATCAGCCTGAATATCCGGGAAGTGTTTCGACCGGCGGATCGCTACCTGCGATATGACGAGGTATTCCGGGAATACCGACGGCAGGGCGGCATGTCCGGATTCGCGCACGTCGCGGGGCGCCTTTTTAATGTTGAACGGGGCCTCGCCATCGACGTCCCGCTCGGTGTTGTCGACTTCGTGGAAATTCTGCAGGATGGTGCGATTGAAACCGAGCTCTGGTATGACTTCCTGAACCTGGGGTTCAAGCTGATCCCGATGGCGGGATCCGACTTCCCGTACCTCGGTGCGCCGGGCAGCGACCGAAATTACGTCTATGTCGGTGAGCCATTTACCGTGGATGCCTACTACGAGGCGTTACGAGCGCAGCGGACCTTCGTGAGTTCCGGGCCGTTGCTCGAGTTCACCGTCAATGGCATGCCCATGGGCTCCGATATCACGGTATCGTCCGGGGAGACGGTAAACGTATCGGCATCCGCGTCGTTGAATCCCGACCTTGAAGCATTGGATCGCCTGGAGCTTGTTGTGCATGGCGAAGTTGTCGCGAGTGCCGAAAACGCATCGGCCGGGAACACGATTTCCTTGTCACACGCACTGACAATCCACGGCGGAGCCTGGCTGGCTGTGCGTGCGTACGGCGCTGAACAAACGATAGCTCATTCCGCGCCGGTCTATGTGACCGCGGGAGCGGGATTCGAGAATCCGTCCGCAGTGCCGACTGTCGCGCAACGGCTGATCAACAAGCTGCAGGAGTTCGAAACTGCCGAGGCCGATGAGACACAAGAGCTGGAGGCCTGGTCTGTCGCGGAAAACCTGGGTGCCATGCTGACAGAGCAACGTGTTGCGATTCTCGAACGCGCCGAGTCTGCACGCATGGTGTACGCGCGTATGCTGGACAGCTATGGCAATTAGTCTGCGGAGCGAACCAGCCAGGATGGCGTTTCGTACACGGTAACCGCGACCTCGTCGCCGGCATTGATTTCGCCGGCCGCCTCAACCACGCCGACGATGCCTCGCTTCAGTGTTGAGGCCTTGGGAAATGCGGTCGCGGAGACATTATGCTGTTTCCCCTGTTCCTCACCCATGTATTTACAGGGCGGGTTGTATTCCTCGACGATCAGTTCTGTCCCGGACGGAAACTTCAGCAAGCTGCCTTTCGGGAGACGGGATAACTCGGCAACGCCCTCGATACAGAGATTCGCGCCAACACTGGCTGCGGTGACCGGACCCTCTATACCCATGTCCGCCGCGATTTCTGCAAGTTCCTCGACTGACACAGCTGACCACTGTCGCTCGTTTCTGCGCGGTGAGCCCTCCGCTTGTTTGTCTACGGCCCAGCACTTGCGAACATAGCCGCGGTGGGCGCATCCAACGATGCCATCCAGTTCCACCTGGATCGACGTCTTCTCATCTTTGCTGAGATCCTTGTTGCCGCCCGTGTGTACGGAGACGACCTTTCCCGTTAGCTGAGTCATCGGGGAAACATACGCGCTCGGGCTCACGCGGGCAATGTAGCTATGAGTTTGGCGCCTGCTGTGTAGCCGGTATCGACGGCGAGGCTACCACCGTGTGCTTCTGCCACCAGCCTGGCCAGATACAGTCCAAGGCCATAGCCGCCGGTGTTCCGCGTTCGCGATGGATCGCCGCGGTAAAAGGGCTCAGCGAGGTTTTCCTGCTGGTCGGGCGAGAGGCCGGGGCCCTCGTCCGCGACTGTGATCACGAGCGCACCGGCATCGCGGGACACCTCGATGCGCACCGGGCCTCCACCGGCATACCGAATTGCATTGGCAACCAGGTTCTTGAGCATCAGCGCGACACGCACGTGATCGATATTCGCCTCCAGCGGGTCTTCATCGATATCGATGGAAATTCGGTCTGCTTCGCGCTCGAAATAGGTATCAATGAGTTGCTCGACCAGCGCCTGGACCAGCACCTGGGAGCGTTGTATCGGGGCATGGCGCGTGTTCAGTCGTTCGGCTTCGAGGAGGGCCGAGATGATTTCCTCCATCTCCTGGATTTCTGCCCTCGGTCACTGCGATCCTCGATGCTGTAACCCGTAATACCAACATGCGTATCTATCACCTGGAGGACATTGGGGCCCATTACGCAGAAACCCTGAAACATTGGCGTGAATCTTTTACCAATAACCTGAACGAGATATTGCCGATGGGCTATGGAGAAGAATTCCTGCGCATGTGGCATTACTACTATTGCTATTGCGAGGGCGCCGTTCAGGGAACGGGCGATTGGTGACGTGCAGGTATTGTTCATCAAGCCGTCGTCGCGCCGCGAGCCTGTCCTTGCCGCGCTGTAGACAACACAACACCGCGATAAAAGAGACAC
>CAZVWF010000035.1:0-26448 GCA_964630795.1 uncultured Woeseia sp. | reverse complement strand
CGTCGGATGCCGCAACAGCGACGGCCTCGGTTGTTCGCAGATTCAACAGGACGATATCGTCCGATTTCGTGTAGACCGCCCAGCGCCCGGTCGGGTCGAAGGCGTTCGGCCAGCCAAGCTCTTCATAGGGTTCATCCGGCGACAACACTTCGACCATACGTTCAATGGCCTTGTCGGCATCGACCAGTTCCCGCGCTCGTCCCGTATCTGCGGCGACCGTCCTGAGTGTCCGGTCACTTTTGGGTAGCCGGGTGTCATAGGTGACGAGTGTATCGGCGTCGAGCCACGCATGTCGTGGCATTGCCATTGTCGTGCGACCTTCATCACTGAAGATCCAGTCCAGCGCCAGTCGTTCTTCCTGGCCGATGGCGTGAGGCGAGGCAGTCATTGCTACGAACAAGACAAACGCAGAGATTCGTTTTTGCATGAGTAAACCTTTGCCGGGCAGTATTGTTTTGTTAACAAGCCAGCATGAAGCTGCTATTTTGCAATCGGCAGTGTACCTGAGAGAACGATCAAGCATGAACGACACACCGCATGACCTTGGGGGAAAAACTGAAATCGTGACGGACGACGACCTGTCGACGCCCGACGGGCGTTCGATTCGCAAATTCGCGTTCCCGTCACTGCTTGGCATTCTCACGTTTCTGACGCCGATCCGGGTCGAGGGGAACTGGACCATATTGATGGGTTACATCTCCGACACCGCCGTCAACTATATGGGTGCCGCGATGCCGTGGATCGTCTTCGCGCTGGTTTGCGTCAGTGCGACCGGCACATTGTGGGCGAGCACGATCGGCAGGCCGGAGGAGGGTTCGCTGGCCTATGGTTTGTTTCATGTTGCACCCGTGTGGATAGCGCTGCGCGTGGCCGGGTTCGTCATGGGGGCGATGACGATGTTTCAGTGGGGCCCCGAGATGTTCTGGGGGGCGGCGACGGGCGGTACCGTGCTCAACGATCTCGCCGTCAACATTGTCTTTATTTTTCTGTTTGCCGGATTGCTAATGCCGTTTCTGACGGATTACGGCCTGATGGAATTCATCGGCACCTTGTTGAAGCGAGTGTTCAGGCGCCTGTTCACGCTGCCAGGCCGTTCGGCGATCGACGCGCTTGCCTCCTGGATGTCGTCAGCACCGGTCGGGGTGCTCATCACGATTCAGCAGTATGTGTCCGGTCACTACACGGCACGGGAAGCGGCCGTGATCGCAACCAATTTCTCGGTGGTCTCGGTGCCGTTCGCCTTGCTCGTAGCGAAGACGGTCGGCGTGGACCACAGATTCCCCGAGTACTACATGGCCGTCGTGCTCACCGGTGTCGTTGTCGCGATGATCATGCCGCGAATTGCGCCCTTATCCCGATTTAAAGACGAACCGTTCGATACGCTGCATCCCATGCGTGAGACGGTATCGTCCGGCGACGGTTCACTGTTTCGTGAGGCTGTCGCGCTGGCCGCCAGGCGGGCGCAGTCCGCGATGCCGCTGAAGGAGCAATTCCGCGTTGCCTTCGGCCACATCTTGGACATCTGGTTTGGTCTCGTGCCAGCCGTTATTGCGGTCGGCGGCGCAGGCCTGATTCTGGCCGAATATACGCCGGTCCTCGGATGGGTTACTGCGCCGCTGGTGCCCTTGCTCGAACTCGCCGGACTGCCGGAAGCTGCTGCCGCTGCCCCGGCATTGATTGCGGGCTTCCTCGATATGTTCCTGCCCGCATTGCTGGGTGCAAGCATCGAATCGGAGTACACACGATTTGTCGTAGGTGTGATGTCTGTCACGCAGCTGATCTATATGTCGGAGATCGGCATACTGATGATCAAGTGCGAAATCCCATTGAAGTTTCGCCACCTGTTGATGGTGTTCCTGCTTCGAACCGCGATCGGTCTGCCGATCGTGATGTTATTCGCAAACTTCGTCGTTTACTGATCGAACAGACCGGACCTGGCCAGCTGGCGTGCAATATGCGTCATTTCGTGACCCCGCTGGTTTTCGTCGAAGGTACCGAAAAACGCGATGACGAGATCGCGGGCAGGAGAGACGTACAGTCCCTGTCCGCCATAGCCCCCCTTGAAAAAGTCGCCTTCCGGCATGACAAAGTCCCATTGATAGCTGTTGTGACGGGGCTGCTCGTCGTTAACGGTTCTGGGATTGTTTTTGCGGTCTGCATTAAAAATTCCGGGCCTGCCGCCGTCCTGAATCTTATCCAGGTAGCTATCGGAAATGACTGGTGACATCGTATCGCGACCGCTTGGTGTAAACAGAAGACCAAACCGGGCCATGTCGCGTAATGTCGAACTGACACCGCCGCTGGAATAGGCGATACCAAGATGCGGGGCGGCGATGATACCGTCCGATTCGGCCCCCATCGGTTGCCAGATTTCAGTGGTCAACAACTCGGCGTACGTTCGTCCCGAAACCTCTTCTGCAAGCCAGTGCAACATGAAGGTATTCAGGGACGTGTATTCGAAGGCCTCGCCGGGCGGTCGGTGCGACGTCAACGAGGCAAGGTGTTCGTAGACGCTTGGGCTGGTCGCGGGCGTTCGCCGCAGCATGCCCATGGCCGCTTCATACTGGTAATAACAAGTAGCCGGATTTTCGTAGGCGCCATCTTCAAACTCCAGGCAGTCGATTCCGGAAGACATGTCGAGTACATCGCGAATGCGGACGCCGTCCCAACCGGAGTCGCGCAACGCTGGCAGGTAGTCCGCGATATTGCGATTGCTGTCGATTAGTTCGCGGTCCTCGAGAATCGCCACAATTGTCGAGGCGAACGGCTTGGAAACTGACATGTAGAAATGCTTGTCATAGGGACGCATGCGTGGATAGGATTCGAAGATCACGTCGCCACGATGGACAACGATGGCGCCGTTGACGGTTGAGCGATTAACGTAATCACGAAGCGGCAATTTGCCCATTGCGCTCGTCGTAATAAAACCGGCAACGTCATCACGCAGTTCTTCCGGCAATGCCCGCGTCTTTGGGCCACGGTGAATGACCGAATGATTCCAGAATTCGGGCATGTTCAGGAAGACGTAGCGCATCAATTCACCGCCGTCGTCCCAATTGTCGAGGGTCCACTCGGCGTGGAACTTGCGGGCGTCTTCCAGCGTGAATCCGGTGAACTCAGCGTGCGCGACAACGCAAACGCCGAGTATCCCGAAGGCCAGTAGTCTATGCAGCACAGGTGCTTCCTGCTAACCCAGCGGGGGGCGCTCGTCAGCCACACCGAGCGCCGCTTCAAGGGCACGGCCGACGGTGACCAGTTTGCCCTCCTGGAAGAGGGCGCTCCACAATGACACCGACTGAGGGACGCGGTGCAGTGTTTCGTCCGTGTCATTCTCAGGGTGATCGAACAACGGGCGCGGCGTGCGCTCGGCGAAGCCTGCACGCATTGCGAGGCATGGCTGCCCGGTGTAGTTGGTGAGACTCAACATGGGCGTGCCATAGCTGGGTCCGAAGACGACATCGACCTGATCGAAAAACGCGTGGGCATCCTGCATCACCTGGCGACGTAAACGTTCAGCCTGCAGGTAGTCGACGGCAGACAGGTAACGAGACTGGCGAAACGCATTCGGCCAGGCGTTGTTAACCTGCCGCCTGAGCTGATCGTCGCGGCCCGACAAGGTAAGGGCTTCAAAGGCAGCGGCTGACTCCACGCCGAGCGCCGGCATGATCTCGTTGACGGGCAAGGCCGGCAGGGAAATTTCACGCACGCTGGCGCCGAGTGTCTCGATTGCCGCCAGTGCGTTTCGGTCCGTATCCTGGACATCGTCGCCCTCGAACCAGGCAGGGTCGTAGCCAATTGTCAGGTCGGCAATCGATTGCTGCCCGTCGTATGCAAAGCCCATGTCGATGGAGCCCGTATCGAACTCGTCATAGCCGTTTAGTGCAGCGAGCACAATTGCGGTGTCCTCGGCGTATCGACACATCGGCCCGATTTTGTCGAGCGACCAGCACAGTGCCATGGCACCCGTACGCGACACGCGACCGTAAGTCGGCCGGAGTCCCGCCAGGCCGTTGCGATCCGATGGCGAAACTATGGAGCCGAGTGTCTCCGTGCCGATGCCGAAAGCGCACAGGCCGGCAGCTGTTGCCGAACCGGATCCGGCGGAGGAACCCGAAGCGCCTTCCTTCGGGTTCCACGGGTTCCGTGTCTCGCCACCGAACCAGACGTCACCCCAGGCGAGAGCGCCCAGGGTTGTTTTGCCGAGCATGACTGCACCGGCTTCCTGCAATTTCCGTACGACCGCACCATCGCTGCCAGGTACGCGATCTTTGAAAGGCTCAGCGCCCCAGGTGGTCCGGATTCCCTGGGTATCCACCAGGTCCTTGACCCCGTAGGGAATGCCATGCAATGGACCACGCACCTGTCCGCTCGCTCGCTCGCGGTCGGCCTGGTCGGCCTGGGCGCGTGCGACGTCTGGTGTAACCGTGACATAACACTGTAGAAGGTCGCCGTAGCGTTCGATACGTTCCAGGTAGATCTCGGTGAGTTCGCGACTCGTGACCTGGCCGGTCGTCATCCATCGCGCCTGTGCCTTGACTGACGCAAATGCAATGCTCTCCGCATCATTCGGGATGGGCGCAATTTCCTCCGCAAAGAGGGTGACTGCGTTTTCCTGTATTCCGTAATCGATTCCCGGCAGGCGAGGGTCGAACTTCGTCGCCGGTGCCAGTGAATTCGGAATGTCATGCGATCGGCGCGACTGCAGTGTTTCAATTTGGTCTGCAAAGAAACCGTTCGCATCGTCCTCGACCGGTCCGCCGAGAATTTGCCGACGCTCTGCCTCTGAAAACTCAAGGCCGAACACCTTTTCGGTCTCGGCCAGGGTCCTTTCGGTGATGCGTTGGTCAAATCCCGCCCAGATGTCATCGGAATCAATGCCCACTTCGGCTTTGCATGCGGACAATGCCGCGCTGCCGCCACCCATAAGCGCCGCGAGCAATACTTTGCGTCGGTTGAGAATGGTCGGGTCGTTGTCGCTCATTATTTGTCCTTTGTGGCCGTGAATCGATATGCTTCTTTGCATGGATGAGTTTAACACTCCATGGCGGGTTACCTCGGCAGCCATCTACACGACGCCGACTGATTCCAAGGTGTTCGGTACGCTCGACATCGATGTCACCGAGGCTGTGCGGTTCATGCGGGAAAAGCGTGAGGCCGGAGTGAAGATCACGATGGTCCACCTGGCGACAGCGGTCCTGGCGCGTGCGGTCGCGTTTGATGTCCCGGAAATTAATTGTTTTGTTCGCAGGGGTGGCGTGGTTGGCCGCAAGCATCTTGATGTCATGTTACCCGTCGCCATGGGAGGCGAAGGTGTCACACCCGTGATCATCAAGGATGCACATGCACGTACCGTAACGTCGATAGCCGATGAGATTCGCAGCAAGGCGGCCAAGGCCCGCAAGGGTGACGAATCAAAGGCTGCAAAGAACAAGTACCTGCTCAATCGCATTCCCTGGCCATTGCGACGACCGGCCTTTCGATTTCTCAAGTGGGTTACGGTAGATATGGGTCTCGAGATTCGCGCACTGGGCCTTTCCGCTAACAGCTTCGGTTCTTTTGTTGTCTCGGATATTGGCAGTCACGGACTCGCGACCGGCATGACGCCGCTAATGCCTGCCGCCAAGGTGCCTGCAGTGATCGTCCTGGGCAAGGTCGAGGAAAAACCGGTCGTCCGGAATGGCGAGATTGTAATACGAATGATTCTGCCTCTGACCGGCACGTTTGATCACCGAATTGTTGACGGCGCCGAGATCGGCAAGCTTGCCCGTGGTATCAAGCGAAATTTTCGCAAGCCCGCCTGGCTGGACGAGCGTCCTGAGGAAGAACTGAAGAAATGCCCGTTCGCATCCCGCGACAGCCACACAACACAGGAATAGAACCATGATAATCAATAGATCCCGCGACGTTTCTGCCGCATTGGTCGGCGTCCTTGCGCTGGTATTGACTTTGAGTGCCCAGGGGCAGGATGAGGCTGGAGACGATTCGCCAAAACCCGCATGGGTGACCATGTCGGCAGATGAGCGACGGGAGGTGCTGGCGTTTGCTGAAGACTACAAGGACTTCATGCGTCGCGCGAAGACAGAGCTGAGTTTCGTGTCGACCGCGGTAGAGATCGCGGAGGCCAATGGCTTTCGCGCATTGACCGCGAGCAGCAATATTCGTCCTGGCGCACGCCTGTACGACATCAATCGTGACCGCACGATGACATTGATTGTCGTCGGTTCCGAACCATTTGCACACGGATTTCGCGTTGTCGGCGCGCATGTCGATTCACCGAGGCTCGAACTGAAGGGTCGGCCGCTTTACGAAGCCGAAGGATTTGCGTTGTTCCAGACGTACCGGCATGGCGGCATCAAGAACTATCAGTGGGTCAGCTTGCCGCTGGCACTGGTCGGCCATGTCGACAAGAAAGACGGCACGCGGGTTCATGTTTCGGTGGGCCTGGACGATGAGGACCCGGTTTTCGTCATACCGGATCTCTCTCCGCACGTCGATCATGATTACCGTGAGCGCAAAAATCGTGACGTCATCATGGGCGAGGAACTGGATCCGATCATCGCGTCGCTCCCCAATGACGACAACTCCGTCTCGGGCGCGGTCCTGAATTACCTGAAGGACGAATACGACATTGGCGAGGAGGACCTGGTATCAGCGGAACTCGCCGTGGTTCCCGCGTTGGCGCCGCGCGATGTCGGCCTGGATCGAAGCATGATGGCGATTTATGGTCAGGACGATAAACTGTCTTCTTACACCGCATTGAGGGCGATTCTCGAACAGGACACACCGGCCAGGACATCGCTGGCCTTTCTTGTCGACAATGAGGAAGTCGGTAACGTCAACAACACGGGCTCGAATTCGGACTACCTCGTCGATCTCATGGGAGAGTTGATCTATCGCCAGCGAGGCGATGCCTATACCGACATGGATCTAAGGCGTGCACTGAGGGAAACTGACGTTGTGTCCTCGGACGTTAATCCCGGTATCCATCCGACCTATCCCGGTGTCTGGGAAGCCGGCAATGCACCGCGGCTGGGTTACGGCGTCAATTTCAAGCTATATGGCGGCGGCTTCAACGCCAACTCGGAATTTATCGCGTGGAATCGCGCTTACCTCGACGATGCCGGTGTCGCCTGGCAGACGGCGACATACAAGGGCAGGGCGTCTGGCGGCACAATTGGCAATTCACTATCGCGCAGAAACATGAACGTGATCGACTACGGTGTGCCGCTCCTGTCCATTCACTCGACTTATGCGGTTAGCTCAAAAGCGGACGTCCATTTGCTGTACCGCGCGATGGAGGCGTTCTACCGCTACGAGGATTAACGGAAACAAACCCGGAAGTCAGGGCTGGGCTATAACGTCGCTTTTGACTACCAGGGCAGGTCGTAACCCTCGGCGTGTTTGAACCCGCCGCTGGTTTCCAGGCTGAGTTCGTCGAGCCGGGCAATAATCCCGGCTGCCGCCTCTTCCGGCGTTGTTTCGCCGCTGCCGCCTGTCATGTCCGTTTGCACATGGCCCGGATGCAGCAACAGCACTGCGATGCCCCGCGGTGACAAATCATGGTGCAGATTCATGCCGACCATGTTGACGGCGGTTTTCGACGTGCGATAGCCGTAATAGTTGCCCGAACTGTTGTCCTCGATGGATCCAACGCGACTGGTGACGATGCCGACCCTGGACCCTTCCCGCAGATTGCCGACCAGCGCCTGCGTTACCAGCAGCGGTCCAATCGTGTTCACTCGAAAGTGCTCCAGCATATTATCCGCGTTGACGGTGTTAAGCGTGTCGGGGTGAAGGATGCCCGCATTGTTGATCAGCACATTGACCGCGGTATCGCCGAGGGTCTCAGCGAGTCGCGAAATGCCGGCTTCGGTCGATACGTCTACACCGTCGATGACGCTGGCGCCGGATGCCTCCAGGCGCGTATTCGTCGAACGGCACACACCGATCACATCGTCTCCGCGCGCCTGGTATTGGCGAACCAGTTCGAGACCAATGCCCCGATTGGCGCCTGTGACCAGTATCGTCGCCACCTTATTGGATATCCTCTGTCGTTAGTGTCCTGGTGAGCCGATAAAGAAACTCCTGCCCGTCAAAGAAGGCACTGGCCAGGATACGTTCGTTCTGCCCGTGGGCCCTGGCCGGTTCGTCCATATCACTGAATAATCCGGAAACGCCATAAACCGGGATGCCGGCATTGCGCAAAAACAGGCCATCCGTTGCGCCGGTGCTCATCGTCGGAATGACGGGCACCCCGGGCCACATCTCTTCAGTGATTCCTTCGATCGCACCAAGGACGTCAGGCGTCAACGGGGATGGCGGGGAGGGCGTGGCAACCGCGTTTCTGGTGATGGCGATGTCGGTGTTACCAATCACTGTCCGCAAGGTCTCCTCGACGGTGTCGATAGACTCGCCGGGGAGAACCCGGCAGTTCACTGTCGCGCGTGCACGTTGCGGCAGTGCATTTTCGGCATGACCGCCATCAAGCTCGGTCGCTACGCAGGTCGTTCGCAGCCTCGAGTTGTACATCGGGCGCTCGCTCAGTTGCGCAACCGCCGCGGAATCCGGTGGCTCCAGCAGGACGCCACGCATCGCGTCCTCGTATTCGCCACCCAGGTCGGCTGTTCGCTCAAAAAACATCCTTGTCACTTCGTTGAGGCTCACGGGAAAGTCATGGTTGCGAACACGAATCAGTGCATCGGCGAGGTGATAGATCGCGTTGTCCTTCACCGGTAATGAGCTGTGGCCGCCCGGGTTCGTCGTTTCCAGTGTAAAGCTCTGGTAGACCTTCTCACTCGCCTGGACAGCGTTGAGGACGTGCACGCCGCCTTGCATGCCGCCACCACCACCTTCGTTCAGCGCATACTCTGCGTCGATCAGCTCGCGGTGATTCTCAAGGAGCCATGTCACGCCATTGTGCGTGCCTCCTTCTTCGTCGGCGGTCAATGCGATGACGATGTCGCGATCAGGTACGTAACCTTCCTCGCGTAACCGAATGAAGTTGGCGACGTGGATCGCGGCCTCATCTTTATCGTCCACGACGCCACGGCCGTAGAAATAGCCATCCTGCTCGGTAAATTCGAATGGGGGCAGGGTCCAGTCCGCCGGGTCTGCGGCAACGACATCGATATGTGCCAGCAACAGGAGCGGCTTCTTTTCCGGGTCTCTGCCGCGATAGCGGGCAACCAGGTTACCTTTGCGTTCTGCAGGCTCCATTACCTGGACATCTTCGGCCGGGAATCCGGCGGCCAGGAGTTTGTCGGCCATCGCCTGCGCCGCAGCCGTGTTGTCACCATTCGGATGCGTCGTATCGATTTCGATCAGTTCGCGCAGGAAGTCCTTCGCATTCTGCTGGTGCGGCGACAGATCGCCACTGATAGCGTCAAGAGTGTCGGCGGGTCCCGCGCTCGCGTCAGCCGGGTCCGTCGCGGGATCGGACGGGTCCTGCGAGCAGGCAGCCAGGAGTAACCCAAAGAGCAGGGCACAAAGGACGTTCAGCGGTTGTTTCATCAGTATTCTCTCGTCTGTCGGTGCAGCGGGCATTCTGTCGCAATTCGATGCCGGAACGAAGCGGAAAACGCCCTCCATAGCCCGCTAAACATGAAGATTGACGTCTCCGGCGTGTATCGAAGCCGTGCCAACTATAAATGACATCATCGGAGCCATTCATAGCCTGGTCATTCCCGGGTCAATGCATGGCGGGTTAACCGGGGATCACGGCGATATATTTCTGTTTATATTTGTATATATTACAATTATTTACAGTTATTTCTTCAGGCTATATTTCAGTTCTGCTGCATGTGCTGTTTGACCTGATCGCGGTCACCGAAACGCGCATTGTCCGCATCGCCGTGGCGGTCCGCTGTCTGGGTGTTCCTGGGCATTACCTGCCTGCATGCCGGCAACCCGTATCAACCAGTCCAGGTGTTTTGTCCCGATCCCCGAGCGTCGCTCTGTGACGCCGAATGGGTGTACAGTTCCCCTGCCAAGAACAATAACGGGGGATACCGCCGTGAGCCGAACACTTTCCGCTTGCGCCATACTGTTTTTTGCTGTGCTGCCGACGGCCGTTGCCGACATCGATCGCAGCACGTTTCCGGAGGAACTGCGTGCGTTGGAGTGGCGCGAAGTCGGACCCTACCGGGGTGGACGCTCGGCGGCCGTCACCGGTATTCCGGACGACCGTGAGACCTACTACTTCGGTGCGACCGGTGGTGGCGTCTGGAAGACCGGGAATAGCGGACAGACCTGGGACAACGTGTCGGATGGTTATTACGGCGGCTCAGTGGGCGCCGTGGCGGTTTCCGAATGGGACCCGAATGTCATTTACGTGGGTCTTGGTGAAAAAACGGTCCGTGGCAATGTCTCGCCCGGCGATGGCATGTGGAAGTCGACGGATGCCGGCGACACCTGGTCGCGCATCGGCCTCGAAGATTCCCAGCACATATCCCGGGTCCGAATTCATCCGAGAAACCCGGCTCTCGTATATGCCGCGGTAATGGGGCACCTGTTCGGCCCGAATGAGGAGCGCGGGGTCTATCGATCGAATGACGGCGGCGAAAGCTGGGAGCGCATTCTCTATGTGAGTGATGAGGTGGGTGCCGTCGACCTGGCCATGGATCCGACGAACCCGCGCATCCTTTATGCGAGCTTCTGGAGAATTCTCCGTACCCCCTACAGTCTTGAGAGCGGTGGTGAAGGGTCCGGCATCTGGAAAAGTGTTGACGGCGGGGACAGTTGGGTCGAATTGACCGGCAACGAAGGTCTCCCGCAGGGCACGATCGGCATCAGCGGTATCGCCGTTTCACCGACCGATAACAAGAACGTTTACGCCATCATCGAGGCCGAGGAGGGCGGCATTTTTCGGTCACGAGATGGCGGTGAAACGTGGGCCAGGGTCAATGAAGACCGGAACATGCGGCAGCGTGCCTGGTACTACACGCGAATTTATGCGGATCCGTCCGACGAGGAATCGCTGTACGTCCTCAATGTTCGCTTTCATTACTCCAGGGATGGTGGCCGCAGTTTCACGGAAATCGATACGCCGCATGGGGATAACCACGACCTCTGGATCGATCCCGACGACCCGTTACGGATGATCCAGGCTAATGACGGTGGCGCAAACGTTTCGTTCGATCGCGGCGAAACCTGGTCGGTGCAGAGCAATCAGCCCACTGCGCAGATGTATCGCGTGTCAACCGACAACGATTTTCCGTATCGCTTGCTGGGCGGTCAGCAGGACAATTCGGCCGTCCGTATTCGCTCCCGGTCTGCACGCGGGGGCGCAATCGGCGTACGCGACTGGGAGCCGACGGCAGGTGGTGAGAGTGGGCACATCGTGGCCAAGCCGGATGACCCGGATATCGTGGTCGGTGGTTCTTACGGGGGGTTCCTGCGCGTTTTGAATCATCGGACCGGGGAAATCCGGTCTATCGATGTCTGGCCCGACAACCCGATGGGTTGGGGCGCGGCCGAACTCAAGTATCGCTTTCAGTGGAATTTCCCGATCCTGTTTTCGGTGCATGACCCCGATTTACTCTACGTTGCGGCGGATGTCCTGTTTCGCACCCGGAACATGGGCCAGACCTGGGAGACCATCAGTCCGGACCTGACACGCAATGACAAAACACGCATGGGGCCCTCCGGCGGGCCGATCACCCGGGACAATACCAGCGTCGAGTACTACGGCACGATCTTCGCGGTGGCCGAGTCCTACCACGAGGAAGGCGTCATCTGGGCCGGCAGCGACGACGGCCGGATTCATGTAACAAGGAACGACGGCGACAGCTGGATCGATGTCACTCCGTCAGGACTCCCCGACTGGGCACAAATTAACAGCATCGATATCCACCCGTTCGAGCGTGGTGGTGTCTACGTTGCAGCAACGCGCTACAAATCGGACGACTTCGCACCCTATCTCTATCGCACCACGGACTGGGGCCGGAGTTGGCAGCGGATCACCAATGGCATTTCTGAGAATGAATTCACGCGAGTCCTCCGGGCGGACCCCGATCGACGTGGACTTTTGTATGCGGGAACCGAGCAGGGTATCCATTACTCGACGGACGATGGCCGGAACTGGCAGTCGCTGCAGCTCAACCTGCCAATTACCCCGATCACCGATCTCGCCGTCAAGGAAAAAGACCTGGTTGCAGCGACGCAAGGCAGGGGATACTGGATTCTCGACGACCTTTCCGTCCTGCACGAGGCGAATGACGAGACAGCCGGCAAGGCGGCACACCTTTACACCCCGCGACCTGCAATTCGATTGACGGCGGGTCGCCGGTCCGACAATCCGGGTGCGGCCGGTACCAATCCGCACGCCGGGGCCGTTATTCACTATGCGCTGGCAGACGAGTATGACGAGTCGACGCCATTATCGCTGAGTATCTTCGATTCGCGTGGCGTGGAACCCATCTGGACCTGGACGCGCAAGCCCGACCCTGCGATGGCTGAGTCCACGCCGAATGGGCCGAATGCACCGCCGGACACCGAATTGCTGACGGCGGACAAAGGCCTCAATCGCTTCGTCTGGGACCTGAGATATCCGGGCATGACGCGCTTCGATAACCTGATCATGTGGGCGGATATGCGGCAGGGGCCGAAAGCGGTGCCGGGCGAGTATCGTGCGGTGTTGACTGCAGGCGACCTGGAACAGGAAGTTCGATTCGACGTCGTTGCGGATCCCCGCAGTGCCTCGAGCATGGCAGACTACCAGGCACAGTTTGATTTTATTCGGGAAACTCGTGACTTGCTCTCGCGGGCGCATGTCGAGATCCTCAAGGTGAGGCAGCTGCGCATGCAACTGGATGGCCTGAGAGTGCGGCTCGAAGCCGATCAAGCCGCGGACCAGGCGTCTGCCTCGCTGATCGAAGAGATCGACCTGTTGCTTGAGACCGTCACGCCAATTGAAGAGGCGATCTACCAGACACAGAATGAAAGTCGCCAGGACCCCCTGAACTATCCGATACGATTGAATAACAAACTCACCAGCCTGATGCGTACGGTCGATGCGGGCGATTCGCGGCCGACGGACGGTGCGATCGGGGTGCGAGAGGAACTGGGTGCGGCCCTGGAATCCGAATTGCAACAGCTGGATGCCGTTTGGAGTGAGCATGTGCCGGCATTGAACAGCCGGATACAGTCAATGGGTATCGAGCTGGTATCCATTACCGAGGAATAAAGACGTGAGAGAAAAGATGAATGCAGGAATTGCCGCAAAGGTGCTGGTCATCGGGCTGTGTACGATGTCCCTGGATATCGGTGCAGCGTCCTTGTCGCTGGAAGATGTTGCGAACTTGCGAAGCGTATCGTCGGTGCGAATGAGCCCCGATGGCGATCGGATAGCCTACCTGCAGCAGGTGCAGCGTGAGGTGTATGTTGAGGATGACGGCAGACCCTACGCCGAGTTACATATTGTCGATCTCGAAGGCAACTCGACGCCGTATATCACGGGCAAGGTCAATATTGGCAGTATTGCGTGGGCACCCGACGGTGAATCCTTATTTTTCGTCGCGAAGCGTGATTCGGCCGCAAAATTCAATTCGATCTGGAACATTCCGGTCGCCGGTGGTGAGGCCAGCAAGGTATTCACCCATGTCAGTTCGATCGGCAGCATTTATCCGTCTCCGGATGGGAACACCATCGCTTTCTCCGCAACCGCTGCCGCGCCCGAAGAGAGCGAAGTCCTGGCCAGAAAGGGGTTCAGGGCGGTTGTTTATGAGGAATCGGTTCGACCATCGCGCATCTGGATGCTGGATCTCGAGTCCGGTGAGGCGGCTGTTCAGGCACTGGACGGACATGCTTCCACATTCACCTGGTCCAGCGATGGCGAACACTATGCGGTAGCGCTGGCGCCGACGCCGTTAATCGACGATTCGTTTACTTCCCGCGATGTCTATTACGTCGACGCGGAATCAGCAGAAGTCCAGGGCAAGCTTGGTTCCATCGGCAAACTGGGCAGTTTCGCGCTCTCTCCGGATGGCGAACGTATTGCCTATATCGGCAGTGTGGACATCAACGATCCGGCAAACGGCCGATTGTATGTTGCGTCATCGGCCGGTGGAGAGCGGCGGGAACTTGTCACACAATACATGGGGCATATCAACAATATCTCCTGGCAGGACGACGTGAACATTCGCTGGGCGGGTCATCGTGGCGTCTGGTCGGAGTTGTCGATGGCGTCCATCATGGCGGCGGGTACGGCCGCTGCGCCACCGATGGACGGCCCCATCATTCGAACGATCAGCACGCATGCGGGTCTGGACGTGGTTGCGGCGATCGCGGATACACCCGCGCATCCACCTGAGGTCTACCTGTATCGGGACGGCGAGGCGCCGGTGCGCCTGACAGACTCCAACCCGTGGTTGAGTGAGCGCGACCTGGTCGTTCAGGAACCGATTACATTTCCGGCACGCGATGGCCTGGAACTCGAAGCTGTCCTGATGCGGCCCGCAGGACGCGAGCGGGGTGGCAATCCGCTGATCCTGTATGTGCATGGTGGGCCCGAGGCGCATCATTCGAACGGCTGGTTGACGAGTTACAGCTTGCCCGGCCAGGTAATGGCGGGAGAGGGCTACACAGTCGTCTATACCAATTATCGGGGTAGTACCGGGCGCGGTGTTGAGTTTTCAAAGATGGGCCAGCACGACTACGCGGAGGAGGAATTCAACGACCTCGTCGACGTCAAGACCTACCTCGTGAACGCCGGGCTGGCTGATGCCGGGCGCGTTGGAATTTCCGGTGGGTCCTACGGTGGCTATGCATCGATGTGGGGGGCGACCGCGCTGAGCGAGGAGTTCGCAGCCGCTGTTGCATTCGTTGGAATATCCAACCAGACATCGAAATTCGGCACAGGCGACATTCCGTACGAGATGTTCCATGTGCACTCGCTGGCCTGGCCCTGGGATGACTGGATGTGGATGTTGCAGCGCAGTCCTGTTTATCACGCGGGCAACGCGAAGACGCCCTTGCTCATTATGGGCGGTGACAAGGATCCGCGCGTTCATCCCAGCCAGTCTCTCGAAATGTATCGACACGTGAAGTTGCGAACCGATACGCCGGTGCGACTGGTTATCTATCCGGGCGAAGTGCATGGCAACAGGAACTCTGCGGCGCGTTATGACTATTCCTTGCGTACCAAGCGCTGGATGGATCATTACCTGAAAGGACCGGGCGGGGCGCCGCCACCTTATGAGCTCGATCATGCAGCAAGAATGGAGGCCATAGCCGATAATTGATCAAGGGGCACCAGTCGCCCGGGTCGTCCGGAATACCGCTGGCATCCAGTGAATCGCGCACAATGCAGGGCAGGCATGCTGGTCCGGTCTTTAATGTTTTGTCCCTACCGGTGTCTGTCGAATAGCGGGGGCTTTCGCTAATGCAATTACCCGATGTGCACGCGCCTGTGTCGCCCATACACCCAGGGTCCAGGGCGGCCGTCTCGGCCCGGATATCGCAGAGCTAGCCCGTGCCGCTACACTGATCCAACGGGTGCAGGCCGACAATCCGCAGCCTGTGCAGGTAAGCCGCTATTCAAGCCCGACCTCTGAAATCAGCGCAAGGAAGCGCGGGTCGTCGCGGATGAAGTCATAGGAAGGGTTGATCTTCATCGACAAAAGGCTGCCGGACCCCGTGCCACTCTGGACGGCGGCTTCGAGTGCGTCCAGCGTTGCATCGGCATTGCCCAACGCCGCCTGCAATTCGGCCAGCTCATTGGTAATCATCAAGCGGTCAATGAGCGCGGGATCGATAGTTACTGGTACGTCGTCAGACTGTCTTCGCATGACGAGCGCATTGACGGTAGCGACGGCCTCGGGATCGCGGCCAGTCGCCGCGGCCCACCGCGCCAGCATGTCGGTGGAGACATCGGTCCGCGTGCTTCGCAGCGCACCGATCCAGGTATTGACGAGTAGCGACGGATAGATGCCTTGGGAAATCAGCGCATTTGCTACGTCCAGGGCTTCGTCCCAGGCTCCTGCGTTCATCAAAACGTAACTCAGGTTTATTCGCATCAATGGGGAGAGCGGATCCGTGCTCACGGCAAGACGGGCCGCAGCGAGGGCATCGGAATGATTGGCTTGCCAGGACAATAAGTTCGAATACCCGTGTAATGCGTTGATGTGGGTGGATTCGATCTGCAATGCACGTCGAAAGGCGTCTTCGGCACCTTGCCAGTCGTAGTTATGCAATAGAAGATGCCAGCCAAGTACTGTCTGCGCATCGGGTAGGTCGGGGTCCAGGTTGACCGCACGAATGGCGGCCGAAGAAGCACGGCGTCGCACGCGTTGCGGATCCGCGTTCGTCGTCCGGCCGGGTAATACGAGCCAGGCCTCGGCCAGGCCGGCCCACGCCGCAGCAAACTGAGGATCCAGTTGGGTAGCGCGGTCAAAGGCTTCGATGGCCGTACGGAGCGAGGGTTCAGTCCTGTCCGCGACACGTAACTTGCCGACAAAATAGGTATCCAGCGCGTCCAGGTTTTCCGTTGATACTGTTTCGAGTCCCGCCTGTTCGGCGTCATTCAGGTTGACATCGAGTGCGTCAGCGATCTCCGCGACAATTTCGCTTTGCAGGGTGAGGATATTTGCAGCATCTAATGCTCGCTCATAGGTGTCCGCCCAGATTAGTTCATCGGTTTGCGCATCGATAAGTTGGACATTAATGCGAATCGCGTCAACGGTACGCTGAACGTCGCCTTCGAGAATACTGCCAACGCCCAGTTCCGCGCCGATCTCGCGTAAATTGAGGGTGGCATCCCGATAGCGTATGACAGAGGTGCGTGCGATTACGTGCAGATCTGACAGGCGGGCAAGCCGGTTAAGCAACCCACCGTGCACGCCGTCTGCGAAGAACTCTGCGTTTGCCTCGACTTCGCTCCGATTGGCAAAGGGCAGAACAGCGATCGATTGTCGATATGCGACGTCCGGGTCCGGCAGTACTTCACCCTCAATCAGGTAATTGTCCAAGACGAGAAAGAGTGCGGCAAGGGAAAGCAGGACGGTAACGATACGGTTGAGTTTCTTGCCGGTCTTGATCGTGATGCTTTGTGTTCGATCGACATCGGCTGTTGCCTTGAATCCTTCTGGTGTCAGTTCATAGGCCCACGACAACAGAACCGTGACCGGGAAAAGCAGGATCAACATTAGTACGAGGGCCTGCACGATCCACAGGGGTGCGTTGAATACGGGAAGCAGTAAGTCAGCGACCTGAACAATTAACCAGGATACGGTGGCATAGGCCAGGCTGACCTTGAAAATGTTGCGCCGTCGCATTTCACCCAGAAGGACCATACCGCACTCCGTTCCGCCGATACCCGCATTCTACCGTTGATAGAATGCGAACTCGCCCGTAAAAAGACTTTTTTTCGTCTCCGGTCAGCCGGATTTAGACCGATTCTTGGTCATCGGTCTCCTTGTTCGCATGGCGCAACGTGCCCGAATCGCTGAGGTCATAGAAGAACTCATCGGGATTTCGGCTACGTCGGTAGATATCCATGGGTTACTATCAGTAAGCCGGGAGGTTCTTTCGATTGCCCGGCCAAAGCACTACGAATAACGAAGAGAGATCGAACCATGTTGATGCCACGCCCAATAGCGCTGCTATCTGCTGCGCTGCTGCTTTTCTCGCTACCCTCCCTTGCCGACGACCATCACTTGTCGGTTGCGGATTACCTGGATTTCGAGCAGGTCACGGATCCGCAGATATCGCCGGATGGCAGCCAGATCATTTATACCCGTCGCTGGGTGGACCAGAAGACGGATCGCTGGTCCTCGGCGCTCTGGATCATGGACGCGGACGGTGTCCGGCATCGCTTCCTGCAGAAGGGATCCAACGCGCGCTGGTCGCCGGACGGCAGCCGTATCCTGTTCATCACGAGCGGTGACAATGGCAAGCCGCAGATTTTTGTGCGCTGGATGGACGACGAAGGGGCCGTATCGCAGGTCACCCGTGTTGATGTGACGCCATCGTCGCCTGAATGGTCGCCCGATGGCAGCCAGATCGCGTTTGTTGCCATTGTGCCGGCGAAAGATAGCTGGTCGATCGATCTCCCGTCCGCACCGGAAGGTGCAACGTGGAGCAAGCCGCCAAGAATCCTTGATCGCTTGCATTACCGCCAGGATCGCGTCGGATTTCAGGATCCGGGATTCTCGCATCTGTTCGTGGTGCCGGCGGAGTCAGGCAGGGCACGCCAGTTGACCGACGGCGAATGGCATGTTGGCGCTCAGTTCGATGGTTTGTTTGATGGTGCCGGTCTGAGCTGGATGCCGGACGGGGATTCCATCGTCTTCGACGGCTGGAACGAACCCGGGTGGGATCTTGCGTATCGACGGTCACACATCTATGCCATCGAGACTGAATCTACGGATATTACTCAACTGACCGATGAGGTGGGCTTCTGGACAGCACCGGAGGTTTCAGCAAACGGCCGGCAGATTGCATACACGGGCTACCCGGCCACGGAAGCCACATACGAACTGCCGCGCGTACACGTCATGAATTCGGATGGCAGCGACGCGCGACAGGTTAACGATGACTTCGAGCGACCCGTGGGCAACATGATCTGGGCCAGCAACAATCGGGGTGTCTATTTCACCGGCCAGGATGAGGGCTACATCAACGTGTTCTACATGGGGCTGAACGGCGACGTCCGCGCGGTCACGGAAGGGCAGCATTCTATGACGCTCAATTCCGTGAACCGGAATGGCAATGTCGGTGTTGGCATCGGGGCATCGTTCTACGAACCGGGTGATGTGGTGTCTTATTCGCTGAGCGGGCGTGGTTCCCCGCAACAGTTGACCACGGTCAATGACGATCTGCTGGCAAACAAGAGCCTGGGCCATCACGAAGAGATTTGGTTTGAGGCGTCCGATGGCAATCGTGCACATGGCTGGATCGTCAAGCCGCCCGATTTCGACCCGGAAAAGGCCTATCCATTACTCATGGAAATTCACGGTGGTCCATTTGCGATGTATCGAGGCGCCTTTAACTTTCAGTACCAGGTCTTCGCCGCCAACGGTTTCGTCGTGTTGTATACCAATCCGCGAGGCAGTACGGGCTATGGGGAAGCGTTCACGCAAGCGATCGACCATGCCTACCCGAGTGTGGATTACCTCGACCTGATGGGTGGCGTCGATGCGACCATCGCGCAGGGCTACATCGATGAGAAGCGCCTGTACGTTGGTGGCTGCAGCGGAGGTGGCGTCTTGTCCAGTTGGGTCATCGGTCACACAGACCGATTTGCTGCTGCAGCGGTACGTTGCCCGGTATCCAACTGGCTGAGCATGGCGGGTACAACCGATATTCCCGGGTTCACTTATTCGTTCTTCCAGAAACCGTTCTGGGAGGACTCGACCGACTGGCTGCACCACTCGTCCCTGATGCATGTTGGCAAGGTCAACACGCCGACGGCCGTGATGACAGGTGAGCAGGATCTGCGCACACCGATGGCCCAGTCCGAGGAATATTACGCCGCATTGAAGATGCGCGGTGTGCCGGCGCGCCTGTTACGATTCAACGATCAGTACCACGGGACAGGCACGAAGCCGTCGAATTATATGCGGACGATGTTGTACATGATGTCCTGGTACAACCTGTACACGCTGGACGGAGAGGTAGGCGCGGACGATAACGGCGAGTAGTTCTTCGTCCGGCACGGCGGGGCTTGCTGTATATTGCGCTGCAGATCGCAGGTGCCGAGAGTGGGCCTCGGTACAGGAACAATGGCTTGCCCACCGGGATTTCCAACCTGATATGGATTAAAAAAATACTTATTAATCAAGGAAATATAAATGATTATTCGAGTGATTAGTCTGATTGTTGCCGGCCTGATTTCGACCCAGGCGTCGGCCCAGGCACCCTCTACCGGACCCTACGTTGAGGCTGGCGGCCCCGCTTTCGAAGTTGCCGACAGGGATGTGCCCCTGCGGGAGAGCCAAAAGTACCGGGTGGTTTATGAACTGACCGGGTACCCCGGGGAAAAGACGGACGTGAATCGACCCCTTTCTGTCGTGGCTCGCTTCATGAACATGCACGGGAAAAACGGTGTGCCGCTGGAAAATCTCGATGTCGCCGTTGTCGTGCACGGTCAGACCTTGCTGGCAATGTTGAATGACGACGCCTATGAAGAGATGTTTGGCGTGAAGAATCCGTCGCTGGCCCTGATCAATGATCTGGCCGAGGCCGGTGTCCAGTTTTATGCCTGTGGTCAGTCACTCGGTTTTCGGGGGCTCAATAAAAGCGTCCTGGCTGAGCCGGTGGAAGTAGGGCTGTCCGCGATGACCATGCTGGTAACACTGCAGTCGGACGGGTACAGCTTTCTGCCTCATCGTTGACGCCAGCCGATTTCTCCATGATTACAAAGTGGCTCGTTGAAGGATAAATTACAGATTACGGCCTACGAGGTGGTCGAATCGCCAATGCCGTTGCGGCCGGCGCAACGTGCGCGGGAGTGGATTGAAGATCTTCCCGATCGATTCGCGTATCGCTGCCTGCCGCTGGCCATTGCGAACCAGGTTGGCTGGGAGGTCCTCAACCAGGTGCCATTTACCGCGCGCTGGAATGGCAAAGAAGGGCTGGATGCAATCAGTATCAAGTTTGATGGCGAGCCGAACCCACTGGTCGGCTCGCATTTTGGTCATGGCGTGCTGACGTTTTCGCTGGGTTATCTGTTTCGAACCACGAAGACACACAACCTCTGGGTCAAAGGTCCTGCCAATTTGCCAAAGGACGGGATTGCAGCGCTTGAAGGCATTATTGAAACGGATTGGGCACCGTTTACTTTTACGATGAACTGGCAGTTTACCCGCAAGCGGCACAAGATTCGGTTTGAGCAGGATGAACCCATTGCAACCGTGTTGCCGTATCCGCGTCACTACCTGAGGAAGTTCGACGCGACGCTCAAGAACCTGAATGAGAACCCGAAGCTCTACCGGCAGTACACGGATTGGCGTGAAGACCGTTTGCGTTTCAATGTGGAACTTCAGCAGGAAGGATCAGTGGCGCAGAAGGAAGGCTGGCAACGAACCTACATGAAGGGTCAGGATCAGTCCGGGCAGACATTTGCCGGTCACGAAACCAGGCTTCAGGTTAAGGATTTCAAGCGCGATTGAGATCGGTGTGTCAGCGCCGACCGCCTACTGTGAGGCGTAACCGATCGATTGCAAAGACGCCTGGATTTCGTCGAGTACGTCCGGGTCCTCGATTGTCGCCGGCATTCGGTAGTCTTTACTATCTGCAATACGTTGCATCGTTCCGCGCAGGATCTTGCCCGAACGTGTTTTGGGCAATCGCGAGACAACCACGGCCTTTTTGAATGCGGCGACAGGACCTATCCGGTCACGGATCATATGGATGACCTCGCCGACGATGGCCTCGGGCGCCCGATCGACACCTGCTTTGAGGACGACGCAGCCGATCGGTATCTGGCCTTTTAATTCGTCGGCGACACCGACGACGGCACACTCCGCTACGTCGGGATGGGCGGCCAGTACTTCCTCCATTGCGCCTGTCGAAAGTCGATGCCCCGCAACATTGATGATGTCGTCCGTCCGCGCCATGACGAAAATGTAGCCATCCGCATCGATATACCCTGCGTCCCCGGTTTCATAATAGCCTTCGAACCGATCGAGGTATGCATGCTTGTAACGGTCATTCGCCTGCCACAGACCGGGCAGTGTGCCAGGTGGTAACGGCAGGCGGCAGGCGATGGCGCCGACCTCGCCGGGCGCCATCTCATGGCCATCGGGATCCAGTACCTGAACGTCCCAGCCGGGCGTGGCGCGTGCTGCGGAACCGGCCTTGATGGGCAGTGTGTCTATGCCCAGGCAGTTCGAGGCTATCGCCCAGCCGGTTTCCGTCTGCCACCAGTGGTCGATGACCGGTACACCGAGAATATCTTCGGCCCACGCCAGCGTCGGCGGATCACAGCGCTCGCCGGCAAGAAACAGGGACCGAAGGTGGCTCAGATCGTAACGCCTGGCAAATTCTCCGTCGGGGTCCTGTTGCTTGATCGCCCGAATGGCTGTTGGTGCCGTAAACATGCAGGCGACTTTATGTTCGGCGATCACGCGCCAGAATGCGCCGGCATCCGGTGTGCCGACCGGCTTTCCTTCGAATAGCACCGTCGTGTTGCCATGCAGTAACGGGGCATAGACGATGTAAGAATGGCCGACGATCCAGCCGACATCGGAGGCGGCCCAGTAGACTTCGCCCGGTTTCACATCGTAGATGTTCTGCATTGTCCAGTGGAGGGCGACCGCGTGCCCACCATGGTCGCGTACGATTCCTTTGGGCTCCCCCGTCGTCCCTGATGTGTACAGGATGTAAAGCGGATCAGTGGCATCGACCGGCACACAGTCCTGCGGTACCGCGTCCGCGACAGCATCCATCCAGTCAATATCACGATCGTCCCGCAGTGCAGCCGTCTCCTGGGGGCGTTGCAGGATGATGCAGCACTCGGGTTTGTGACGGGCGAGATCGATCGCTTTGTCCAGCAGCGGTTTGTAGGTGACGACACGACTGGGCTCGATGCCACAAGACGCCGAGATGATCGCACGCGGTTGCGCGTCATCGATGCGCGTTGCGAGTTCATTGGATGCGAAGCCACCGAAAACCACGGAATGGACGGCGCCAATCCGTGCACAAGCGAGCATGGCGACGATGGTTTCCGGCACCATCGGCATATAGATGATGACACGATCCCCTTTGCCGACACCGTGCGCGACCAATGCACCGGCGAACCGGGCCGTCTCATCCCGCAGTACCTTGTATGAGCGGGTTTGCTGCCCGCCCGTGATCGGACTGTCATAGATGAGGGCGGCCTGGTCGCCCCGGCCATTTTCTACATGACGGTCCAGTGCGTTATAACAGGTATTTAACTGACCGCCGGAGAACCAGCGATAGAAGGGCGCATTGGATTCGTCCAGCACCTTCTCCCACGGCTTGTCCCAGTGAATATCGGCGGCGGCCTCAGCCCAGAAGCCTTCCATTTGTTCCAGCGATCGCCGGTAAATCGGGTCGAACTTGCTCACGAGTCGTTAAGCAGGTCTTGTGTGGCGCGCCAGGCCTGTTCAATTGCCGACTCAGTCATCGCAGACGCACCTGCGTCGGAGTTGGCGACAGAAATCCGGCCGAATCGCTTCCGGCCGGCCAACCAGAGCCTTTTCTCGTCGGGCCACGCCTCGGACCAGTAATTCATCTGTTCGGTCTCGTAGTCATAGCCGACCGCATACCCATGCGGCCAGCGGTTGACTGAGATGCCCTGAATATCGCGTGTGGAATCAAAACCCCCGTCGCCCAGCATGCGCCCGAGCTGGTCGCGTACGTGATGCTCGAAGGTCTCGAATGGCATCGAAAGAAGTTCGTGCCGGCCGAGGCGAAATTGTTCTTCGGCCGGAATCTCGCCGCCGGGCAATGGAATTCGATACATCCGAATGGTGATGGGTTGATCCGGCGTGTCCGGGGTTTGGTAGTCGTTGAATCGAAGCGGGTAGGTTAGTTTCATGTCACAGTAAAAGCTGCCCGGACAATAGGCCGATTTGATGCCGAGTTTTTCGAATGCCGTCCAGTTGTCGAGCAATACAGACACGGAGACCAGCGGCATGCGGCGCGTTTTTGACAGCGCGTCTTTCTGCTGCACGGGCAATTCAGGGCAGATATGTGGCACCACCGAGTGGTAACACGCGAGCACGCAATTACTGCCCCTGACGCGCTTGCTTTGTCCGCCTTCCAGGTAGGTCATCTCGACCGTGTCGTTGTCGAGATGCCGGACATTTGCAGCGGTGGCATTGAGGCGGATTCTAACCGGCGAGCGGGATTGGTCCAGTTGGCTGTAGTCGAATCGCGCGGATACGATGTCGTGCATTGAGTTGCCCGGTGCAACGGCCGGGACAAGTTTGCGAACCAGCATGCGTGCGATAGAGGCGTTGCCGTCTGGAAAATGGAAATCGTCCTTGTAATTATGAGGCTGATGACCGGGTTTTCTGAATTCATCCACCAGGCCGAGGCCCTTTGCGCCCGGAAGGCCGTAGCGCAGGGCAGCATAGGCGGGCGTAAGATCGACGCCATTACCCATGTAGCTGGCCCGCCACATACGCAGAAATTCGACGGTCTCCTTGCTGGCACCCACGACGTCTTCGAGATAACTGAGATAACTGATTTCTCGCAACGCCGAAAGTTTCCCGGGAACCGACAGGTGGGGCATGGGGTCGGTATCGCTGCAAAACAGATCGACGATTTCATCCCGCGCCGACTTGGAAACAGGTGCACGTGCCAAAAAGGCACGAACGTCGTCCTCGTTACCGGCGCTGTGTTCGAGTTCCGCGGGTAGCGTAATGTAGGCCGTTTGATAGTCGGTATTGCGCAAGCCGGTTTTGCCCGTGACCAGGCGATCTTCGCCAAATGTCTCCTTGTCAAAGAACACGCTGCCGCGCAGGTTGAGGTCGTTGTATCGATCGTGATCGAATACGTCGCGCGCCTGGCCTGTGTCGATACCGAGTTCGTCGAGGAGCATCCTTGCATTCTCCGGGTACTCGCGGGGATTCTCGATATAAGCGGTACCGCCAAGCTCAATGAGCATTTGATCCTTGTAGTGATACTCGTTGCGCTTCGCGTGTCCGCCAAAGTCGTCGTGATTGTCGACGATCAATATGCGCGCGTCGGGGCCGCGCTCTTTCTGAAAAAAATAAGCAGCGGCCAGTCCGCTGATCCCGCCGCCGACAACGATCAGGTCATAGACCTCGCCGAGATCAACAGATACCGATGGGTCGTCGAAACGCTCGCCGTCACGCAGCCGGTGTGCGAGCTCGAAAGACCCGGGGTGACTCCCGCGCATTCCGGACAGAGCAGGCGGGTAGTAGTCGGCCGACATCTGGGCGCTTGATACGGCCGTATTGCCGATGGCTGCCGCGACCGGGTTCGAGACCAAAGAGCCCGTCACCGCAATGCCGACCCCGTTGAGAAAATCTCGCCGCGTAATGTCGCGATTCATGCCCGGAGAATCGGTTGGCTTTTTCATAACGCTATTGCTGCCTTTTATACGCCATGCGATTAAGGATAATCGGATTGACCCATATTGAGTCGACAAACTGGCCCTTGTAGCTCGCAGGTATCCAGCGCCCGTTTTTCAATTGATTCTCAAGTGCGGCTTTGCAGTTTGGTCGGAGTGATGATCCTGCCGTGACAAGGTCGATATTCCTGGGACTTCCAGTGGCATCTATGATCGCCACCTCCAGGATGAGCTCCTCCCTTCTCCAGCTGCCGCATCGGTTCGGCCAGACGTACGGCGAGAAACGTTGTGCGGATAAATAGTCCAGCCCGAGCCTGTCCACATTTTTCGAATTGTTGGGGTAGACGTTGACCGTCTGCCTGTCGTCTTCCTGCCTGAAGTGAACGGCGAACTGGAAGTCAACTTCTTCGGAATTCCCATCCACGGTTGCCGGTATCAGGCGGGCGGCATTGAATCGTCGACTGACCGCCATGGTGAAGTCGAGATCCGGATCATTCGGCGCCGAGCACTTGGCTTCCTGGAGGCGTCCTTTGGCTGACGCGATGCCTGTACATGTAACGATGACCTCGATATCGCCATCGACGTCCGGGAACTCGACCAGGTTAGCCATTGAGCGTTCGCCCTCGACGAAGTCGGCATGGGTAAAGCGTGGCTGCTCCTGCGCAGCCGCCAGCACGCTTGCCGTCAACACGCCGAGCAGCAGGGCAGCGGTAGAGACCTTGAGAGTACAGCAGAATTGATAAGTGGGCACTCTATAATACCTTTTTAAAACAAGTAATTAGGATTCTTATTTAATGTAAGTTAGCTTCCAGGGTGCGTGTTTGTTACGGCAGGTCCCCCAAACAAACGCATAGCGGTTGTCATCGCAAAGATAAGGATAACCATAGCGACCAGGAGTACATAGGGCGTCTCGTAGATGCCGGCCATCCAGTAGGCAAGGATGGTCACGGCTCCCGTCAGGCCTGCATAGGCGCCCTGCGTCGTCACGTGGTTCAGGTGCGGGCAGTCTGCGCCCACGGAGGCAAGCACCGTTGTATCCGAAATCGGGGAGCAGTGGTCGCCAAACAGGCCACCGCTGAGGACCGCGGCAATCGTGAGATACATCGACGCCTCCAGCTGAAAACCGACCGGCACCGCGATTGCCATCAGAATCGCGAAGGTGCCGTATGAGGATCCTGTCGACAGGGATATCAGTGCACCCATTACAAAGACAAGAACCGGAAACAGTGCGGGAGATACGGAATCACCAATCAGTGAGGCGAGGTAATCGGCGGTTCGTATATCGCTGGTAACCGAGCTCAGTGACCAGGCGAGCACGAGAATAATCGACACATAGACCAGCCCCTCGGCACCCTTTACCCAGTCGCCCAGCATCTCGGTATAGCCGCGGCCCTGGTGGCGCCGCATCATCTCCATGCAGGTCAGCGACGCGGTTAAATAGGAGA
>CAZVWF010000034.1:21346-27683 GCA_964630795.1 uncultured Woeseia sp. | reverse complement strand
GTCGGCTCATCACGTAAAGTCGTCAAGGCAGCGCTCGACCTCGTGGCGAAGGCCATCAACGCCGCCTAGATGGCATTCTGACAAATCGCCCGGCCCGCCAGCATCTCGGCGCGCCGGGCTTTTTTGTGTTTGAAATCCGAGACATAGAGATTCGGTGCCGGTGCGCTTTTTGCGGTCTCCCGGCAATAGGACTATGCTAGGCGGGCCGGGCGGCCCCGTCGGTCACCCACAAGATTTTCTGGGGAATATCAATGGCTAAGCAATCCGGACTCGATCGCCGGTCGTTCCTGAAAGGGGCAGGCATGACGGCGTTGGCTGGCGCGGTCGGCACACCATCGGTGACAGCAGCGGCAGCGGAAACCGCGCGTGCATCAGGCGGCGCATACAATTTTGACGAGGTCTACGACCGCTTCGGTACCGAATGCATCAAGTGGGACTCGCAGGTCACTAAATGGGGTGACGGCAAGATCAAGGTCGGCATGGGTATCGCCGACATGGATTTCCGGAATGCACCCTGCATCACGGAGGCCCTGCAAAAACGCATTGCGCATGAGAACTGGGGCTACACACGGGTTGCCGATTCCTATATCGAGGCGATTACCGACTGGAACCGCGAACGTCACGGTATCGATGTCGATCCGGATTCGATTGTTATCTCCAGCGGCGTTCATCCAGGCCTGATTGCGGCCCTGAACACGCTGTGTGACCCGGCGCAGAAAGTGCTGGTCAACACGCCGACCTACAACGGCTTTTACGGCGATCTGCGCTGGAGCCGAACGGTCGCGAACGAAAACAAGATGTTCAACAAGGACGGCAAGTGGGAAATCGACTGGGACGATTTCGAGTCCCGGTTGGGGCCGGACACGCCCGCGTTTCTGCTGTGTAACCCGCAGAACCCGACGGGTAACTGCTGGTCCGAAGAAGACCTGATGCGCATGGGGCAGCTTTGCCTCGAGAACCAGGTGACGGTACTGGCTGACGAGATTCATTGTGACTTTGTCATGAAGGGCCAGAAGTACACGCCGTTTGCGAGCCTGCCGGACAAGGACATCGTCGACAACAGCATCACGTTCAAAGCCATCAGCAAGACGTTCAGCCTTGCAGCAATGAAGAACGCCTACTGGTTTACGACCAACCCGGTCCTGAAGGATCGCGTTCGTTACAACCACCGTGTGGATCTCAATACGCTTGGCTTGGTCGCCAACGAAGCCGCGTATCGTGAAGGTGCGGAATGGCTCGATCAGTTACTCGCCTACATCGATGGCAATCACGAATATGTCGAGTCGTATATGAAGGAAAGCCTCCCGGACATGTCCTACACCAAGGCGGAAGGCACCTACCTCGCGTGGGTAGACGTCGGTGGCCTGATGGACAAGATCGACGCACAGGGCAAGTCGGACAAAAGTCAGTCTGGCGACGACCCGAAACGGCCTGTCGACATCGTCGAGGAGTGGCTGGTTCACAATGCAGGCATCCAGCTCAATCCGGGCCGGAACTATGGCCCCGGCGGCGAGACATTCATGCGCATGAATCTCGGTGCACCGCGCCCGTTGATCAAGACGGCGCTGGACAATATCGCCGAGGCCGTCGACAGAGCGTAGATCCTGACAAAAGAATGATCAGGAAAGCACCCTCCAAGGGTGCTTTCTTGTTTTCTGATAAGAGTAGCGGCCGACTTTTGGGTGTACGTATCTACAAACTGTGAACTGACGATTCCTTAGTATTCATTGAGATTTATCCTAACCGGTCCTCAGGACGAATCGCCACATATATTCTGCCACAAGGATCAAGGATAATAAGGTCCTGTCAGCCCGGCTCACCAAAAACCGATGATCGACAAGTTTCAGCGCGTTGCCCAGGCGATTCAGATTCTTAGAATTCCAGCCATTTTATTGGGCGCCCTTTTCCTGGGATTGATTGCAGCCAGTTTACTTGGCATAGGATCCAATCAATTGGGCCAGTACCTGGAGCCCTGCTTCATAGGACTAATATGGGCGCTCGCAACCTACGCTTTCGTAGCTACGTTCGAGGAAATCCCGGCTCCGGCTGACCGGACTGACGGTCTTGCGACAAAGATCAGACGAAAGCTGAGCCGCGCCAGGTACTGGCTAATCGCGTTGGCTTTTGTGGGCACAACGGTGCTAGCGCTCATGATCACCAGTCGTCTCTTGTCTGACTGGCTGCAAGGGTAGCTTCTTGTCATCGTCAGGAACCTTCATCAAGCCTGCCAAAGGCTTCGGAGAAAGCTGCCTGCGCGGGCTCGATCACAGGCACTGCCAACGTTCGCTCTGCAGGTTTTTGAAGTGCCGCCATGCCGGCGCATCCAAGGACGACGGCCTCTGCGCCGAACTCATCAATGAGTCGCCTCCCGGTTTCGATGACCTTATCGAGCGTCCCGGGGTCACCGGCCGATTGCTCGACCGAGATATTGAGCGGCAACTCCGCCGCCAGCGAATTCGTCAGTCCGAGTGCGTCGATGCAGGGTAGATGACGAGCAATCGACTCGTCTGCTAACGCGAGAACACCGAAGCGGCGTCCATCACTCGCTGCCGCCCGCAATGCACTGTCCTGCATGCCGAATACCGGGGTGCTGAACTGCGCCCGGCACTGCGCGAGACCGGGGTCCGAATAACACGCTATGACAATCGCATCGCGATGTTGCTCTTGAGCGACCTGTTCAATCACCAGCGATTTTGCAATTTCAACGTCGGCATCGGACTCGATTCCGAAGGGAGCGCCAGCCGTCGTGCGACACTCGATCAACGCCTTGGAATCGAATTCGCGGAGCGATTCACGCAGGTTTTCCGTAACCTGGTCGTTCGAATTCGGATTGATGACGAGGACGTCGGGCATCAAAGGTTGAAGTCGACCCCGAAATTCTTCGCCGGGTCCAGTTCGGGCGCCAGGCGTCCGGGCATGCCGGTGCAATCGATTGTCCGGCGGGGCACGAACTCGCCCGCACCGCGATCCACCATCAATTCGTTGTTTTCGACTACGACATTGCCGCGCTGAATGACCGTCACCGGCCAGCCTGTGATATGCATACCTTCGTACGGCGTGTATTCCATGTTGTCGTGCATATCCCCGGCGGTAACCGTTCGACTTTCTTCGGGATCCCATATTGCAATGTCGGCATCCTTGCCTTCCGTGATCGATCCCTTGCAGTGTTCGAGCCCATAGATCTTCGACACGTTAGCCGCCGCCAGGGCGACAAAGTGGTTAAGCGTGATACGACCCTTCATGAAGCCTTCTGAAAACAGGAGCGGCAAGCGCATCTCGATACCCGGAAGGCCGTTGGCAATCTTCGGAAACTCGGCGTCGGGGCCGGCGTGTAACTTACCGGTCTCGTCGAACTTGTAAGGCGCATGATCGGATGAATAAACCTGGAACGTGCCATTCTGCAGGCAACGCCAGATTTCTTCCTGCGAAGCGCGATCTCGTAACGGCGGACTGCAGCACAATTTCGCGCCATGCATACCCGGCAAGTCCATCTGTTCAGCATTGAGGAACATGTATTGCGGGCAGGTCTCGCCAAACACCTTGCGACCGTCATAGCGCGCCTTTGCAATGATTCGGGCGCCAGCCTCGGTCGAAACGTGCACGATCAAAATTGGCGCATCGATGAAACCCGCCAGCGCGATCGCGCGATTGATCGCTTCCGACTCCGCCGTCCGTGGATGACTGAGCGCGTGGTACTTCGGTGCGCCATGTCCGGAATCGACCAGCCTGCCGCTCATCCACTTGATCATGGCGTTGTTCTCGGCATGGATCATCGTCAGTGCGCCATGCTTCTTCGCGACCGCGAGGATATCGAGCATTTGTGTGTCATCGACAATCAGGCGGTCATAGGTCATGTAGATCTTGAACGACGTAATGCCCTGCTCGATTGCCAGGGGTAATTCCCGGTGTAAAACGTCATCAGTGGGATCCGAGAGAATCAGGTGGAACGAGTAATCGATCACCGATTTGGGTCCGGCACGCCCATGATAAAGCTCGAGCACGGACTCGAGGGTCTGCCCACGATGCTGTGCCGCGAAAGGCACAATGCAGGTATTGCCACCGAACGCCGCGGACACGCTGCCCGAGAAATAGTCATCGGACGTCATCAGGCCGCTCGAAGACTCCTGCTCGATATGGCAATGCGCTTCGATGCCGCCGGGCAAAACATACTTGCCACTGGCATCGATGACCCGCCCGGCATCGCCGAGATCCTTGCCAATCGCGACAATTCGCCCGTCACGAACCGCGATGTCCGCCTCGAACGTCTCCGACGAGTTGGCAACCGTTCCGCCGGTGATTTTCAGGTCGTACTTCGCCATCTTGCTATACGCCGCGTATCGCGCCCCCATCGCAACGGACCAGGCCGCCCGTCATATAACTTGCAGGTTCGCTGCACAGGAATGCACCCACGCTACCGAACTCCTCCACCGTTCCATAGCGGCCGGCCGGAATCGTGGCCTGTCCCGCGGCGGCAACCTCTTCAACGGTCTTGCCGGTCCGTTCGGCGTCTGCCTTGTCGAGCTGTGCCAGACGGGCAGTCAGGATGCGGCCCGGCAACAGCATGTTGACCGTAATTCCCTGCGATGCCGTTTCGTTCGACAGGGATTTGCTCCAGCCGACGAGCGACGAGCGAATCGTGTTGGACATCGCCAGGTTGGGAATGGGTTGCACGACACCGGACGATGCGACGGTCAGGATCCTTCCCCAGCCAGCCGCCTTCATATCTTCGATGCAGAGATTCGTTATTTCTATGACGCGAATCAGCATCGTGTCGATCTGCGCCTTCCACGATTCGGTATCCGGCATATCCGCGGTGCCTGGCGGCGGACCTCCGGTATTGTTCACGAGAATATCGACGCCACCGAGTTTTTCTTTCGCGGCACCATAGATTGCAGCAGCCGAACCCGGGTCGGAAAGATCCGCAACGACGTACTCGGCCGTCCCCGCGTAATTGTCATTCAAATCCTTTGCGACGCCCTGCAGTTTTTCTTCCACGCGACCGCAAACCATGACCCTGGCGCCCTCCTCACAGAGCCTGGTTGCAATTCCAAGGCCCAGGCCCTGACTGCTGGCCAATACCAAGGCTCGTTTCCCTTCAATACCTAAATCCATAGTCAGCTCACCTTTGAATTTTTTTAATCGTTTCTTACTTTGCTAAACACTAAAGATCAATTTGCACCGACCTTTGTGACTTCTACGGTTCACCCAGGCAAATTACGTTTTCCTTCAATTCCCAGGTCCATCGTTACAAAGCCTCTATGTTTTGTTCGATCCGGCTGATCAGCCGATCAAGTTCTTTATGGTCCATTGCATTCATCTTCGGTCCCGGTGCCCGCACTCTTGGCGATGCCATCACGCCGCGACGATGCAGCATCTCCTTGCGTAATGCCAACCCGAAGCCAGGTTGCTGCTCGTGTCGAATGTACGGCAGATAAGCATCAAATACATCCTCCGCCCTGTCATGTTCGCCGGCGCGATGCAGTGCCACGACGGCGACCAGCATTTCCGGATACGCGAAACCGGTCATGGCACCATCAGCACCACGTGCCAGCTCCTGTGGCAGGTAAAGACCGCCATTGCCACAGAGGATGGACACACGCCGCAACCCCTCATCTGACGCCTTGCGTACAGCAGAAATCTTGTTCAGCCCGGGGCACTCTTCGTGCTTCAGCATCACCAGTTGCTCGAAATCAGTCACCATCCTGTTGAACAATGCGACGGAAATCTCGGTACGGGTTGCGAGCGGGTAATCCTGGTAGCAAACCGGGATATCGTCACCCAGCGCTTCGAAGACCTGGGCAAAATAGTTATAGACCTTTTGCTCTGTTCCCAGTCCCGCGAGCGGCGCAACCATGACGCCCGCCGCGCCATTGTCCATACTGAACCTCGACAAGCGAACGAGGTTGCTCATGCCCGGGTCTGACACACCGACAACGATCGGCACAGCGCCACCAACCCGCTTGAGTATTCGTAGCAGGAACTGCTCCGACTCCTCGGGCGCCATCTTTTGGGCTTCGCCCATCATGCCGAGGACGGTGATTCCCGACACACCCTTCTCGATATAGAAATCCGCGAGCTTGTCGGTGCTTTCGAGATCCAGCGCCCCGGTTTCCGTAAATGGCGTGGCAGAGATGATGTAGACGCCGTTCGCGCTTTCATCGAGTTTGTAAAACGACATAGGTATTCATTCCTTCGTATCGGATGTCGCCATCCGTATGTATTGTCGGGTCTTGTCCGTAGTCGCCGTCGCAAAGCGATGCTCGCCGGACACGTAATCTTTCATGAGCGCCATAAAGACGCCGGACAGCACGAGCAAAGCGACGAGATTCGGCAACGC
>CAZVWF010000034.1:0-21336 GCA_964630795.1 uncultured Woeseia sp. | reverse complement strand
GGCCGCAACCGAAATATTCGCGAGCGCCCACAACTGGTCAACGTTGGTGATACCGGCAAAAACCACACCGGGCAGAAAGTAGATCCACTTCGCATAGCGAAAAAAGGTCTCGCCAAACAGGCTGACGATGGCAGTTTCAAAATAGACAAAGAAACCGATCTGCGTGGACAGGCAAAAGGTCAGAATGGCGATCGAGATAAATCCGCTCGCAAGTTCAGGGGAATAGAACGTGGCGAATGCATCCAGCAGCATTTCAATCCCTGTATTGCCATTCGCCAGCACGCCGGAACTCAGGATGACAAACGCGGTAATCGTGCAAACCACGGTTGTATCGACAAATACCTCTGCCGCACCCCACAGCCCCTGCCGGAACGGATGTGGCGTTTCGGCATTGGCATGCACCATGGGGGCCGTACCCAGGCCCGCTTCATTCGAGAGCATCCCGCGCGCCATGCCCATCTGTATCGCCGACATCACGGCGGCACCCGCGAAACCACCCAGTGCAGGTGCCGGCGCCAGTGCATAGCGAAAAATCTCGCCGATCGCTGCGGGGACTTCGCCGATGTTATTGATAAGGATGATCGAGCCGCCAATGAGATAACTCACCGTCATGAAAGGCACCAGCGCTTCACAGAATCGACCGATTCGGCGCACGCCACCAATGGCGACCATGGCTGTCACGATAGCCATCGCCCCGGTGATGAGATAGGGATTCAGTCCATAACTTGCGTTGAACGCACGGCCTACCGTATGCGCCTGCAGGAGTGAGGAGCTGAAAAAACAATTGATCGTCACGCCGACGCTGAACAGCACGGCAAGTGACTTCCAGCCCAGCGCCTTGCGGATGTAGTACATGGGACCGCCGTGAATATGCCCATGCTCGTCGACTTCGCGATAGTGGACCGCGATGGTGACTTCCGCCGCCTTGGTGATCATGCCGAAAAAAGCCAGCACCCACATCCAGAAAATGGCGCCCGGACCGCCGATGGATAACGCAGTAGCGACGCCGGCCATGTTGCCCATGCCTACCGTGCCCGCCAGTGAAGTCGTCGTGGCCTGGAACGGGGTCATGCGCTCCGGATCTGTATCACCTCGCCGGCTGAACATGGCCCCAAAGGTGTTGCGCAGAATGTAACCGAATCGGGTGACCTGGAAGAATCGGGCACGTACGGTCAGGAAAACCGATACGAAGGCGATGAAAACCATCGTCCACGGACCCCACATAAAGTCGCTGACGGTCGTGACCACAGTCAGGAAAAGGTCATACATTCGCGGTCCCCGGCGCCGGTGTCGTCGAATTCTTGTTATTTGTCCGTCTTCAGACGGGCGGTCCGTTTGCGGGAATTGTTTGATTGCGAAGGTAACCCGAAACCGGCTAACTGACTGTATCAAACCGCCTTTTAATCTCCAACGACAACGTCAATTGGCGTAAAATTGCAGGTCAATTTGAAAAAGAAACCGCCATGGCGAAGGCCGCCCCATTCCCAGGGAAGGCGGGCAGACAATCAGGGGGAGCTAGAATGAAAAACGCATCATCCGCGTTACATTTTATGCGCTTCGGCGTCATCGCCATCGCGTTATCAGTCACCGCATGTTCGCAGGAGTCGCCAGGTGGTGCCGGGTCCGCTGCGTCAGCAACGGCATCGGTTATCAAGGACGCGCCGGACACTGAAGACGGTACCTGGGGATATCTCGGTGGCGACGCCGAACATACCCGTTACTCTCCCGCCGACGAGATCAACCTCGAGAACTTTGAGGACCTCGAGGAAGCCTGGGTCTGGGACGGCGCCAGTTTCAATGCTGCCAGCGGACGTTCGACGCCGAGCTACATCAACGGCAAGTTGTATACCGTTGCCGGACCAAGGCGTTACGTTGTGGCACTCGACCCGGCGAACGGCGAACTGTTGTGGTCTTACGGTGAGCCGGCAACGCCGCGTTACGAGTACTCGATGCGTGCCGACTACGGCAAAGGTGTTGCCTATGCCGAAATCGATGGCCGTGGTGTCATCTACATTTCCTCCCCTGCATTCTTCCTGAGCGCACTCGACGCTGAAACCGGTCAGCCGCTCGAAAACTGGGGGCGTCCTGTCGGTGTAGAAGGATTCCCGGAAACGGGTGTCACCGACATGCTGACGGACCTGCTCTCCGACCTGCCCTACAGTCATGACCCGTACGAGGGCATGGACCTTGGGGATGGCTACATCACAACATCGTCACCGCCGATCGTGGTGAACGGCGTTGTCATCGTCGGCAACTCGCACGAGCAAGGGTACTATCAGTCACGAATCGAAAATGTCCCCGGCGACATCCTTGCCTATGACGCAAAAACGGGCGAATTCCTGTGGAAGTTCCACGTCATTCCAAGGCCCGGCGAGTTCGGTCATGAAACCTGGGAAAGCGACGCCTGGAAATACACCGGCGACATCTCTTCCTGGGCACCGATGTCAGCAGACCAGGAACGCGGCATCGTTTACATCCCGACCAATGGTGTCACGATTGATTACTACGGCGGTTTCCACCCGGGCGACAACCTGTACGGCACCAGCCTGATCGCGCTCCACGCGGCAACTGGCGAACGCGCGTGGCATGCACAGCTCGTCAAACATGACATCTGGAACTATGACACGCCGACGGCGCCTGTTCTGATGGACGTCAACATCGATGGCGAGGAAGTACCGATCGTCGTCCAGACTACGAAGCAGAACTTCGCGTATACCTATAACCGCGTTACCGGTGAACCGATTTGGCCCATCGTCGATACGCCTGTACCAGCCTCGGACATTCCGGGTGAAAAGCTCGCCGAGACGCAGCCGTTCCCGACCAAGCCTGCTGCTTATGGCATGCAGGGCCTGACGTACGACGATCTCGTCGACTACACGCCAGCCTTGCGCGAGCAGGCAATCGAGGCGTTGAAGGACCACAAGATCGGACCGTTGTTCAATCCGCCATTGCATCGCGACAATGACCAGGGATACAGGGCCGCTTACTGGTGCCCGGGTGACGGCGGTGGAACGAATATCGACGGACCGAGCGTCGCCGATCCGGAATCGGGCATTCTGTATGTCTCGACACGTGCCGCCTGTTCATCGCGTATCGTCGTGTCGGGCGCGGAACGTGACCCGAACATCGAGGCACCGACCGGTCGTACGTTCTCCGACTTTGCATCACTTCGTTCCGACGCGGTTCGTCATCCCGCGGGAATTCCAATGTTCAAGCCGCCGTACAGCCACATCACGGCCATTGATATGAACACCGGCGATCACCTGTGGCAGCTGCCGATCGGTGAGACGCCTGATCGCGTCAGCCAGAACGAAGTACTCGAAGGCATCGACATTGGCGAGACCGGCACGGGCCGCAACGCGCAGATGCTAGTGACCAAGACGGCGTTCATCTATACAAGTCAGTTCGCCGATGGCACGCCGGCCTTGTTCTTTGTCGACAAACAGTCCGGTGAACAGATTGGCGCTGTCGAAATGCCGGGAATGGTCAATTACGGTATCTCGACCTACGTCCATGAAGGCACGCAGTACATCGTGCTGCAGACCGGTAGCAAGCTGACCACGATGGCGCTTGCTGACTTCTGACAAGCGACGGATTCGGACCCGGGGAAACCCGGGCCGGCATCCCGCCATGCACGTATCATCATATGGACTTTCGCAATGCTGCGGACGTTTTTCGTTTGCTATAGTGCGCGCCTTCTCATCGACCTGCAGGAAACCCCATGTCGATTCAAGCTACTGAAATTGCTGATAATTTACATCTCTCCCAACTATTGGAAATGCGCGCACAGGGTGGCTCGGTCAGCACAACCGGCCTGGCCGATGATGTCATCATGCGGTTTCTCGAGAGCGATCCGTCGCTGGCGACGGCGGTCGGCCAGGCGTACGCGCACTTCCAGAAGTGCCAAACCACGAACCCGGATTTCCTGGCACTGGACGAGACTGACCAGGTCGCTCGCGCGCAGCAGGGCTTCACCAATTTCTACGACGTTGAATCGGTCAATCCCTATGTCGCAGCCGCGGCCTCCGGTCCCTGGATTGTCACCCTAAAAGGCGCGGTCATTTATGACTGCGGTGGCTACGGAATGCTTGGCCTCGGTCACGCACCGCCCGCGGTCCTTGACGCAATGAACCAGCCGCATGTCATGGCCAATGTCATGACGGCCAGCGTCAGCCAGATGGACTTTATCCACTGCCTCGGGAAGGAAATCGGACACACGCGAGGCGGATCACCCTTTTCCCGCTACCTCTGCCTGAACAGTGGCTCGGAGGCCAACTCGGTGGCCTCGCGCATTGCGGACATCAACACAAAAAACATGACGGATCCGGGTGGCCGCTACGACGGCGCACAAATCCGCGGTATCACGCTAAAAGGCAGTTTTCACGGCCGCACGGCCCGACCAGCCCGCTACTCGGATTCCACGCTGGAGAATTATCGAAAATACCTCGCCTCATTTCGTGACGACAACTATCTGCTGACCGTCGAACCCAACGATATCGAAGGACTCAATGCGGCTTTTACAGCTGCTGAAAAGGCAGGAGAGTTCATCGAAGCCTTCTTCATGGAACCGGTCATGGGCGAAGGCAACCCCGGTCAGTCAATCTCGCCGGCGTTTTATCAGCGGGCACGTGAACTGACGCGTGCACATGGATCCATGTTCATCATCGATTCTATCCAGGCCGGCCTCCGAGCCTGCGGTGTCTTGTCGATCGTTGACTACCCCGGCTTCGAGACACTCGATCCACCGGACATGGAGTCTTACTCCAAGGCGCTGAATGCCGGCCAGTTCCCCTTGTCGGTACTGGCGCTCGAGGAGAGCGCAGCAAACATATTCCGTCACGGTGTGTACGGCAACACGATGACGACCAATCCGCGCGGACTGGATGTTGCGGTTGCCGTGCTTGACGAATTCACACCCGAGCTTAGAGAGAACATCCGCGAACGGGGTGACGAGCTTGTCACACGCCTCAAGGCACTGGCCGATGAACTCGACGGCGCAATTACGGGCGTGCAGGGAACCGGCTTGTTGTTCAGCTGTGAGCTGGCGGATCAGTTCAAGGTTTATGGCGAGAACAGTACGGAAGACTACCTGCGGCGTAAGGGTCTTGGCGTTATTCACGGTGGCGCGCACTCACTGCGCTACACCCCGCGCTTTGCAGTGGGGTCCGCGGAGATCGACCTGATCATCGAGCTGACCCGCGATGCCATACTTAACGGACCCGGCGCAAGCGAAGCTACTTCCTGACGGCCACGCCCAACCACTGAGCGACCAGCGCAGGTCGCTCGTTCCCCTTGATCTCGATGACGACGTCGGTCGTAAACTCGATGCCGCCATTGTCACGCACCCGCGCGCCCGCAAAAGTGAAGTTGCCACGAATCTCCGCGCCTGCCGACACCGGCTCTGGCAATCGAATCCGATTGAAGCCGAAATTGAACAGCTGGGTATCCTCGCTTGAGACGAACCCTGCCCGATTGAATACCTGGTAGGAGAAACAGGTCAGCATCGAAAGTGTCAGGAAGCCGAAGGAAATGGTCGTACCCAATGGCGAGTTTTGTTTCGCCCATGCAGGGTCGATATGAAACGGGTCTTCATCCTTCGTCAGCGTCGCGAACTGGTTGATGTCCTCCTGCGTCACCCGGTGCCAGTCAGAACTGCCAAGCACTGTGCCCGCCGGCATGTTTAATAATTCGGTGTAGTCACTTATCGCCGTGTCTGACATGTCTCTCTAGCTCTGTGCCTCATCTGCAATGACATGCGATACAACGTCAAGCAATTCATTTACCGGAAAACATGGGGTTTTCGAGAACTCTGACAGCGACCTGCTGCCCCGTCACCGAGTAGCCAATGTACTCGTAGACAAGCCCTGAAGCGGTGACGAATTCCTGGAAAGCCTTGAATTCGTGTTGCTGCCAGCGCGGAAAATTGTAGTACTCGTCAAACAATATGATCGCACCGGGCTGGAGACGTGCTCCCAGGGTATCGAAGATTGTCACCGTCGATGAGTAGAGGTCGCAGTCGACGTGCAGCATTGCGATCGGGTCATCGTGCTTTTCCAGGAAACCGGGAATCGTCTTGTCAAACATGCCGATTTCGAAGTGAACATTCTCCGGTACCTTCGGCAGTTTTTTCTGTGCAAAAGCGCCGACCGGATTACCATTCCAGTATTCGGGTATTCCCTCGAAGGAATCGAATCCATGGACCGGTCGGCCCGCGTTCGCACTGATCCAGCGAATAGATTTGCCGCGCCCAACGCCGAATTCGAGGTACAGGCCGGGCAACGACGCCTCGTTAACGACGTGGTCCACCAGCTTTTGATGCTTTTCAAAATAAGGGGCATCCGGCATGTTCGCCTTGACGTAGTCCAGCGTCTCGCGCTTCGCTTCGAGTTGCAGGTCGACCAGGAGATTGGACCCGTAGTGCTTCAGCACAAAGCGACGAAACAGGAATTCACTCAGGGTTCGTTTGAATAACGGCATGAATCGGGGAACTCCAGGGCCAGAGCGACGAAGTCATTGACGGCGCAGCAGTCTACCACAGCCCGCCGAAAGCACGGATCGAGCAGGAAGCGCTTCAGTATCCGGTCATTGCGTTTGGCAACGCTCGCAACAACTTGAAATGCGTGAAGCCCATGTCAAGATAAGGCCGTAACGGAAAATCGACCATTCCCAGCAGGTCCCTCTCCTTGACCGGCTGGGAACACCTGAATTTGCCTCCCTCGAATTTGTTCATGACGGAAACCGATGGGTAACAAAGTTTGGAGGGGCAGGTCAGTGCGCAGCCCGCGTTCGCAAACAGAATAATCCTGTCCTTTTCGCGGATCTTGTCGAGAAAATCGAAATCCTCGTTCAGTCGCATTGGAAGGACAATCGAATCATAGATATCCAGGGCTTCGTTGATCTTGCGATGCGTTTTCAGATTCTTGATGACACTGCCATCGAGCGTGTAATCCGGGTAGTCGCGGCGTATCCAGTGAGCCAGATCGTCATTCGTAATGATTACCGAATTCACTTTGGCATGGTGGCGATTCAGAAGCGGTCGCGCGTCCTCATACTCGGCTTTGCTTGCATAATGATTCGTCATCGGAATCCTCAGACCAATGCCAGCATTGTTGAGTTGTGTTACGTCGCGGTCCGTCAACTCCCGCTCGCTGAAGTAACGTCCACCGTACAGCGTGGTTCTTTGTACAAACCCGAACACGCTCTCGATCTCGTGTAGCGGAATATTCCCGAACTGACGCCGAAGAAAGGCGTATACCGGCGCATTTGCGGGCTTACCACGCGCGGAAACCGTGTAAGTCGCTTCCGGCGCTTCGAGTGGTTTTGCGGCAGTGAATACACGTCCGGCTGGTACCGGCTTTTTCAGGTTCCTGGGGTCAGCATACAGATTCATAATCAGAGCGTTTCAGGCACAACACCCCGGAATCCTATGGCTTGCGCCGCCGCCCACAATCCGGGGATGTACCTAAATGAATTCCACGAGACTATCGCACAGACAATTAAGGTATATTGCCGCGCTTTCCGGGCATGAAAACTGATTTTAGGAACGTAATGAAACGCAACCTGTTAGCCTCTCTCTTCGCATTCCTGATGGCCTGTTCGCCTGCTCAACAGCCCGCCGTCGAGACGCATCCGCAGTCAGACATCGAAGGCTGGAACAAGGGGGCGATCGCGACCGCTGCGAATCCGCACGCCGTTCATGCCGCCATCGAGATTCTCCAGAAGGGTGGCCACGCCGTTGATGCCGCCATTGCAGCACATGCGGTCCTTGGCCTCGTAGAACCCCAAAGCTCCGGTATCGGCGGCGGCGGGTTCATGCTGGTCTATGAAAGCGAGAGCGGGGACCTGGTCTTCCACGACGGACGCGAGATTGCGCCGTCGGGCGCCACCGTCGACATGTTCATGGTCGACGGCGAGGTGCTGGGGTTCGTCGATGCCTGGCAAAGCGGCAAAGCCATAGGTGTTCCCGGGGCGATCGCCATGTACAAGGCAGCGCACGACGAACACGGGCACCTTCCGTGGCCCGACGTGCTCGATCCCGCCATTCGACTAGCCACCGAGGGATTCGAAGTATCTCCCAGGCTGGCTAACTACCTGCCAATGATGGCCGCGCAAAGTCGCCTGGACGAAGCACCGGGTTCGGCGGAGTACTTTTATCCCGGCGGCAATCCACTGCAGGCCGGCGACATGCTGAAGAACCCGGAGTACGCAAACACGCTGACCCGTGTCGCCAACGAAGGCATCGACGCCTTTTACACGGGCGAAATTGCCGAAGCTATCGCCAAGGCAGCACAGGCCGAGCCCAATCCCGGCCCATTGACCGCCGAGGATATCGCCGCCTACGAACCGGCGCGGCGCCCTGTGATTTGCGGGCCGTTCCGGGACATGTCGATTTGCACAAGTTCTCCACCCTCTTCCGGCGGCGCACAAATCATGATCGCGGCGCTTTACGATCATCTGCTGACAGGCTCTGACAGCCAGGCGGATAAAGTGGCCGCATTTGTCGACGCACAGCGACTGGCGTATGCCGATCGCGATGAATATTTCGGCGACCCGGACGAAGTCGACATCCCGCTCGACGACCTCTTGAATCCGGATTACCTGCGCTATCGCGCGACGGAACGATTTGAGCCGGGTGCAACGCCCACGCCGGGGGATCCCGGCCAGGTATTGCGCGGCGATTCGTCCGCTGCTTTGTTCGGACCGGACACAACGGAAGAAGCAGCCGGTACCACGCACTTGTCGATCATTGACGGCGATGGCAATGCAGTTTCCATGACAGCAACCGTCGAAGCGCCTTTCGGCACACAGCGCTGGGCGGCAGGCTTCCTGCTCAATAATGAAATGACGGACTTTGCCCTCGAGGTATCAGTAGATGAGGAAAGGCCAGCCAATGCAGTCGCACCGGGCCGCAGACCGCGCTCTTCGATGTCGCCCAGCATCATCTTCGATTCAGAAGGCGACCTGTTGATGATCACTGGATCACCGGGTGGAAACTCAATTCCGGCGTATGTCGCAAAGACGATTGTCGGTGTCCTCGACTGGGGCATGAGCGCACAGGAATCTGTTGATCATCCGAATATCATTGCCCGCGGTGAATCGGTGCGGGTCGAGATCAATGTCGAGCCGGGACAGGCGATCGCCGACGACCTGAAAGCGCGCGGTTACAATGTCCAGGAACGCAACGGAGAAAATTCCGGCCTGCATATTATCGTCGTTAATGAAGATGGTCTGGACGGTGCGGCGGACAAACGTCGCGAAGGCATCGTTCGTACGATTCCGCCCAACTAGCGCACCGGATCGAGATGTCGCAGCGCCTGCAGTGATTGAGTCGAAGCCGCAAGAGTCGGCTGGCGCTGGAAGTGTGGCGAACACAAATCGCCCGTCGCGGTGGGCGAGGTCGTCAGTAACGAACCCGTCGAATTGAGCGCCTACGATTCCCCTTCGCTCATACCTGCAACGGCGGCCGTAAATACCACGTCCGTCGAACTGTTCAGTGCAGTCTCGGCAGAATCCTGCAGGATGCTGATCACGAAGCCGACAGCGACAACCTGCATGGCGACATCGTTGGGTATGCCGAACAATCCGCAAGCCAGCGGAATCAGCAGAAGGGAACCCCCGGCGACACCCGATGCACCGCATGCCGAAAGGGCTGCTACCACCGATAACAACAGTGCAGTTGCAATATCGACTTCGATGCCAAGGGTATAGGTTGCTGCGAGGGTCAACGTCGTAATCGTGATAGCGGCGCCACCCATGTTAATCGTCGCGCCCAGCGGGATGGAAACGGCATAGGTGTTCTCGTCGAGTTTCAATCTTTCGCAAAGCGCCATGTTCACCGGGATGTTGGCCGCGGAACTCCGTGTGAAGAATGCGGTAATGCCGCTTTCACGCAATGCCGTGAAGACCGTCGGATAAGGATTTTTGCGAGTCCTTGCGAAAACGATAATCGGGTTGATCACGAGCGCCATGATCAGCATCGAAGTCAGCAAGACCGTCAGGATCCGCGCGTAACCCTGCAGCGCGGAAAAACCGAATTCCGCGAGATTGCCGGCAACCAGGCCGAAGATACCAATCGGGGCAAGCCTGATGACGACACGAACAATCATCGTGATCGCGTGCGACAGGTCCGCGAGCATCGTCCGCGAGGTTTCATTCGCGTGACGCATGGCCAAGCCTGTCGCGATCCCCCACATCAGGATGCCGATGAAGTTGCCATTCATGACGGCACTGACCGGGTTGTCGACGATCTTGAATAACAGGTTGTTCAGAACCTCGCCAATACCCTGCGGCGGGCTCATTGCGACATCGGTGACGCTCAGTAACAAAGTGGTCGGGAACAGTGTGCTCATCATCACGGCAAGAAACGCAGCGCTTAGCGTGCCGATGAGGTAGAGAATCACGATCGGCCGCAACCGGGCCTGGTGGCCCGCTTTTTGATTCGCCAGCGCCGACGCAACGAGCACGAGAACGAGGACCGGGGCAACGGCCTTCAGTGCGTTGACGAACAGACTCCCAAGCAACATGGCGGAAGCGGCCGCATCGGGCCAGATCCAGGCCAGCGCAACGCCAAGCACGATGCCAGTAGCGATGCGCACCACCAGGTTGCCCCCAAAAAATGCTTCGACCAGCGACGACTCGCCAGCGGTTCTTTTTTCTTCAAGAGACATGGTCTTCCTTTTGTTGGCGATCGGCGGCCGATATTGTCAACTGAAACCAATGCGGCCCGCAACAAAGCTGCGTTTTTGACACTACTGGGTACCGATAGACGCTATTATCAGGCATTGCGGACCGTAATCTTCAGGTGTAGGGGGATCGCACCGGTGGATTTGCACAATATATCGAGATCGACCTTGTTTGCGCTGGCGCTTTTGCCAATGCTGGTCCAGCCGTTGTCCGCGCATGCGCAGGACCCGAATCAACTCATCCAGACCACCTGCATTGCCTGCCACAACCAGTACACGCTACAGGCCGGGCTGAACCTCCAGCCATTCGATGCAGAACAACCGCATCTCGACCCGGTTGTGGCCGAGAAGTTAATTCGCAAGCTGCGTGCCGGGCAGATGCCGCCGCGTGAAATGGTGAGAGACCAGGATGCGATCGATCATCTCGTTGCTACGCTGGAAACCCGGCTCGATCGGGCTGCCGCCGAGGCGAATCGTGCAGGCAGCAGGCCCTTCCAGCGTGTCAATCGCGCCGAATACGCGCAACTCATCGACGATTTGCTGGGACTGACAGTCGATCCGTCGGAGTGGCTGCCCGAGGACCAGATCAGCGCCAGCTTCGACAATATCGCCGACGTGCAGGGATTGTCGACCACGCTGATGGTGGCCTACCTGACCGCAGCCAGCGACATCGCGCGTCGTGCCGTTGGGCAGGAAGACGCACCGGCGACGGCCAAGACCTACACCAATCCAGCATCACTTTCGCAACATGAATGGGAACGCCTGGAGGGTGCGCCCTACGGCACGCGTGGCGGTATCAGTGTGCTGCACACCTTTCCCGCGGATGGCGAGTACCGCTTTTCGATGGGATTCATCTCCGGCTGGGGTGAACGTTTTCACGATATCGATATTTCCATTGACGGTGAGCGCGTTGCCCTCGTGCGTTATGGCGGTCGAATCGACTTCCAGGGTCGAAAAGGCTTCCCGATCGAAACGGATCCCGTGTTTATTAAAGCGGGACAGCATCGCGTTACCGCGGCATTCATTCGCCAGATGGATGGCCCCTACGAAGATCTCATCCGACCCAATGACTGGTCATTGACCGGCACGGAAACGAGCTATGGCACAACTTCCCCGCCACACCTGACGAGACTGACTCTCGAAGGACCCTACAACCCGGTCGGCGTTTCCGAGACGCCGACACGTGAGCGTATTTTCTCCTGCCGTCCGACGTCGCCGGACGAAGAAGCGCCGTGTGCCAGGTCGATCATTGCGGATTTGGCGAAACAGGCTTACGGGCGTGATCTCGATGATGACGACGTCGGCGATCTCATGCGGTTTTACGAACTCGGTGCGCAAGAAGATGGATTCGAAACGGGCATCCGCACTGCGCTCGAGGCCGTCTTGTCCAGCCCGCACTTCCTGTTCCGCATGGAGGCCGAACCGGCACGCGCGGAGCCCGGCGATCGTTATCGCCTCGCCAACCGTGACCTCGCACGACGACTGTCGTTCTTCCTCTGGGGCAGTAACCCCGACGCAGAACTACTCGCGGTCGCCGATGCCGGCCGACTGTCACGCACGAGAACCCTGCGCCGGCAGGCCGAACGTATGCTCGCCGATCCTCGCTCGGAGGCATTGGCCACGCGTTTCGCCTCACTGTGGCTGCGATTGCAGGATCTCGACGGCGTACAACCCGACGCATTCTGGTTTCCCAATTATCACTATCAGCTGATGGAGGCGATGCGACGCGAGACGCAATTGTTTTTCGATCACCTCGTCCGCGAGAACAAGAGCGTCCTCGATCTTTACAGCGCTAATTACAGCTTCATGAATGAACGGCTTGCGACGCATTACGGCATACCGGGTGTTATCGGCGACGAATTTCGCAAGGTCAGTTACCCGAACGATCAGCGCAACGGCATTCTCGGGCACGGCAGTATCCTCGTACAGACCTCACTGGGTAACCGAACGTCACCAGTGCTGCGCGGCAAGTGGGTCGTGCAGGTGCTTCTCGGCACACCGCCACCACCGCCACCGCCCGGCGTACCTGACCTCGAGGAAACGGAAGGAATCGCGGATGGTGAAATTCTGACCACCCGCCGGCGCATGGAAATTCATCGCCAGAATCCCGTTTGTGCAGCGTGCCACCAGGTTATGGACCCCGTCGGTCTTGCGCTTGATAATTTCGACGTTACCGGCAAATGGCGAATACGCGAGTTTGGCGTACCGCTCGATACTCGCAGCACATTCTATGACGGTACCGAGATTTCCACGCCGGCCGACCTGACCGCGATGCTCCTGAAGCGCCCGCTCCCGCTGGTCCGCGAATTCACGGCGAACCTGATGGCCTACGCCATCGGCCGTCGAGTCGAGTATTACGACATGCCAGTCGTGCGCCAGATCGTTCAGGACACCGAACCTGACAATTATCCTGTTCAGTCACTCATCATGGGCGTCATCATGAGTGACGCATTTCGCATGAAAGATGTGGCCATTCCCGGGGACGAAGACATCGTTACTCGCTAGAAACCTGATCAAAAGGACATTCGAAATGCACTTCGTCACTAAAAAGACCATTGACCGCAGGACCTTTCTGCGCGGCGGCAGCGCAGTGGTTGCACTGCCGTTGCTCGATGCAATGACACCTGCATTGGCTAACGCGGGCAATGAACGAACCCGGCTCGTGTGTATTGAGGAAGTGCACGGTCTGCCGGGCTGCAATGAATGGGGACAGACACAGTTCCTCTATGCACCCTCGACCGAAGGTCGTGACTACGAACTCATGTCTGCCAATGCACTGAAGTCGCTGGAACCGTGGCGCGAGCACTTCACGATTATCAGTAATACGGATGTCCGAATGGCCGAGGCGTTCGCACCCGCAGAAGTGGGTGGCGATCACTTTCGTTCGTCCTCCGTATTCCTCACCCAGTCCCATCCGAAACAGACGCAGGGTTCCGACCTGCATGTCGGCACATCGCTGGACCAGTTGCACGCGCAGCGCTTTGGTCGCGAAAGCCTGTTGCCGTCACTGCAATTGTGTATTGAGCCAAACGACAAGGGCGGTGGCTGTGACTACAACTACTCCTGCTCTTATACGGATTCGATCAGCTGGAAATCGCCTTCTGAACCCCTGCCGGCCATCCGTAATCCACGTACCGCATTCGATCTGCTGTTTGGTGCCGGCGGTTCTGCAGAAGAGCGCGCAGCACGCCGTCGTACGCAAAGCAGTATTCTCGACTGGGTCGCGGAAGAAGTCGCCTCGATAAACAAGACGCTCAGCGCTGCGGACCAGCGCCGTGTGGATCGTTACCTCGAGAACGTCCGGGAAATCGAGCGCCGCATCCAGATGGTCGAGAACAACAACACAAGCGGCGCAAAGCGCGAGCTTCCGGGTGCGCCTGCCGGCGTCCCGAATTCCTATTCCGAACATGTTCGCCTGATGTTCGACCTGCAGGTCCTGGCGTTCCAGACCGACATGACACGTGTGATCTCGCTCAAGACCGGGCGCGACGCATCCAACCGGTCGTTCCCGGAGAGCGGCTCTGACCGCGCGTTCCATCCGGCTTCCCACCATGGCGGCCGCGAAGAGGGTGTCCTCGAGTTCAACAAGATCTGCCAGTACCGTGTCAGCCAGCTCGGCTATTTCATCGAACGTATGATTGAAACGTCGGATGGCGATGGCAGCTTGTTCGACCAGTCTTTAATCCTGTGGGGCTCACCGATGGGTGACGCCAATCTTCACAATCACCGACGTTGCCCGCTTGTCTTGTTCGGTGGCGCCAACGGCCGCCACACCGGCGGATCGCACATCAAGGCACCTGATGCTACGCCGATGGCGAATGCCATGCTCCGGGTGCTCAACTGGTTCGGGCACGACCTGGAATCGTTTGGTGACAGCAATGGCGAATTATCCATCTGACGGGAGGACGGGATGATACTCAAGAACATGCGCTTACTTGTTTCCGCGCTTGCCCTGTCGCTGCTCCTGTCAGGCGCTGATGCAGCAATAGAGTCTCTGATTGATGCCGCGGCACGTGGCGACAATGTGCAGGTACAGCAACTCTTGCGCGACGGCGCCGACGTGAACGAAGCGCAGGGAGATGGCATGACCGCCCTGCACTGGGCGGCAGAAACCGGTAACGGCGAGCTCGCTGATATGCTGATCTATGCGGGCAGTCACCTTGATGCCGGTACGCGTATCGGTCAGTACACGCCATTGCACATCGCAAGCCGTCAGGGCAATGCATACATCGCCAGGACACTGATCGAAGCCGGCGCAAATGTCGAAGCGGCGACCACGAACTCGGGTGCAACGCCGATCCACCTGGCCGCAGCATCCGGCAACGCAGACGCAGTCGCCGCATTGATCGACGGGGGCGCCGATACAGAAGCCAGGGAATCGCGCTGGGGCCAGACGCCGCTGATTTTTGCAGCCGCGGCCAACCGCATCGATACGTTGAAGGTACTGCTCGATGCAGGCGCCGATCACTCCGTCACCGCAAACTTCCGCGACGCAGCACAGCTGGAACAGGCAGATCGTGCTGCAGAACGCCGGATCTCCGAGTTCCTGGCGGAATTTAAGGAGAAGGAAGGCGGTGGACCCAACTGGCAACCGCAACCCAGCCAGGTCCAGGCAGCCATCGAGGCATCGCGAGAGATCCAGCGTAAATGGCCTAACGTGCCAGACCCGAGCTGTGATGACTATGTTGCCGGGGAAGACGGCGAAAACAAGAGCAAGAACAAGTGTGCCAATGCGGTCAGTTATGACGCGGACGGTAACCCGGTCTATGACTATTCGGAGGAAGAAGATCCCGACAACCCGAGGCCACCCAGTTACGGGCAACGGGTCGGCAAATGGGGCGGCCTGTCACCTTTGTTGCATGCCGTGCGGCAAGGCCATAAAGAAGCCGTCCTGCTTTTGCTGGATCACGGCGTGGATATCAACCAGGTATCGGCAGGCGATTACACATCGCCGCTGCTGATGGCGACGATCAATGGTCAGTTCGATCTCGCACTCGACCTGATCAAGTTCGGCGCCGATCCGAATATTGCCAGTTCGCATGGCGTAACACCGCTGTTTGCGGTGATCGAACGACGCTGGGGATCCAAATCTTCCTACTCACACCCGACCGAGCACCAGCAGCAACAAGCCACGCACCTGGATGTCATGCAGGCGCTCCTCGATGCCGGCGTCAATGTCAATGCAAGACTCAATACGCATCTCTGGTATTCCGAGTACACGTTTTCGGTCATTGGTAATCAGTCTGCAGGACTACATTACAAAGGCGCGACACCGTTCTGGCGAGCAGCGCATGCGCTGGACGTCCCGGCAATGCGCATGTTGAAAGAGCATGGTGCTGACCCACACATAACAACAATCAAGATGCCGGAGCGCCGTCGACGTCGGCCACCGCCAATGTCCGCATCCGAAGTAAAGGAAGGTGATGCGAATATCGCCGTGTCAGGCGCGGTAGCAGCAACTGCGGTCACCAGGAAAGAAATCGATAACGACATGGATCCGTCAGGTTTGCCAAAAGTCCCTGTCGGTGGTCCGTTTGTTTCACCCGTCCACGTGGTATCAGGTGCAGGCTACGGCCAGTCGTGGGCGGCCAATGCGCACATTCACGCACCAGCGGCCTGGATGAAAGCAATTCGTTTCCTGGTCGAGGAGTGTGCTGCGGACGTCAACCTGCGCGACGCCAAGGGCTACACGCCGCTGCACCACGCAGCATCACGGGGTGATACGGAAGCCGTTCAATACCTGATTGACCAGGGTGCGGACGTAATGGTGGTCAGTCGCAAGGGCGAGACGACGGTCGACATGGCCAATAGTCCTTACCAGCGAATTCCGCCCTACCCGGAGACGATCGCCTTGCTCGAAAGCTACGGGGCGATCAACAACCACAACTGCGTGAGCTGTTAGCGAACCAGAGGCCGGGGCAGTATCGGCTACTCGGTACTCTTCCTGATGGCGTCAGCAGTATGCGCTGCCCGAAAGCGCGCCATCTTCCAGCCCAATTCGACCGTTGCATCCAGGTCCGAGATATCGACGCCGTTGATTGACGCAAGGTCCGCGTTCAACCGCTGCTCGTAGCGCACCGTCCCGGGGTCGGTGATCATCATCAATGCGGTGACCCATATATCGTCGTGGTGCCCGTCGTGTGTCGTTTCTTTAACGCCCAACACGTCCTCGGTGTAACGCTCGGTCTCGGACCAGCCACTTGTATAGAATTCGACGACAAAATGGGCGCGGGTATCACTGTCTTGCCATTGTACGTTCAGCGCCTCCGCGGTCGCCTTCATACCTCGCTGGTTGCCGCCGCTGTCACCGATGAACACGATGTCGCTGAAACCATGCTGTTTCAGGCTATTACCGATGTCCTCGAGCAAGGCCTGGTAGGTTTCATCACGCACGGAGAATGTGCCCGGAAAGTGCATGGCGCCGGACGGTGGATCGATGTTTCCTTCAGGCACAAAGGGCACAATCGGTGCGCACAACGCATTTCCGAGTTCTGCGGCGATCAAAGGGCACAAGCCTTCCAGGATGACATTGTGCTTGCCGGTTGCCAGGAACGGCCCGTTCTCTTCGATACCGCCCGTCGAAACGATGGCCGTCGATGCGCCCGCCGTAATCCGATCGCGAACCTCCATGTAGGTCAGTTCTTCGATCCAGACAGATTGGCTGGCCTCGATTGGATTGGGCTCCGCAAGCATGCGTTCAACTCGCGCAATTCGCTCTTCGTCGGTCATGCCCTGCTGTGCAAGTGCCGGACCGGCCAGGATCATGATGGCGGGCAGCAAGCCGTTGAATCGATTGTTTTTCATTCATTCCCCCCTGCCGAACCCCTGCGGGATTCCTGTCGTCCAATTCTGGGTTACGCGATCCTTCTCCGCAATGCTCAGGACCACAGAGCGCCGAATGAACGCCAGGCGATATAGGCACCGAGCGTCAGCACGCCCCCAAGAAAGATCTTCTGAAACTGGTCCTCGTCGATACGCTTACGCATCCAGCGGCCGGCGAATATGCCGGCGAATGCAGGAATCAATGCAACCGTCGACATGATCGCATCATCGATCGTGATCAGATCATTGCGGCCGAGCGACACCGTCAACATGATGGTAGACAGCGCAAAGAATACGCCCATCGCCTGGACCAGCATGTCCTTCCCAAATCCGAGCGCCTGCATGTAGAGCACGGAAGGCACCATGAAGGAGCCCGTAAATCCCGTCAGCAGACCATTGATCGATCCCAGGACAATCGAAAGGAGTGGCTCCCGTTTACGCGGCACGGACAGGTGAACATTCAGAAGGCGGAAAACGGCAAACACAAACAACACGATACCCAGGAGCCCGGTCAGCAAATTGACGTCGACACTGATCAGATAAACCGACGCAAGCAGGATGCCTCCCATCGCGCAGGTAAAGTAAATCCACATGCGTCCGATAATCGCTTTGAGATGTTGTCCGGACAGTGCCTGCCAGATGTTCGTCGCGATCGTCGGCACCACGATCATGGCCAGCGCCTCGAAAAGCCCGATGGCGAGCGTCAGCACAATAAGTGCAACGATGGGGAAACCAAAACCCACGACACCCTTGATAAACCCGGCGAGTATGAATGCGACTGTCGCTGTTGGGATCAGTTCCACAGGAATATCCTAGTCTGGAATATCAACAAGGGCGAAAGTATGCAACCGCTGCGCAATGCTGGCGACAAAGTGTCGAATTGCAATGCATCGTTCGGCTAGGCACCTTCCTCGACAATCAGCGTTTTACCGACGCGGACTTCATTCCCCGGCGCGGGCCGGTCGGGGACATTTTGCGCGAGCAGCAGGGAACAGACGGCGAATCCGGTGCCAACCAAAAAGACCGCAGCATTCGAGATGACCCACACAATGCCAAGAGCAGCAGGCACGATGACCGCAGCTATGTGATTGATCGTAAAGGAAACCCCAGCACTACTAGCCATGTCAGCCGGGTCGGCAATCTTTTGGAAGTAGGTCGACATCGCTATATAAAGCGCAAAGAACATATGGTCGATGACGTAGAGCGCCGCGGCCAGGTACGCGTTTTCGACATAGGCATACGCCGTGAAGACCAGGATGAGGCCGACATACTCGATCGTTAGCGCATTGCGCTCACCGATGCGGCGGATGAGCGCACCGATTTTCTCTGCGAATAACCAATTGAAGGCGTAGTTGATCAGGAACAGCATGGTGACCTGTGCCGCGGTGTAGCCAAATTTCTCCACCATCAGGAAAGCGGCAAACACCATGAATATTTGTCGCCGGGCACCGGAAAAGAACGTGAGCGCATAATAAAGCCAATACCGCTTTCTCAATACGATATGGCTGTGTTGAGGCGTTTTGCTTTTGAAATGCGGGTAGACCAGCCACATAACGATAGCGAGCCCAAGACAAATCGTACCGGCGATCAGGAAGTTCCAGAAATAGTCGAGCTCGAACAACTCCAGCAACACCCACAGGACGCCATAGACGATAAGCGACGTGATGGAAGCAACCGAGATCAGTTTCCCCAGCACCTGTGGTGCCTCGTCTTTCGACAACCACTGCAATGACAGCGACTGCTTGATCGCCTCAAAGTAGTGGAAGCCGAGCGACATGATGATGGTTGTGAAGTAGAGACCATAGACCGTCGGGAAAAAACCGGTTGCCGCAACGCCGAGCCCCAGCATTGCGAGCGACAACACGGCAAAGGTCTGCTCCCTGATCAGGAGCAGGACAAATACCGTCGTAAACGCTATGAATCCTGGCACCTCGCGCAGGCTGTGCAGGATACCGATCTCGAGGCCGGTAAATGCCGCGCGTTCAACAACAAAGTTATTAAGGAGTGCATTCCATGTATTGAAGGCAATCGGCATCGCGATACTCATCAGGATGAGTAAAGCGGTCGACGAACGCCAGTGGGTGGCCGGCTCGGTGCTCACGAATGGAAATCCGGCAATGGCGCGCCGGTGCGCACGGCATACTCACACCAATCTGCGGCCGGATACTTCGCACCGGACAGGGCGATATCGGTAAAGACCGCGCAGGTTGGTGCCGCCTGTTCCAGCACAGTCTTGTCGCGCATTACCTCGACCGCCGTGCGGTTGCCGAATAATTTTCCAGGCCAAATGAACAATCCTGTCTCCATACTTCCCTTCTTAGGCGTCCTTTATGTTGCCGTGCGCAATCGTCCGCTCAACCAGCGGTTTGATTATCAGACCTTGCACGATGATCAAGAACAGCACAACCGCGCAGGTAATCGTCAGGACCGTCAGCTTGAATTCGTTGGCGGGTAATGAAAATGCCAGAACAACGACGATGCCGTCATTTTTCAGCTTATTGGGAGCCACGTTGAGATACCGCGGTCAACCGGACCCGGTTCGAAGGATGTACTGAGCCACCGCAGCACGGCCTTCTCATGTTCGGGCGAATATCGCCTGAGCCGCCACGTTGCGATAATCAGAAGATCTGGTTTTTCGGCCTCCATCGCGTCAAACCAACCCCCGATGCCACCAGAGAATCGGCTGGCCACGTATCGATCAATGCCATCCATCTGAACGATGTACGGTGTGCTGTTATTCAGATGCAACAATGCCAGAATCTGAGGAATCTCGAGTACAAGCACGTTCGTACTGCCAACAACATCTTCGCCAAGGGCCGTCCGGATAAGGGTCTCGTATCTGGCCCTCTCATCGTCGAGTGTGTCTCCTGCCGCTATCTTGCTGCCAACAGCCGCAAAAAGCGGCGCTGTGAGCAGAAAACACACCAGTATCCATTGAGCGGCAACGCTCCGATGTCTCCATTCAAAACCAAATGTGTTACCAATAACACCGGCCAGATTCTGCAAAACCCACTGGATACCCAGGGCTGCAAACGGCAGGAAGACGTAAAAATCAGGATACGCCTGGAAGTCGAACACCGACCAGGTAGCGAACATGATCAGCATGAGCAAGTATGCAAGCTCAGGATTTGCCGAGCGGTGCTTTTTACAATCTATCCAGGCTGCAACGGCAAGAAAAGGAACGATGCAGAGCAAGCCGAGAACAATCAAGCTGCTGGAAAACGGAAAACCGTCCTGAATTGCATAGACAATTGCACGAAGCTCACTCTGTTCCACCGTTCGTTCCACGAACAAATGTGCGAGCAAGGATCCATCGAGGAATTCCTGGAAGGCTCCCATGAAAACAAAGTACGCCGACAGCAATGCCGTGACCAGAAAAAAGCCGCCAAGCATAAGAACAGGCGCGCGCAGCCTGTCCCGCTCGCCGGAATTGGCGGCGAACACCAGTGCGGCAATCAACACTATTCCGGACGGTTGCCAGGTAAAAGCACAGAGTGCTGAGGCCAGGCCGGCTGCAAACCAGCGTCTGTCCCACAGAAAGTTCAGCGCCAGAAGTAAGAAGAGCAGAAGCAACACCTTGGGCCTTCCTCCGACTGCCGCCATTACGGTGTAGCCCTGGAATCCGAGCATCGCAAGTGGCGCAAACAGGGCTGTCCCTTTCCCATTAAACATTTTCGTGGACAACCGGTACGTGAGCAGGGCCGTCACCGTCACGATCGCCATATTTCCAATACGTACACCATGCAGAGGTTCGTCAAAAACAATCTGTGAGGGAAGGAGGAGCAATGCATTGACAAATGCAGTCAATGGCGTTTTGACATCAAAAATGATG
>CAZVWF010000033.1:9076-27948 GCA_964630795.1 uncultured Woeseia sp. | reverse complement strand
CAGGCGCGGGAGCCGGGAATGATGATGCGTCCCCGGAATCAGGGCTCGAGGACACGATAGGATCCTGTCGTTGCGGTACCCAGGGCGGCCGGCGCATCGACGAAATGGCCCTGAACGAAATCAATCCCGGCGTTTCTGAGCCAGTCGAAGTCTTCCTGCTCCTCGACCTGCTCGGCAACAACCCGAAAATCCATCGTCCGGGCCAGCTTGATCATCGCCGCCACCATCTCCTGGTTGACCTGGTCCGAATTGAGGCTACGGGTATAGGTGCCGTCGATCTTGAGGTAATCGATCGGCAGGTCCTTCAGTCCGGAAAACGCCCCCAGACCACTGCCGAAGTCGTCCAGTGCAAATTCGCATCCGATGCCGTGCAACACCTCGATGAATCGCTGTGCATACTGCACGTTGTTGAAGATAGCGCCTTCCGTGACCTCGAAGCAGATATTTGACGGCGTGACACCGCTGTGATCGAGCGCCTCCACGACAAAGCTCAAAAAGCTTTCATCACTCAGGGTCTGTCCCGATATGTTGATCGCACAACTCCGACTTGATGCCAGTTTGATCTCGCCCGAGTTAATCGCCGCAAGGACGGCATTGACCACCCAGCGGTCGATCTGCGGCATGAGTTGGTAGCGTTCAGCCGAGCGTAGAAAATCCGCGCTTGTGCCGATGCGACCCCGCTCGTCCGACATGCGAATGAGCACCTCAAACGATGGCCCGGACACTTCTCCGCTGGTGGTCGCAATGATCGGCTGCATTGCCAGTTCGAATTTGTCGTCGCGCAAGGCATTCTGAAGCTGTCGCAGCCATTGGATGTCGCCGCGCTCTCGGGCAACGGCCTCGTCGCGCGCCGAGTAGACATGCACCTGCCCGCGGCCCCGCTGTTTGGCGACATAGCAGGCCGAGTCTGCCGCCGCCATGATGTCCTGCAAGGTACCACTGGCGTGACTGACTTCGACCAGCCCGATCGAGATACCAATGTTGAAGATCTTGTCCTGCCAGACAAAGCGATAGTCCGCAACGGCGTTGCAGATATCGGCGGCGATCTGCTGGGCTTTGTCGAGCGGGCAACGCATCAACAGGGTGCCGAACTCGTCTCCACCCAGTCGCGCGACATAGTCCGAGTCGCGCACCTGGTCTTTAATCAGGTTGGCAACTTCGCGCAGCATGTTATCGCCGGCCATGTGACCGCAACTGTCATTGACCGCCTTGAAGCGATCAAGGTCCATGTAGGCAAGAATGTGGACAGCCTCCTCTGCGTGCGCGATGTCCATCGCCTCATCCAGGCGCCGTTCGAATTCTCTGCGATTGATCAGGCCGGTCAGCGCATCGTGCGCTGCCTGGTAGCTCATCTGCCGCGTCAGACCGCGAATCTCGCTAACATCGTGAATGACAACGACCGTTCCGGAGTCGCTGTTACCGGGCCCACGGATCGGCGATGCCGTGATTTCGACCGAGTATTCGTTTTTGCCGTCACGACTAACGAGCAATGCCCGTCGTCCCATGTTGACCCGGCGGCGAATTGACAAGCACCGTTCGACCGGGTCTCCAAGCGCGCGACGATCCGCTTCGTCGATCAACGAGAAAAACTCTCCCGTCTTGTGTCCGGTGGCGTCATCGCGATTGGCACCGGTCATCGATTCCGCCGCTTGATTCATGTAATCGATACGGCCCTCGTTGTCGGTCGTGATGACACCTTCCGAGATCGACTCCAGCGTGAATTGTGCCTGGCGCTTGCTGCGACTCAGCGACACTTCGAGATTCTTGCGATAACTCACATCTCGAGCGACCGTCAGCACGGCTTTGCTGCCGTGATACTCGATGACCGAGCTCTGCGCCTCGACCCACAGGCCTGCGTCGTCACCACTGATTAACTGGATCTCGAGCCGCTCGGGCGCACTCTCGCCCAGGAGGCGTTTAGCCATTGTTTTCCTGAACAGTGCCCGGTACGCCGGTTTGACGAGATCTGCAGCGTCGCGGCCGATCAGTTGTTCCGGTTGGAGGCCGATCAGGCTGGCGGCGCTGCCATTGGCCAGCAGGATGCGTTCGTCGTGAACCAGCACGATTTCCGGGAGTGTGCGGGAGAAATCAGCGAACAATCGATCCTTGTCGTGAATTTCCTCGTCGCGTTCTCCGATCGCATCGAACAGGCGATTGATAGTCTTCGTAAGGTCGGCCAGGCCACCCGTGCCATGTTCAGACAGCCGTCGTCCGACGGAAGCATCAGCGGAAACTTCGATCAGTTCTTCGTTGAGATTGCCAACACGACGCCGCAGCAGCCCACGATCCCGACCGATGAAAGCAAGCACAATCACGGCTGCGACGAGAAGTCCCGCAAGAGCGATAATGATGACGGTCGGTGTCATGCAGCGCCTGTCCCTGTTCGGCTGTGTTGTAAATGATGTCGCCAAACAATCATTTGGTATTATTCAGCGCTCGCAATGCATCTCCGGTGCCGCACATAAACGGCAATTTCTGAGCATTTAACGTGTGCATAATGAAGGATATCCCAGCAGCCGCGGGCTACTGCGGCGATTCACCATAATTCAGCAACCATCGTCAGGCTGCGACATCGGTCGAAACGCATGCCGCCCTCCCGATGGCAGCGACTCTCTCGAAAAATGTAATAAAAATCAGCAATTTACAGGCCGCAGAAAAATGAATACGGATTCTATAAGGCGACAGATGGTGGCGCAGCAAGTCAGAACATGGGACGTGTTCGATCCCGAGGTGCTGCAAACGCTCGGTGACGTCTCGCGTGAACGCTACGTGCCCGCCGAATTCACCCATTGTGCCTATGCCGACGCTGAAATTCCGATCGGCCATGGTCAGGTTATGTTTCGGCCGTCGCTCGACGGCCGTATTCTGCAAGCTGTGAATATTCAATCGGGCGAATCGGTTCTCGAGGTCGGTACCGGCACCGGCTACCTGACCGCCTGTATTTCCCGTCTCGCAGCATCGGTTACGAGCATTGACCTGCATCAGCCATTCGTCGACGCGGCACGCGATAACCTCGTAGAGGATGCAGTTGACAATGTCACGTTGTCGCAAATGGATGCCTCGGTAGAATTGCCCGACGATGAATTCGATGTCGTGATCGTGTCCGGATCTCTGCCCAGGCAAGACGACGGCCTGGCTGCGCTGCTGCGCCCCGGTGGTCGCCTGCTGACGTTCATCGGCGAATCGTCTGCGATGACCGCAACGCTTGTAAGCCACGGCCAGGACAATGAACTGAATGCCAGGGAATTGTTCGAATCGAACATACCGCCGCTTGTTCGGGCCAGCGAGCAATCGCCTTTTGCCTTTTGAAGAAAAACCAGGCGGCGAACCCGGTCATCCTGCAAGGCGGTGCAGGTGCCGCATCGGCGCATAAAACCTGCGGTTCATTTGGCTGATTTAGTTATATAGTTGACGACAACACCTTCTGGGATGGCAACCCATCCAAACGGAACATTTCTAATGAAAAATGTAAACAAGATTATGCATTTAGCTGTAGCCCTGACCTTTTCATGGCTACCCGGACAGGCCCTGGCCGCCTCCTTGCTGGAGGTCTACCAGCAGGCGCTGCAAAGCGATCCCCTGATCCACGAAGCCGAGGCCCGGCGGCTGGCAACGCTCGAAGCGGTGCCACAGGCGCGCGGACTGCTCCTTCCGCAACTCAATGCGGGCGCAAACTACGGGCAAGGCGCGCGGTCCGGCCTGCAGCAGCAACCCCAGATTGATCCCTCGACCGGTGACGTCGTCGGCTTTGTATCGCTCGAGGCAGAGTCCAGGTTCGACACGTTCGGCTGGAACGCAGAACTTCGCCAGACCGTCTTTCGCTGGGACCAGTGGGTCGGTCTGAAGCAAGCCGAAAAACGTGTTGCCAAAGCGGAAGTGGATTTTGAAGCTGCGCAACAGAACCTGATTGTTCGGGTCGTAACGCGCTACTTCGATGTCCTGGGTGCGGAAGATCGACTGATGTCGATTCATGCTGATCGTCTCGCCATCGCGCGGCAACTCGAACAGGCCAGGCAGCGATTCGATGTCGGCCTGATCGCGATTACCGGCGTCCAGGAATCCCAGGCAGCTTATGACCAGGCAGTCGCTTCGGAGATCCAGGCGAAACGTGAACTCGCGACAGCGCGGGAATTCCTGCGCGAGATTACGGGCGAGTACATTATGCAATTGTCGGCACCCAAGGAGGACCTCCCGCTGGTATCGCCGTCCCCGGCCTCGGCCGAAAGCTGGATCGACCTGGCGATGGACCAGAACCTTGCGCTGGTCTCCAGCCGATTCGATGAAGAAATGGCTCGTGGCGAAATCAAGTCACGTCGAACCGGGCACTATCCCACGCTGGACCTCGTGGCCAGCTACGATTCGAGCGACACGGACATCAGCGACGTGACGGTCGGCGGTCTGGCATCGGCGAATCCCGCTTTTCCGGTCGACAGTACAAACGACTCGATCTTTCTGCAGTTCAGCATGCCGTTGTTTAGTGGCGGCCGCACGTCATCACGGGTTCGCGAGGCCGTCTACCTGCACCGCGCGAGCCGCGAGCAACTGCAGCGAGTCTCTCGCGAGACAGAAAGGCAAACACGGGATGCCTTCCTCAGCGTCGAATCTGAAATAAGCCGCGTCAATGCACTCGCACAGGCAGTCGAGTCCAGCCGTACGGCGCTCGAAGCGACAGAAGCGGGTTTCGAGGTCGGCACCCGAACGATTGTCGATGTGCTCAATTCACAGCGGTCGCTGTATATCGCGATTACGAATTACGAGCAGGCGCGTTACACCTATATCGGTAATGTGCTGCGCCTGAAACTGGCTGCCGGCAACCTGCGTATTCAGGACCTGGAGGAGATCGATCGACACCTGGTTGCAAGGCGTCCGCCGGAAGAAGTCATCGCCGAAGAGGCCGCAGGGACGGCTAGTCCATAGGCTTGTTGACGAGCGGCTCCAGCAAGGTCAGGAGCCGGTCCAGCGACCCCCTGTTGAGTTGCAAAATTTCTAGACCGCGATTGCCGATGTCTATCGCGGTCTCGGGATTGGCAAGTAGATCCGCAACGGCCTCACCAAGCTGACCCGCATTATTTACCGTAATTGACGCGCCGAGCTCCTCGAACATGTTGGCGATGTCCTGCGTATTGAAAAGGTGTGGACCGGTGACGATGGGTTTCCCGAGCGCCGCCGGCTCAAGCAGATTGTGTCCACCGACCGGGATCAGGGTGCCACCGACGAACGCAACGTTTGCGGCCGCGTAGAAGAGCGGCACCTCGCCCATCGTATCGCCCAGGAAGACCTCGACATCGTCCGTACAGGGCAAGCCCTCAGTTCGCGAGATAAAGCGACGGCCCGACCGGCGCAACATGCCCCGCACGGATGGAAAACGCTCCGGGTGTCGCGGTATCAGAACAAGCAATGCATCCGGAAAGCGCTGGCGCACGATCGAATGGGCGTGCAGGACCTGTTCTTCTTCGCGATCGTGCGTGCTGGCTGCGACCCAGACCGGGCGGTCCCCGAAATTGTCACGACGGAGTTCCTGCCCGCGAATCTCGAGATCTTCCGGCAACTCGATATCGAACTTGATGTTACCGGTGACCCAGGTTCGCTCTTCAGCGGCACCCAGCGACCGAAATCGATCGGCATCTTTCCCGGATTGCGCGGCAATGACGATGCCATGCGACAGAGTTTCGCGGAAGAGCGGCAGGAACTTCTGATAGGTGCCCATCGACTTCGGTGAAATCCTGGCGCTGACCAGGACCAATGGAATCTCGCGCTCGCCACATTCGTGATACAGGTTGGGCCAGATTTCAGTCTCCATGACCAGCGCGATCTGCGGATTCACGGAATCAAAGAAGTGGGTCACCGCGTTGGGCGTTTCGAAGGGGATGTAGCAATGCTCAACGGTATCCCCGAACAGAAGACGCACCCGCTCGGCGCCAGTCGGCGTGACCGTCGTTACGAGTATGGGTCGATTCGGAAACATGCCGGACAAGGCCCGGATCAATGGCACCGCAGCCTGCACTTCACCGACAGAAACCGCATGCACCCAGATGCAGCCAGCCGGCAGGCACGGGTAGTCCCGTCCCAATCGCTGCCCGAATCGATCCCAGTAGGAGCGATTGACGATACTGCGGAAGAACCAGTACCCGGCATAGACCGGTAGCAGAATATAGGTCAGGAGCCGGTAAGCCAGCCTCATGACAGCAATCCGGCCATGGAGACTGCGCAGGTCACGCTACTTGCCAAGCTGCTCGATGATCCTGCTGGACGACTGTCCCTCGCGAAAGGCCAGGATCCGGACTTCGCCACCATTGCCGAGCACATCTTTCGCACCGGCAATTTCTTCCGCCTTATAGTCCCCGCCTTTGACGAGCACATCTGGCAGGCTGTCCGCGATGAGCCGCTCAGGCGTGTCCTCGGAGAAAGGTACAACCCAGTCGACGGCTGCAAGGCCCGCGAGCACAAGCATGCGGTCCTCGAGTTGATTAATCGGTCGTGCCTCGCCCTTGAGCCGACGAACAGAATCATCATCATTGATCGCTACGATCAGACGATCCCCGAGGCTCTTGGCCTCTTCGAGATAGGCCACATGGCCGGCATGCAACACATCGAAGCATCCATTGGTCATGATGACGCGCTCGCCCCGGTCCCTGGCTTCAGCTACCAGGGGCTGCAGTTCTTCTGCGGAGACCAGGCCGCGTCCGCCCTGACCCCGGCGATGCAACGCCACCCCTAGCTCGGACGGCGTGACAGTTGCCACACCGATCTTGCCGACAACCAGTCCCGCGGCGAGATTGGCCAGCGCCGCCGCAGAATTCATCGACGCACCCGCTGCGACAGCAGCCGCGAGAACTGCAATGACCGTGTCGCCGGCACCAGTAACGTCGAACACTTCGCGTGCCCTGGCCCCGAGAAAAACAGGCTCTCCATCGCCGTCCAGCAAGACCATGCCTTTTTCACTGCGGGTAACGAGCAGCGCATCGAGACCCAGGTCGGCCACGAGCGAACGGCCACACCTGACCATGTCATCGTCATCATCGGGCTGCCCTGCAACTGCATCGAACTCGGCCTGGTTCGGTGTGACCGCCGTGGCGCCTGCATATTTGCCAAAGTCAGCGCCCTTCGGATCGACAAAGACCGGCACGCGCTTCTTTTTGCAGGCCGCAATCATGGCCGAAACCTCGGCAAGACTCCCTTTACCGTAATCCGACAGTACAACGGCATCCGCATTGTCCAGTTTCGATTCGAGGCAACGGGTCAGCGCGTCGGTACCGCCCGGTACCGGTTCCTCGCGATCGACGCGAATAAGTTGCTGCCCCCGACTCTGGACGCGCATTTTCATGATCGTGGGCCAGTCATCGACAACCGTCAGTTCGCAGTCGATTCCGTCTTTCTCGACGGCTGTCCGCAGAGCTCCAGCCTCGTCGTCGTTTCCAACGATTCCGAGCAATGCGGTCGAAACGCCGAGACGCGCCAGGTTGGCCGCAACATTGGCGGCGCCACCGGCACGATCCTCATTCTGCTGAACGCGCACGACGGGAACAGGCGCCTCGGGCGATATGCGGCTGGTGCTACCGAACAGGTATCGATCGAGCATCACGTCCCCGACGACAACGACACGGGTTCCGGAAAAATCAGGTATGGATATAGTCACGCGGCGAATTTAGCACGATACCGCCAGCACCGTCTTCGCGGCACCGCCGGAACTGTGGCAGGCACCGGCCCTTCGGACAGGTGTACCGCGAATTCATCAGGCCATGGATACGCGATACAGTAATACGACAATCAGTCGGCTCGATTAGCAGGAAACACAGTTGTCGTTGTTGATCGACCCCAGGCTCTCCAGCAGTTCGATCGTGTCAAAGTAAGGCTGCGTGCGCTGAAAAGGACCGTTGGCCATATCTGCCGTGGTTTGTCCCTTGCGGTTAATGGCTCTTACGTCCGCACCTTTTTCGACGAGATAGAGAATGACCTCGTTGTCTCCCCGGGATGCGGCGTTATGCAATGGCGTTGTGGCATTGTAATCGCGCTGATTCACATCGGCGCCATGCTCTTCCACCAGGTACTTGACCGCTGGCAGCCAGGCATCCGGAACGAAGCGATGAGAGTTTGCGGCAAAATTAACGCCGTAGCCATGCCCCGTCGCCGCGTGGATCGGGTAAACGCCCGACCCGCCCTCCTTCACCGGTGCCAGGCCCGAAGGGTCGCCATAGAACCAATCGACAAAGTCGGTGACATAGCAGTGCAAGGTAAAGTGGAAAAATGGTTCACACGGCCTGGTCTGGAACCCGCTCACGCCGGACCTGTCCGTCGGCTTGATCGTGGCGATGTTCGGATCCGCACCATATTCGACCAGTAATTTCATTGCTTCGACATCGAGCGCATGCGCAGCGCGCCAGAACGGGGTTGCACCGTTGGTATCAATATCAAGGTAGGAGTTCGTGTACTCCATAAACCACAGGTGTTTGTTCAGCCGTGCATTGGGATCGACGCCAGCATCCAGCAGAACCTTCATCAGTTCCAGGTAGGTCATCTGCTGCTGCAGGTATTCCTGCCGCTGAGGAAAGCGGGCTTTGGGCGCCCACTGCGTATTGATCACTGCATAAAGTGGTGTGGTGCCGGCACTACTGGCCAGCGTTGGATCGGCACCGCTCTCCAGCAAAGTCAGCGCAAGATCAAAGTGTCCGTTAATGATTGCCATCAGAACAGGACTGGTCATGTTACCGGCCCCTGCCGTGTTGACATCCGCTCCCGCGTCGAGCAAGACGTTCGACACCTCTGCAAATCCTTCCCGGGTCGCCAGCAGCAGGGGGGTCAGCCCACCCTGGGTACTGACCAGCCTGGTGTAATTGAGCGTGCGCCTGTTCCTTCTATCCTTCTCGACGACGTCGACATCCACTTCTCGCTGCGCAATGTATTCTCTGGCAGCGACTACTGCTGCGGTCACTTCACCCGGATCAGGCGCCCACGTTCCCGCCTCGGAACCACTCTCCTCGCGAAACGTATTGAGCACCTCATCCCGGCGTTTCTTGGCTTCCAGGTCTTCTGCATGTCGAGCCACGAGGTCAATGACTTTGCTGCTCGCCTGCAGATCCGCACCATGCTCGACCAGGGCACTGACTGCACCAAGTCGATTGCTGCCGGCGGCGAACATCAATGGCGTCTGGTTCCATACGGATTCCGTTGCATTGACCTCGGCGCCGGCCTCAACCAACTGATTGATAATCCCCACATCGCCGGAAGCAGCAGCAAAATGTAACGGCGTGACTTCACCGGTAGTGGTTCCAGCCATCACGTCGCTTCCGGCAGCCAGCAGGGCGCTGACGACATCAGATGCGCCATTCCTGCTGGCCAGGTGCAGGGCTGTGTATCCGCCCATACGCGTGACTGAATTGAGGTTGGCGCCGGCAGCGACAAGCAGATTTGCGATGACCCCGTTGCCATTCTCCGCCGCCCAGTGAATGGCCGTCATTCCGTCGCCATGCGCACTGTTGACGTCTTCACCCTGGCGCAGAAGTTCGGTCACACGGCCAGCGTCGTCCATCATCGCAGCATCAGCCACCAGTGAATCGGCCAATGCCGATTTCAGTGGCACAAACAGCAGGATCAGGATGACCGCCAGTTGTTGGGTGAGGTAGCGCATGAAACAGTCGATCCCTGGAAGCGTGATTAACTCAACAACGTGCCGGTGCTGTCGCCAAAGCTTTCCAGGTCTTCCAGGCCCAGTTTATGCAGGAGACTCAGCATTGCATTGGCCATTGGCGTGCCGTCGGGCGCTTTGATATGCAGATTACCCGGCAACGACCCGTTTGCCCCGCCAGCAACAAACAACGGGCAGCGCTTGTGATTATGCAGATTGCTGTCCCCCATCGGCGAACCATAGATCACCATGCTCTTGTCCAGCAGGTGCGTGTCGCCTTCCATCGTGGACTCCAGCTTCTCAAGCAGGTAAGGCACCATGCTGACGTGGTACTTGTTGATCTTGTAAAAATCCGTGACGCCTTCTTCGCTGCCACCATGATGGGAGCACGGATGGAACGGTTTGTCGGTGCCCGACTCCGGGAACACGCGCGCCGATGCATCGCGACCCATCTTGAACGAAAATACGCGCGTAATATCGGCGGCGAAAGCGAGTGCCTGAAGGTCAAACATCAACTCTACGTGTTCCGCAAACGACTCCGGAACTCCGGACGGTGCGTCCGGTATGTCACCTTGTTCGCCGTTGCTGGCGCGGTTTTCTATCTGCTGAATGCGGCGTTCGATTTCGCGAACGTTCGTCAGGTAGTGATCCATTCGCCGCTGGTCTTCCGGCCCTAACTGCTTCTTGAGATTGCCGGCCCGGGTGCCGATCCAGTCAAGAATGCTCTTGTCGGTACGCCTGCGCATCTGCCGTTCTTCCGCACTGCCACCTGCGCCGAACAGCTGATCGAATACCAGGCGTGGATCGCGGATCAGCGGCAGGGGCTCCGTTGGAGACGCCCAGCTGATGGAATCGGTATACACGCACGTATAGCCGTAATTGCAGCCGCCGGACTGATTGATGTTCTCGATACAGAGCTGCATCGACGGGATCGGCGTGTCCTGGCCGAACTGATGCGCGTACAGCTGATCCAGCGATGTGCCTGCTAATACATCCGACCCTTCGGTTTGTTTCGGATGCGCCTGTGTCAGGAATACCGCACTCGACCGGAAGTGATCGCCGCCGATCTCGCTGGGCTGCTTGGCTTCCGCATTGGCCACATCGGTATTACTGACAATCGTCATGTAATCGCGGTATGGCTCCATGGGCAACAGGGCGCTGGGCGTGAGATCGAATTCACTACCGGCCTTTTCAGGCGCCCACATGAACTGTGTCGCACCCCATTCGTTACTGCCCGCCGCGCCGTGAACCATCTCGATCGCAATGAGCCGGGTCGGGTTCATCAGCTTTTCGGTACGGGAAGCCGCGTGGCCTGCAGGTACCATCGCGTTGAGAAACGGCAAAGCGACCGTCGTGCCCATGCCCTTCAGAAATGTGCGGCGGTGGAGATGCTTTCCGGTGACGTATTTCATAGCGGTTGTCTCTTGGATGTATCTCTGTTGAATTCAGGGGGCGGCATCGGCACTCACTACCGTTGCCGTATCGGGAATTCGTTTCATTCTGAAAGCTTCGCTGTTCACGATACCTTTAATAAACGAAGACACGCGATAATCATTGGTTTCTGCCTCTGCCACTATCTTTCGAATCGTCGGCATGTCGTAGTACTCGACACGGCGTCCCAGTGCATAAGCCATCATGTTGCTGGCGAAGTTGCGAACGAGCGGTACCGGCCTGCTGAGCAATACGGATTGCAATTCCCCCGGATTGGAAATATCAGTGCCATTGTAAAATGTGCCCAGCGTATCCAGCGGCATGCCGTTTTCCCGGATTCGCCACTTGCCGGTGACATCGAAATTGTCCAGCGCCAGGCCGATGGGATCAATGAACTGATGACAGGAATTGCAGGTTGGATTCTTTCGATGCATTTCCATGCGTTCCCGGGTCGTCAGGAACCTGCCTTCCTGGACATCCGTGGTTTCATCGAGGTCGGGCACACCAGGCGGCGGGGGCGGCGGGGGTGTCCCCAGCAACACTTCCATAACCCACTTGCCGCGCAGAACCGGTGAAGTCCGGCTGGCGTGGGACGTCAACGTGAGAATACTGCCATGACCCAGCACCCCCCTGCGATTGGGGTCGGCGTGCTGCACCAGGCGGAAGTTATCGCCGGCAACATCGGGGATGCCGTAGTGCGCCGCCAGGGCTTCATTGGCGAACGTGTAATTCGCGGTAAACAACTCGAGGGCGGATTTGTCTTCCTTCACCAGGTGGTTGAAGAACATCTCTGTTTCAACCTGCATTGCGTCGGCGAGTTGCTGATTGAAATCGGGATACAACTGTCGATCCGGATTTACTTTCTCCAGGTCTTCCAGGCGCAGCCACTGACCTGCAAATCGCGGACCCAGCGCCTCGGCGCGCGGATCGGCCAACATCCGTTCCACCTGAGCGTCCCAGACGTCAGGGTCAGACAATTCCCCGCTTCGCGCGAGGTCGATCAGTACATCGTCCGGTGACGAACCCCACAGGAAGTAGGAAAGTCGTGTCGCCAGGTCCAGGTCGGTGAGCTGAAATATCTGCCCCGGTTGCGCATCACTCGGCGTTACTTCCAGACGAAACACGAAATCAGGACTGGCAAGAATCGCCTGGAGCGCGGTCCGGATACCGTTTTCGAAACCGCCGATCTCTGCACCCTGAAAATAGAATGCGAGCAGATCCTCCATCATGGCCGGCTCGAATTTCCCCCGGTAAGCCTGTTCGGCAATTCCGGAAAGGATTTCCTCGACGCAGGACAGTTCATCATCCTGCGATGTGGGGCGGCAGCTGAAAATCCTTTCTCTGCTCGGTGTCGATGAAACACCGGTGGCGTTGTAGGGCCCGTCGATCGCCAGGTCCTTAAGATGAGCCGGTGCAGTAATGCCGTAGGCCCTGACGCCGATCTGCCTGTCCACAAGTGACCAGTCATGCGGCGCCATCATGTCCTGCATCGGCCCTTCGTACTGTTTCAGGAATGCCGCGGAAACGCGATGCGGGCCGGCAGTCACGAAAATCGGCACCGACTTCATGTTCACGCCATTCGGATCGGACACGTGCATCCACTGATCCATTTCCATCAGCGCCATGCGCTCGCCGTCGATGGAGATTTCGATCTGTTCATCCCGCGTGGTCATTCCGAAGTATTCACCGGTGGTCGTATGTTCGAATGCCATACGGAATACATACTCACCGTCGGCAGGAAAGTTGTGCACGACGCTGATACCGCCGCGCGTACCGAACGGAGCGCCTTTAATACGCTCCCACTGCGTCGTGTAACCGGAGTTTGTATAGGTGGGTGAAGCAGGCGCTATGCTGGCGTCACCCACAGCCAGTTGACTGATCTTTGCCGCGGCACTCAGATAGGAATTCAGTAGTGTCGACGAGAGAATCTGTACGTCGGCAATATTGTCGAAATTACTGCTCTTGGTATCGAGAGGCAGGTAATCTGAAGCGTCGATGTCGAGCGCCAGCAAATCCTTGATGGCGGCCTCATACTCTGCCTGATTCAATCGTTGAAAGCTGCGGTGACCGGGATTCGGTTGTTCAGCGGCTGCGCGGTCCAACTGGTTTTCCAGGCCCTCCACCAATGCTTCCATAACCGGCGCTGGTGGCTTGGGCATGCCCGGAGGCGGCATCATGCCGGCGCGCAGTTTGACGATCATCTTTTCCGTAGTGGGCGCCAATGCCGCGGCATTGGCAACGTCATAGTGCTGCAAGCTCAGTCCCGCGAACTGATCTTTCGTAATGTCGTTGTGGCAGGCCGTGCAGGTCGTTCGAATCGTGTTGGTGAAATCCGCCAGCGTCAATTCATTTTCTGCAGCCGCGCTCGCACTGCTTAACCCAAGGCCAAGCAAGATCGCGGATACCATTGTGCGTCCTGTCTTCATTATTATCGGTGCCCCCTGAGCAATACCTGTTCAAGCTATTGCCGCTAACCGGGTGTCACAGATCTGACTATTCTTCTTACTTATTGATTGCTGTTGATGCCTCGCATTCGCGCCGTCCCCCGCGCGGAAAAAAGGCAAGAAATCAATAAGTGTGAACGTGCTGCGAGCCCTCATTTTACTGTAACGCCGGTAGGATTCCTATGGGGACCAGGTGCAAAATAAGTATTTGATTAACATAACTTTTTTTCGCCGATTTGCATCGAGGTTTTCCTGGCCTCGCCATTCTTTCCACAGGCCGCTTAACTGGCAGTTGTTTTCCCGCCGGAAATTCCCTAGCGTCGGCACATCTTCTACCTGCATGAATTCAGGAGGACACCATGAAATTCCCGATGTTGCTGGCCTGTATCTCGCTTTCAATGTTCCACACCACGGCCATTGCCGAGGACAGCGTTTTTCTCGAGGAACTGACCTGGACCGAAATTCGGGACATGATCGAAAGCGGCACCACCCGCGTCCTCGTACCGACGGCAGGAACAGAACAGAACGGCCCGCACATGGTGTTGGGCAAGCACCGATACATCATCGAACATGCATCGAACCTCATTGCACGGGAACTTGGCAGGACATTGGTGGCGCCGACCATGACTTATGTGCCGGAGGGGGACATCGATCCGCCGACTGGCCACATGCGTTACCCCGGTACCATCAGTCTCCCCAATGAACATTTCGTAAAAGTACTGGAATACACGGCCCGAAGTCTGGCAGCCCATGGGTTTACTGACATCCTGTTTCTCAGTGACAGTGGCAGCAACATGCGCGGCATCGCGGAAGTCACGGAGGCCCTTGGCAAAGAATGGGCTGGAACGCCTGCGCGTGTACATGATGTGTCCGACTACTATGCGAATAACGGCATCCAGGCATGGCTGGAGTCGGAGGGAGAGACGCCTGACGCCATCGGAACACATGCGGGTATCAAAGACACGTCACAGTTGTGGTATGTCAATCCACAGCACATTCGTATCGACAAACTTGCCTACGATGGCGGATTCGAGAACAGTGGAGTCAGGGGCGACCCGACTCGCGCGTCACGGGAGCGGGGACGGAAAGGGATAGAACTGAAAGTAGAAGTCGCTGTCCGGCAGGCTCGAATGCTGCTGAACGAAAACTAGGCCATGCCCTTCACTGGCTGGATTTGATGAATCATTCGACACATTCAGAGAGAAAATTTCTGCTGATACGCAGCGACCTCCGACCGGGTAGATCGTGGATCCCTGAAAATCTCAGGGGACCTGATAGATTACTCCTTCATCAGGCGATCTTCTTTCAGCATTAACCACACTTACTGTCACCACACGCAAGACAGGTCATACACCCGTCCAACATCACGAGCGCGACTGTGTTGCACTTGCTGCAAAGTTGCGCACCTTCGGGGTATTCGCTACTGGAAAACGCGTCCTGTTGTTTCTGGCTTTCCTCGAACTCAGCGCGTTTTTCCTGGATCAGCTTCTGCTGACCTTCATCGAGCTCCGTCTGGGTCAGCAAACCGATGGAGATCAGGTGCTTTTCGACGATGTAGCCCAGCTCGGCAATGATGGACGGCATGAACTTGCCCCCCGGTTGCCAGTAGCCACCGCGCGGATCGAATACCGCTTTCAGTTCGTCGACGAGGAAGGTGACATCGCCACCCTTCCGAAATACGGCCGAGATAATGCGCGTCAGTGCGACGATCCACTGATAGTGGTCGAGGTTCTTGGAATTGATGAAGACCTCGAACGGGCGTCGCTTCTCGTGCTCAGTGCCTTCATTGAGAATGATGTCATTGATCGTGATGTACATCGCATGATCGGACACCGGCGTCTTCACCTTGTAGGTTGAGCCGACGAGCATTTCCGGACGCTCGAGCTTTTCGTGCATCCGGATGACTTCTGCACCACCATCAATAGCCTCACGCGGAAAGTCCTGGCGCGGCGCCTCCAGTGCCGGTTCTGACGGCTTGGTGACTGAATAGCCAACAATTTTCTTGTCGATCTTTGTCCTGCTCATTGCCTTACCCTCAATACTTGCGCTGTTTCACGCCGGCTTTACGTTGCCCGGCGGGCGCATCCGCTCTCTGCGTGCGGCATTTCTCTCCGGGCTTCAGCCACTTGGCCTCATCTGCCCAGTATTCGATGGTCAGCCCGGCTGACCGCTTTTTCCAAACCTGACTTTGACGCATGCTGCCAGTTGCACTCCCTGTCGTCTGGAAATTCCGTAATCAGAATTTCCCGTAATAGCCTTCCTTGAGGGCATCGAAAAGATTCGCTGCCGTATGTATTTCACCGTCGTACTCGATTTCCTCGTCGCCTTTCAACTCAACGGTCGAGCCATCATCCAGTGTGAACGTGTACGAGGTGTTCTTCAGGTCCTGCTCTTTGACCAGCACGCCCTGGAACGCCTCCGGATTGAATCGGAACGTCGTACATCCCTTCAGTCCCTGCTCGTAGGCATACAGGTAGATGTCCTTGAATTCTTCATACGGATAGTCCGTCGGGACATTCGCGGTCTTGGAAATCGACGAATCGATCCACTTCTGCGCCGCTGCCTGGATATCCACATGCGCCGTCGGCGTAACGTCCTCAGCCGTGATGAAGTATTCCGGCAGCGTGTTCTCGGGACTCTCGCCCGACTCGCCACCGGCCGGCATGGTGTTCGGATTCACGAGCTCTCGATAAGCGAGCAACTCAAAAGAAAAGACATCGACCTTTTCCTTGGTCTTCTTGCCTTCCCGAATCACGTTCCGGAAATAGTGATGTGCGAAGCTCGGTTCGATACCGTTGCTCGCATTGTTGGCCAGCGACAGTGAGATCGTGCCGGTCGGTGCGATCGAGCTGTGATGCGTAAAGCGTGCGCCAACCTTTGCCAGTTCGGCCACCAGCTCCGGCGCCTCGGTGGCGATACGCTGCATGTACCGGCTGTAGCGACCGTGCAGGATACGGCCAGGAATATTGTCTCCGACTTTGTATCCATCGGTCGCCATTTCCGGCCGCTTGGCCAGCATTTCGGCAGTCACTTCAAACTCTTCGTTCATGATCGGTGCCGGACCCTTCTCGCGCGCCAGCTCCAGACCCATTTCCCAGCCCGCCAGCGCGAGTTGCTTGGCCACTTCTTCCGTGAAGCGCACGGCTTCCGGCTCGCCGTACTTCATGCGCATCATCGTGATCGTCGAGCCGAGCCCCAGGAAACCCATGCCGTGCCGGCGTTTCCGGTGGATCTCGTCGCGCTGCAGCGGTAATGGCAGACCATTGATCTCCACCACATTATCCAGCATACGCGTAAAGACCTTGACGACCTTGCGGAACTCGTCCCAGTCGAACCGGGCTTCGCCGGTGAAAGGATCCAGAACAAACTTCGTCAGGTTGACGGAGCCCAGCAGGCAGGATCCGTAAGGTGGCAGCGGCTGCTCGCCACACGGGTTCGTCGCGCGGATATTCTCGACGAACCAGTTGTTGTTCATTTCGTTAACTTTGTCGATCAGTACGAAACCCGGCTCCGCGAAGTCGTAGGTCGACGCCATAATGACGTCCCAGACACGCCGCGCCGGCAGCGTCTTGTAATTCTTGCAGCAAACGAGGCCGTCCTCGTTACGCACGTAGTTGTCGGGCTCCGGCCACTCCCGCCATACGAACTGGCTCGCGTCCTCGATGTCCAGGGAATCCTGTTCGACTTCCTTCGGCGTAATCGGGAAAGCCAGTTGCCAGTCGATATCCTTGATCACCGCCTGCATGAACTCATCGGTGACCAGGAGCGACAGGTTGAACTGGCGCAGCCGACCATCTTCGCGCTTGGCCCGGATAAACTCCATGACATCAGGATGACCGACATCGAAGGTGCCCATTTGTGCGCCCCGCCGTCCGCCGGCGGAAGACACGGTGAAACACATCTTGTCGTAGATATCCATGAAAGACAGCGGTCCGGACGTGTATGCACCGGCACCGGTCACGTAGGCCCCTTTCGGGCGCAGCGTGGAAAACTCATAGCCGATGCCGCAGCCGGCTTTCAGGGTCAGGCCTGCCTCATGCACCTTGTTTAGAATATTGTCCATCGAGTCGGCAACGGTGCCCGACACGGTGCAGTTAATGGTCGACGTCGCGGGTTTGTGCTGCTGCGCACCGGCATTCGAAATAATGCGGCCGGCCGGAATCGCGCCCGAGCGCAGTGCCCACAGGAATTGTTCGTAGCACTCCTCGCGCAGTGACTCCACTTCTACATCAGCCAGTGCCCTGGCAACACGTTTGTAGGTGTCGTCAATGGCCTCGTCGATGACCGTCCCGTCCTTCGCGCACAGCCTGTACTTGGCGCCCCAGATGTCCAGGGAAGCCGATTGAAACGTGATTTCTGAAACAGAATGTGCTGCAAGATGTGCTGCGGACATCATTTGGCCCCTTACTCCCTAAAATCGCTCCAGGAGACCCCAGATTCGTCGTGTAACGCCCCGAAAAAAGAGCGCAAAGTACCCCGCTCGCCGATGCCCAATTTTTCGTCGGCGAGTGCCAAAAAAGGCTCTTCTTTTGTTTTGGCAGACACAAGATGTTGTGTCAGCTAAGTGTCAAGACTATGCCCGTAAGCCCACCCTGTCAAGCCTTTGTTGTTTTTTTTTCTATAACAAATTACAACTAAAAAACAATGAGTTACAAACTTATTTCGAGATAAAGCATTAATTTTATACGAAAAAAAATGACACTTGTGTGAAAAATAGCATCCACTACATATAGTGGCATTAAGTCAAAGCGATATTTGCCGGTATCCGGGCGTTTTCTGCACGTTTTTCTCGACTTTTCCGGGGCTTGAAAGCCGTTTTTCCACCCTTATTTAATTCCGCAATTCGGTCGCGGGACACAAGCTGCCGGCGACAGAAATCAAAGCGAAATGAGGAGTTTGAAACATGAATATCACCCGATTCGAACCCTGGGGTCTACTGGACGCCATGCAGCGCGACTTTGATCGGCTCGGCCACCGACGGCTCGGTACCGACAGTCGTGGAAGCAACGGTGAAGTAGTGACAGACTGGGTTCCCGCGATTGACGTTATCGAGGAAAAAGACCGCTTCGTAATGCGCGCCGATGTACCTGGTGTAAGAGCGGAGGACATCGATGTCAGCATGGAGAACGGCATTTTAAGCGTGTCTGGCAAACGCCACGAGGAAACGACGGACGACGGCGATGGCATTCATCGCATCGAACGCATCAGTGGTCGGTTTTATCGCCGTTTTTCATTGCCTGACACGGCCAACGCCGAAGCGATCTCGGCCAGAACGAAGGATGGCATTCTTGAAGTCGTCATCCTGAAGCGACCGGAAGTCAAGGCGCGGAAGATCGCTGTGCAGGGGGCGGAGAGATCAAGGCGGCGCCGCCGAC
>CAZVWF010000033.1:0-9066 GCA_964630795.1 uncultured Woeseia sp. | reverse complement strand
GGCGCCCCGGCATCATTTCAATAATGCCGGAGTGCTTCTGTCGTCGGCAGGGATGGAACTTTGCCGGATCCGCCCCGGTCATCATACAAACAGGCTATTATTTTGTTAATCCGTGGTTCAGCGGACCCGGCTAATATTGTGGAAGCATGAATCACCTAGATTGAGGACTATTCGATCGTGAACAAGAATTACCGACTGGTTACGGCTACCTTGCTGCTGTCGCTCGCGACAATCACGCAAGCTGCCTTGCCACAGGAAGTGGATGACGAGCCGCTACCGAGCCTCGCACCGCTGGTCAAGCGGGTGGCCCCGGCTGTCGTGAATATTCGTGTCAGCCAGACGGTCGATTCTCCGTCACTCTACGGTGATGAGATGTTTCGCCGGTTCTTTGGCATTCCCGACCAACCCGGCGGTCGCTCGCGCGAAGTGGCGAGTGCCGGTTCCGGTGTTATCGTCGATGCCGGCAATGGCTACATCCTGACAAACCACCACGTCGTCGAGAATGCCGACCAGATCCAGATCTCCCTGTACAACGAGGAAACACTGGATGCCGAGGTCATTGGCTCCGATGCCCTGACCGACATCGCGGTGCTGAAAGTCGACCCGGAAGACCTGACTGAATTGCCTATCGGTGAATCGGACACGGTGGAAGTTGGCGATTTTGTGCTGGCTATCGGTAATCCGTTCGGTCTCGGACACACTGTCACTTCCGGCATCGTGAGCGCGCTGGGGCGGACCGGCATCAGCCGAAACGGTATCGAGGACTTCATCCAGACCGATGCATCGATCAATCCGGGTAACTCAGGTGGTGCGCTGGTCAATATGCGCGGCGAGCTGGTGGGCATTAATTCAGCCATCATCAGTCGTACCGGCGGCAACGTCGGCATTGGCTTCGCCGTCCCGTCGGAAATCGCGCGCTCGATCATGCGCCAGATCCTGGACTTTGGTGAAGTCCGGCGCGGCCTGCTGGGTGTGACGATTCAAACCATCGACCAGGAGAGCGCCGAAGCGCTCGGCACCGAAGTCGAGCGCGGTGCACTCATCACCGGTATCGAAGCCGGCTCGGCGGCTGAGGACGCGGGTCTGCGCGTGGATGACATCATCATTGGTCTCGACAGCAAGCGCATCGACAACAACCGTGAGCTCGTCAATGCCATTGGCCTCAAAGGTTCGGGCGACGAGGTCCGCATCGATTACGTTCGTGACGGCCGGGAGCGGTCTGTGACGGCGGAACTAGGACAACGCGTCGTTCAGCGGCTCGGTGGCAGGGATATCCACCCGGGACTGCAGGGTGCACGGTTTGCGACAGCCTCTGCAGCAAGCGCCGGCGGCGGTATCGAAGTCACCGAGGTTGAGGCGGACAGCCCGGCCGCACAGCGCGGCTTGCGCGACGGCGACATCATCATGGCGGTCAATCGCCAACCGGTGCAGAATTTCCAGCAAATGCGGGAAATTGCCTCGAGAAACCGCATCCTGTTCCTGCTGGTTCGACGCGGTGATCGTCAGCTGATGCTGCAGATTCGCTAGTACCTGCCACCGGCACGGCGCACCACGACTAGTCAGCCAGCGCATCGAGTGCCCGATTGCGCTCCGAAGCGTCCAATTCGCTCACCGCTAGCGCACGCGCGTAAAAGCAGTCCAGCGACGTTTCACAGGCTTCGTACATAACACGGAAAGCGTCAACGCGACCCTCGTAGAGATTGGTCGATACCAGCCGCGCATTGTTCAATGGTGCGGCCAGCCAGTTACGCGCACCACCACCCTCGTCATCGACGAGTTGCTGCGCGCGTTTTGAAAGGCCGTCCAGCAGCGCCGACTTTTCGCGACGCATGTCTGCTGCGGGAAGGTCCTGCCTGTAAAGCGCTGCCAGGTCGCCCCGTGTCTCACGCACAAGCGCGACCATCGACTGGCGGAGTAACTTGCGCCCCCTGTATAACTGGAGTCGATCGAGCTCACCCGTGTGATGCAGCCATCGGTCGATACCGATGTCCGCCACGGCTGTTGCAAATGACTCGTTAAACGCGCTGTCGTCCTTGATATAGAGCTTCTGGTGCGCGAGCTCATGAAACATCGTCGACACGAGATCGACATCTGACCAGCGCATCATCGTATTCAAAACCGGGTCGGAAAACCGCCCGAGCGTGGAATACGCCGAGACGCCTCCCATCGCAACGTCGAAGCCTTCTTCCTGCAATTCCGACCGGAGCTTGTGAGCAGATACTTCGCTGAAGTAGCCGCGATATGCGACGCAGCCTGCAACGGGATAGCACCAGGTTTTGGGCTGCAGGGAAAATTCAGGCGCTGCAAATACGTTCCATACCACGTAGTCACGCTCGATATCGGCGTACGAACGATAGCTGTCGTTATCCGGCAGCAGCAGGTCGGTGACGGCAAAATCCCGTGCCGTGCCCACCAATTCGAGTTTCTCCCTGAGCGCCTGTGGGGACGTCTCATCCTCGATGACTTCAATGACCGGCCGCCTTCGTCCCATCAAGTCGCTGTGACCTCGAATCGCCTGCATGTAGTAGCAGCCTTCAAGCAGCAGCAAGACGAGCGCCAGCAGTCCGGCGATTGAGACGCGCCAGGCCCAGGATCGGCTGCGTGTCATGTACAGGAGCATGTGTTCCGTGCAAAGGATAGAATCATCAGCATGGAAGTTTACCTTGTTGGTGGTGCGGTTCGTGACGAACTGCTCGGATTGCCCGTGTCAGAGCGGGACTGGTGCGTCGTGGGCGCAACCCCGGAGGAAATGGTATCCGCAGGCTACCGTCCTGTCGGGAAGGACTTTCCTGTCTTCCTGCATCCTGATACGGGCGAGGAGTATGCGCTGGCGCGGACGGAGCGCAAGACCGGCCCGGGGTATCACGGGTTTCAGTTTCACACGGCAAGCGACGTCACCATTGAAGACGACCTCGCACGGCGGGACCTGACCATCAACGCGATGGCGAGAAGCAGTGCCGGCGATCTCATCGATCCTTTCAATGGCAGTGATGATTTGAACAGCAAGACGCTACGGCATGTAGCCGATGCCTTCGCCGAGGATCCGGTCCGTATCCTTCGCGTCGCGAAATTCGCTGCACGCCTCAATGATCTCGGGTTCACGGTTGCCGATGAAACACGAGCGCTGATGAACGACATGGTGCGAGAGGGCGAGGCCGATGCGCTGGTTGCCGATCGCGTGTGGAAAGAAACCGAGGCGGCGCTGGGCGAAGACGATCCCCAGGTTTTTTTTGAGGTGTTGCGAAGCTGTGATGCTTTGCGCGTCGTGTTCCCCGAGATCGACGCCTTGTTCGGCGTCCCACAACCGGAAAAGTGGCATCCCGAAATCGATTGTGGCGTGCATACGATGATGGTTGTCAAACAGGCCGCAAAGCTCTCGGATGCCGTCGATGTGCGGTTTGCCGCGCTCGTCCACGACCTGGGCAAAGCGACGACACGGAAAGAAGACCTGCCGCGACATCCCGGTCACGAAAAACGCAGCGTGAAGCTGGTAAAGAAAATCGCCAGTCGCCTGCCTGTGCCTAATGACTGCCGGGACCTCGGAATACTGGCCGCTGAGTATCACACGCATTGCCACCGCGCCCTCGAAATCAAGGCATCGACCGTCCTCAAGGTTCTGAACCGGACCGATGCTTTTCGGCGACCGGATCGATTCGAACGCTTTCTGCTTTCCTGCGAAGCCGACGCGCGTGGTCGCACGGGGCTGGAGGACAGGCCCTATCCACAAGCCGATTATTTTCGCGGCGCACATCGCGTCGCAGCCGACGTCGATATCGAAGACCTGAAATCCGGCGAGCTGGCCGGTGCGGAAATTGGACGGGAGATCGGCAAGCGACGGCTGGACGCCATCAGCGCGTTTATAGCGTCCTACGAGCCACCGAAGTAGTACAGGTAGAAAGACAGCGCCGTGGTAGGGCCATAACTGTCTGACTCATCCAACGACAGCCGGAATTCCGCGTCGAAGCGATCGCTGACCGGCGTCAGGTAACCGATGCTGTAAGAATCGATTCGACTGCCGTCGACGGCCGTCCGCCATTGCCCCGCCGTAAGGTCGATACTGCGCAATCCGAACTTGATTTCGATGCCGCCGGAATAGCGATCATCGATGAGGCTGTTCATCATGCTCAGACGGGAATTGGAGACGAAGGCCAGTACGTTAATGTCGGGTTGGACTCGCAGATTGCGCGAATAGTCGTAGACCATTCCGCTCAGGTAGAGATTGACTCGTTCACCCAGCGATAGCCTGGAAGACAGGCCCCATCCGTCAGCACTGAATTCAACCGTTCGACCGCGCAAAAGGGCGGATTGCAAATCGAATTCGAAACGACGCTTTTCGTAATTGAGCGACAACGAACCGCCGTTGCCGCGCACATAGACCGTTGCATTCAGATCCCGCGAATCGAGAATATCGTCATTGCCCCAGTAGCCGCCGCCGAATCGAATGCCGACGGGATCGAAGAAATAATCGAGACTCGCCTGACCGCGGATGGTGTTGTTGTCGCGGATAAACCCTTTCGTTTCAGTCGCCGTCGCCGACGCCGATAACCAGGTGTTCTCCGTAAGACCGAAATCACCAAAAGCAGAGACGGCACGACCGTCTGCAGAATCGCCTTCCACCCCGACGCCCAGGACATAGCCTTCCGCCTGTACAGCGCCCGAGAGCAGTACGGTCAAGGCTATCCCTGTGCACCTAAATAAGGACATAAACGATCACACCTGCGAGCAATAATCGGTAAATCGCGAATGGCATCAGCCCGACAAGACTGACCACCCGCATAAAAAACTCGATACTGATGTACGCCACTATGGCGGAAATCAGTGCCGCCAGACCCAGATTATTCCACGGGACCGGGGCCTCGCCTGTGACCAGGATCACTGCTTCGTAAATTGTCGCCAGCAGGATCGCGGGCACGGATAGCAGGAACGAAAAGCGCGCGGCGTCCTGTCGAGCGATACCGAGGAAGCGTGCCGTCGTGATCGTGACACCCGACCGGGAGGTGCCTGGCACCAGGGCAAGCGCCTGCGCAAGACCGAGCAGGATGGCATCCCGGAAACCGATGTCGGCGATATTGCGCCGGTTGGAGGAAAAGCGATCGGCGATACCCATCAGTATGCCGTAACCCGCCAGTGTTACGACGACGACCATTGGGTTGCGCAGGTTGCTGGCGATCCAGCCGGCAAACAGAAGTCCGGCGAGCGCGACCGGAATTGTTGCGATGCCGAGTTTGAGCGCCATCGAGGCATTGACCGATCGAATGTCGCCAGTGACGATATGCAATGCACCCCGCAGAAGCGCCAGAACGTCGTGGCGGAAATAAATGCAGACGGCCAGCAACGATCCGAAGTGGACGGCGACATCAAAGGCAAGCCCCTGATCGGTCCAGCCGAACAACCCCGGCACCAGAATGAGATGGCCGGAACTGGAAATCGGCAGGAACTCGGTCAGTCCCTGGACGATGGCCAGCACGATGAGTTGGGTCATTCCCACACCAGGTCCCCCTGCTTTCCCGCCAATGACACTACAGGAGATGCGCCCTGTCTGTAACCTCAAATACGGAGGGACCGTCTACCTGTCGGCATAATCCCAGGAATTTGAAGTTTTCCCCCATCTCTCCCGGCAAGGTCAGCAACTTGATATGCGCCGACAATTCCACCTGCCGCTCCATCGGTAATTCGGCGAAGTCGACCATTGCCATTTCAAGTCCACCATGCATCAGGAAGTTTGCCTGCGAATCGAATCCGGCAACGGTCATCCCACCTTCCGCAGCCACGCCGGCGACCAGGCTGAAGTCGACCCAGGCGGTCAGGTCCTGGATGCCGGGCAGGATCAATGGGTCATTGTGTGCGCGATGTCGAAAGTGACACCGCAACCAGCCATCGTTACGTTCCGGCGCGTAGTATTCGCGCCGGGAGACGCCATAGTCGCTTAAGAGAAGGAGCCCGCGATCGATCGCTGCACACAGGTCTTTAACCCAGGTTCGCAAACCTGTTGAAACTTCCGAGACATAGCCGTGCGGCAGCGGGCTGCCGAGGTCGGCTTCAATCTCGCGCACAGCGCTTGTCAAAAAAGCCGGCGCCGGCTCATAAGACCAGGCGAATCTGTCGTCCTGAGCCGAGACCCGAGCCTGCATGACGTCACCATTGTCGATGCGGAATCGCTCGACGGGTATGGCATCGGCCAGTTCATTCGCCACGACAACGCCTGAAAATGATGCCGGGATGTCGGCGATCCACTCGATTCGTTCGCCCAGTTCGGGCAACTCCGCTGTAATCCGCTCACTCTGGCGTTGACGCAGCTCGGGCGAGATCTCCAGAATCTGGTAGCGCTCGGGCAGCGTGTCCAGTTCGGCGAGGCGACGGAGCAGGGAGACGGCAAGCGCACCGCTGCCGGCGCCGGGCTCAAGAACAATGCCACCTTCGATCGACTGGAGCACGGGTGCCAGCTGTGTTGCGATGACAAAGCCGAACAAATCGGAGATTTCCGGCGCGGTAACGAAATCGCCGTCCCCGCCAAATTTGCGATTGCCGGCGACATAGTAGCCAAGACCCGGCGCGTACAGAACTTCCTGCATGAATTCTGCAAACGAAATACTGCCGCTACCTATCCTCTGCCGCAGATGCTCGGCCACCCGGAGACTGTGGCGAGCGCTGTCCGCATCGGGCGCCGGCAGCCCGGTTTCCGGTGTGGGTTTCATGAGTGACAATGTATGCTTGAATGATGACCCGAATTACCGAGCCTGATGCGAAAGAATAAACCCGCCGGTATTGATATGCACGATTCGACGAACAACGACCTGTCCGGAAAGACGGCACTGATTACCGGCGCAGCGCGCAGGATCGGCGCAGCTATTGCAACGAGGCTCCACGAGGCCGGAATGAATGTCGCCATTCACTACCGGACCTCCGTGGAGGATGCCAGGCAATTGGCATCGCAACTGAATGACAAGCGAAGCGAGTCGGCCCGGGCTTTTCAGGCAGACCTGATCGAGCAAGGCGCTGTCGATACGCTGGTGAAGGACATCGTCGACTGGACCGGACGACTCGACGTCCTGGTCAACAATGCCTCGACGTTTTACCCGACGCCGCTTGGCGAGATCGATGAAGACGCCTGGACCGACCTGGTTGGCAGCAACCTCAAGGTGCCAATTTTTCTGTCGCAGGCTGCAATGCCTGAGCTCAGGGCCAATGGCGGCTGCATCGTCAATATCGTCGATATTCATGCCACGCGTCCGCTGCGCGATCACCACGTCTACGGTGCTGCGAAAGCGGGACTCGCCATGCTGACGCGGTCACTTGCCAAGGATCTCGCACCGGAGATTCGCGTCAATGGCGTCTCGCCGGGCGCCATTGCCTGGCCGGAAGGTGATATGTCCGATGAGACCAAGCAGGCAATACTTGACCAGATTCCGCTTGGCCGCACGGGCGACCCTTCCGATATTGCCAACGCCGTTTTGTTTTTCGTCCGGGATGCAACCTATGCAACGGGCCAGGTCATCGCAATCGACGGCGGTCGATCAACGGGCTGGAAAGAGGCCAGGTAACCAGGCAACACTTCGGACGCTGGATAGCAGGCAATGTTGACGGCGATCAGCAACCGCTTGCGCCGGCAGTGCGGGACGGACTTCCATGGGCAAAGCGCCTCATCAGGCCATTGTCCCCGTTTGCCCTTGCGTTCCCCGTGACAGGGCGCCGGTTTTATTACGCCGGCTCGACGCTGTTTAACAAATCCAGGGGATCTTCGGTCAATGGATGACTTTCCTGATCGCAAGCCGCCCAGTGAGCGGCCATCGTCTCGCCCGTCACCGGATGGCGCAGATCGGGTGCAATCTCGGCCAGTGGCCGCAGCACAAAGCTGTACTCGAGCACATCGCGACGGGGAATGCGCCATTCCGGAATGACTGCATCGCCCACTAGCAGCAGATCAATGTCCAGCGTGCGGGAAGCAAAAGCCGAATCGCCACGCATCCGCCCTGCTTTTGTGTGAATCGCTTTCAGCACAACGACAATCTCTTCGACAGGTCTGTCGCTCGCAACGCAGACAACCGCGTTGAGAAAATCGTCGCCATCAAACCCCACGGCCTGGTTCCTGTACGCACGGGACACGGTTCGAAAATCAAACTCACGCGCGAGTTCCTGCACACCCATACAGAGATAACGTGCCGGCTCCGTATTACTGCCGAGACCCAGGTAAATATCAGCCATCAGGATTACCGGTGTCGTCGAATATGCACGCCGACATCCCGTGCACCCCGAATCGCACCAGGTTTGTTGACGCGCACGTCGATCCACGGCATATCGAACTCGGCCAGTATGGTTTCGGCGATCTTCTCCGCCATCGTTTCGACAAGCAGGAACTCCGAGTCACTGACAAATTGCTGCACGCGTTTTGCGACATTCTTGTAGTTCAGAGTGTCGTCGATGCTATCCGTTGCTGCTGCCTTACGAATGTCAGCGCCCATTTCGAGATCAATGCTGACGGTCTGGCGGATTTTCCGTTCCCAGTCCCAGAGGCCGATGGTCGTCTCAACCCTGAGATCGTGCAGAAAGATGGTGTCCGGATGTAAATCACTGCTCATTGATTTGTCCTTGGGTAGCGGGAACCGCCAGGCTTTCCAGAGGCCAGCGCGCCGTCGCCTGGATGGTATCCGGTTTGCCGGCATCCGCTAAGCGTGATGCACCCGCGACGGCGATCATCGCGCCGTTATCGGTACAAAACCGAAGTCGCGGATAGTAAACGTCCCCCTCAAAGCGAGCCGACAGTTCTGCGCGCAGCAAGGCATTCGCCCCGACGCCACCCGCGACAATGACGCGATCGGCGCCCCGTTCGCGCGCCGCTTTCAGCGTGCGCGCCAGCAGTGTTTCCACGACCGCCCGTTGAAAGGATGCCGCGATGTCCGCTTTCACCTCATCCAGGGTGCCCGCCTCGTCAAGTTCGCGGACTTTCAGCATCACGGCAGTCTTGAGTCCCGAAAAACTGAAGTCGAAGCCGGGTCGGTTGACCATGGGCCGCGGAAACTTGAAGCGCGATTCGTCGCCGTCCTCCGCGAGCCTGGCCAGTGCAGGACC
>CAZVWF010000032.1:0-28021 GCA_964630795.1 uncultured Woeseia sp. | reverse complement strand
CGGTCGGTGTCGCCTACGGCTCTGACATCGACCAGGTTGTCGAATGCCTGTCGAATGTTGCCGACAATCACGAAGAAGTCTGCAAAACACCGGCAGCCAGGGTGCGTTTTCGAGGCTTTGGAGATTTCAGCCTCCAGGTCGAATTACTGTGCTGGATCGATCGTCCGGTTGACCGTGGACGCATACTGCACGAATTGAATTGTGCCGTGTACAAAGCATTCGCGGCAGACGGAATAGAAATCCCCTTCCCACAAAGAGACCTGCACGTCAGGACAATGCCGGAAGCGTTGAGTTAGGGAGCCGGGTGCCCACCGCTGCCAACCCTGGCTCTGCCTCGCGAAGTAAACGCATGGGATCACGGCTGGCCATGCGGGTATGCCCGGCTGCAAATCGGCGGAACGCGTTTTTGGCGAACCCGTCCTCATGCCCTGGCCGCGGATAGTTCGTACCCGGTTTTCCCGCCACTTGGTATAGTGACCCTGTGGCCACCTCCAATCAGTTTCAACTGCTGACCGAACGTCGCTTCGCGCCGTTTTTTGCCACACAATTTCTCGGTGCGTTCAACGACAACGTGTTCCGAAATGGCCTGATCATTGTCATAACCTTTCAGGGCATTACTGTCTTTGACATGAATGCGAGCCAGCTCGCAAATATTGCCGGTGCCTTGTTCATGCTGCCTTTTTTCCTCTTCTCTGCCGGCGCTGGCCAGCTGGCTGACAAGTATGAAAAGTCTAAGCTGATGCGTATCGTCAAGATGATCGAAATCTGCCTGATGCTCCTGGCCGCCTTCGCGCTGGTCAACGACCTCTATGAGCTCCTGTTCTTCGTCCTGTTCCTGCTGGGCTTTCAGTCCACCTTGTTCGGGCCGGTCAAGTACGCTTACCTGCCACAAAAACTCGAAACGTATGAACTGATTGGTGGCAATGCACTGGTCGAGTCGGGCACCTACCTGGCCATTATCTTCGGACTACTGGTCGGCGATCTCGCTGTCGCGCGTGATCCGGATAATCTCTATGTCCTTGCCACCTGCCTCATCACGTTTGCCGTCGTCGGCTACATGACCAGTCGCGCCGTACCGTATACGCCGCCCGTAGATCCCGACCTGAAGTTCAGCTGGAATATCTGGCGCGAGACCACTCATATCGTTGGCTTCGCACGCAAGGACCGCGCGGTGTTTCTCGCCATCCTGGGTATCTCCTGGTTCTGGTTTTTTGGCTCGGCGATCACGCTGCAAATTCCCGCTTATACACTGGACATTCTGCAGGGCAATCAGTCGATCAACATCGTGCTGCTCGTGACATTCTCCATCGGTATCGGCGCAGGGTCCCTGCTCTGCGAGCGCTTATCGGGACATCGCGTGGAACCCGGGCTCGTCCCTTTTGGTTCGATCGGCCTGACAGTTTTTGCCATCGACCTGTATTTCGCACAGCCTGTCATGCATGTAACGCCGGTCAATTCATTTGCAGAGCTCCTGGACCGGGACGGCAGCATTCGCATACTGCTCGATATCGTAATGCTGGGTACCTTTGGTGGAATTTACAGCGTGCCGCTGTACGCAATGATCCAGGAACGTGCGGATCGGCACCACCTGTCCAGAATCATCGCCGCAAACAACATCATCAACTCGCTGTTCATCGTAATGGCAGCTCTTATGGCGCTGCTTATGTTGAACGCCGGCCTGTCCATTCCGGCGCTCTTCGCCATCGTCGGCGTACTCAACGCATTGTTCGCAGCAGCCATTTACATGGCGCTGCCGGAGTTTATCGGACGATTCAGGGTGTGGATCCAGAACCCGCTGGGTCGGTAGCCCAACTGATCGGGAGTCAGAGGCCTTGCCGAAGGATGGGATCCGGCTCAGGACCCTGCAGACGTTCCGTCCACTCGCGCAGGAGTTCGTTCCTGCTGCCAAACAGTGACGGACCGTCCGTGTAGTTGAATCGCACTTCCGAAAGCTCGGTAACGCCGGTGTCCCGCGCCAGTATCAAAACGCGATCGCCGGACGGGTTGGCACCCTGTCCGGATTCGGAATCTTGCCCGATTTCGAACGCCATGCCTGAGCCATTCATTGCTTTCGGTGCACGTGCGGTATCGGTCCAAATGAGCCCTGTTGGCGTGACCAGCGCGCGATGTATCCATCGGCCCGAGCGGAACAACACCCGCGACTCATTGGGACTGAACACCACCTCGTCGACCCGGCTCGGCATTGTCAGGGTTTCGGAGCTGACGCGACCATCAGCAGGATCAAGCAACAACACTTCGTTGCGCGAATTGACGAGCACGATGTTTTGACGCTCGGCTGCAATTTCCACGTGACGAATCGAACCTGAACCCTGCCACACATTTCGCAAATGCCAGTTGCCGTTCCGGTCTGGATACAGGTTGCGCAATACCCCACTTTCAGCGCCCAGATAAATCGTCCGGTCCGGGGCGAAGGCAATGTCGTGGTGAACCTCGCCAAGATCCACGCTCGCGAGCTCGGCGCCCGTCTCCGTATCCATGAGCCAGATTCGCTGGCCACCAAGTACGGCGAGTTGACCTGCCGTCGGGGAGAATTCAAGTTTGTCGACAATCGACGTCGTGGATCGTCCGTAAAACGCACGTGGCAAACCGGTCGCTGCATCCCAGACACGAATCGTCCCGTCCGCTCCGGCACTTGCAACGACCGACCCGTCACCACTGAATTGCATCGACAAGACCGCGCCCTGGTGGCCGAGGAAACTGATTTCGTCGACGGCCGTAGCACCGGACGGGATTCCAACCGGCTCAATGTGCACGTGCCCGGCGTTGTCGCCAAATGCCATTCGTTCACCACCCGCAGAAACTGCAGAGATCGACGCCGCAGACTCGCGCCATATGTTTTCTGACGCCGGTTCGTCCGGCGCAATATTCGCGGCAATGACAGGTACGGACCAGAATCGTGCGACGTCGCCGATTCCTGCTGTCACAAGCAATTGCTCGTCACTGCTGAATGCCAGCAGCTGTTCCGTTTCGGCCTTTGAGCCGGGATCAATGACCGGTCCTGTAGGCACAGCGTCCGACGTTCGGTAAGCCCGCACACCCTGGTGCTGATTTCCGGCAATAAATCGCGCGCCGGAACGCGAGAATGCGAAGCGCCATTCACCGGGGCCCGTCTCCTTGAATAGCGGCTCATCCGGCTGGCCGGTCTTCCACATGACCACTCCCTGCCCGCCGAGTACTGCGCCCAGGGCATCGCCATTCGCCGACAGATGGATTTCCGTGGGCTGGGACTCGAGGTCGAACTGCGCAATCTGTGCACCTTCCCGCAGGTCCCAGATCCTGAGCGCGCGATCGTAGTCGGCAACTGCAATGTACGTCGCGCTTGCATCGATAGCCCGGATAGCAGGCACGCCGGCGATGCTCATTTCGGCAACGATGTCGCCACCGTCCAGCGACCAGACTTCGAACAGCGTGTCCGGATCAATCTGATATGTGACCAACAGGTATTGGCCGTCCTCGCTGAGCGTCGTGTCTGTAACCGACTGGCCGAGCTCGAAAGACAGGCTTTTGCGACCGTCAGCCGTGCGCCACAGGTTGACGCGATTCTGGATCATGGTGACGAGATACGTCGCATTGGCACTCAACCCGAGCACCTGCTCGTTCGCCGGCACGGCGATGGTCCTCGCTGCCTGGGCAAAATTCAGATCCCAGACTCGGGCACTGTCGCTTTGCAATGCCCTGGCAACGGCGTAGCGCCCGTCGGGGCTTTGCCACAGGTTTTCCGATGGTCTTTCGACGGGATCGGGTATGTCGAGGCCCCGATCGAAAGTCTCGACTGCCACCTGCGAATTCAGGCTCAGGTCCCAGTTCATCAAATGCCCCGTCACACCCGTCGCCTCGTCGCGCAGACTCAAGCTCCAGGTTCCTGTCAGCGTTTCGCCGACCAGCGGGTCGAGCTGGCTCCTGGGTATGCGGATTTCTTCGTTGGCGGCAGACGACGGTGGGTCAAACTGAATATCTGCCGTGCGACCTGACGGGGCGCTGAGGCGCATACGAATATCATCAAGCCTGGGATGGCTGACATTGATCGTCAGGCCGATGCGACTCGCCGTGCCCTCTCGATCCACGATGACCCGGCGAACCAGTGGAGTGACTTCCAGCGCCGAGATCGTCCAGGGCTCACGCGTCTGAAGAGCGCTTTCCGAAATCGACCACTGTGTGACTTCGGGTCCGTTGAAGTATCTCAGTTGGCCGCTTTCGGCATTGAACGCCAGATCATCGGCGGGCTGTGCCGGCACCGTAGCCTGCAGTCCCGGATAGTCGTCGGCAATCAGCGATGCGGCGCGACGACGACGAACCTGTGTCGACAACACCAGGGATTCCAGTGTGGCGAGCAATGCGGCATCTCGATTTTCGTTGCGCATCTCCATGCGCGCCGTGCGGTCCCAGTACTCCGCCTGCATCCGGTCCGCGAGGACCAGTCCGCCAGGCAAAACCGCCGCAAATCGGGATATCTCCCGGATATCATCTCGATCCGTTGCCTGGCGGGCCCGGTTTTCGAGAACTGACCGGTACATCCGGTCGGCTGCCTGGTCATGGCCCGGGAATGAGCGCAGGTTGGCATAGGCATCGGACACGGTTTCGAGGTCATAGGTTTGATTCGTCATGACCTGCAAATAGGGTTTGGGCAGTACCTGCGTATACAGGAAGGGAATGGCGGTCAGCGTGACCACCACGGCGGCAGCAATCGCCGGCCCTCGCCAATGCAGGGGCAGATTCTCGTTTGCCCACCTTGCGGTAAATACGGATTCGTACAAGCGATTGCGAACCTCGAAGTCACCCTCATCGTTGACGACGACGAAGCCCAGAGCGAGCAATTTCCGATGCCGCGCCGAATCGGGCTCATAACTGATCTTGATGCCCTTCCGAATTTGCCCGAGCGTCGTCAGCAACGACTCGTAGTTTTTCCGGTCATTGACCACCACACGATGCAGGTGGCTCATATGGGGCTCGCTGGTAATCGCCGCGCGACCCCCCAGCTGATGCCTGGCCAGTCGATCGATGGTTTCGCGGAGATCGCCCTTGATGACCTCCCTTGCGATCGCCCGAGACAGTTTCTGGCTGAGATAGGGCTGCCCGCTTGTCCAGAAATAGACACGATCCAGCGCCGCCTCGGCGTCTGCGACCGACAAGTTCAGTTCGGCGCCAAACACCTTAAGATCATCACGCGTAAAGTCTCCGAGCCTCACCTCGGTGGAAATCGCAAAGGGAGACAAGTTCGGGTCACCGATCAGGCTGAGCGGATCGCACTCCCCAATCAGAACGAAGCCGAGGCGATTGAACTCCGGCTCCGTGGAACGCGCATTGTGCGCGGCACGAATGCTGGCTAACAAATGTTCAGCGAAAGGTAATTCGGCGACGTTCTGGACCTCGTCGATAAAGACGACGATTCGCTCCTGGATATTTTTCAGGACAATTTGGGCATAGAACTCAACCAGTCGCTGCCGGTTGCTTAAAATTGAATGATCCTGCCACCAGGTTTGCAGATCCGTCTTCAGCCGCAGTTGCCGGCACAGGCGATAGGCAATGCTGTAGTACCAGCGACCGCCATCAGAACCGCCATCCCGTTCACCGATCTGGTCGAGGTCCAGCACGGCGACTTTGAAACCATTGTTTTGAAGTCGCGCCGATGTCGCAGCAATCAGGCTGGTCTTACCCGTTCGATCAGGCGCGATGACATGCGCGTAGTGACCCGTCATCAGCGTATCAATCAACAGATCATCGGCACCACGCCTGATGTAGCCGGGCCGCACGGCGTGCAGCGGCGAACCGACGTTAAAGAAATCGGCGGTTTTGTCGAGTGCAGTCGACGACCTGTTTTCAGCGTCTTCAGTCATAGTATGGGGCAATCTTCCCGGGCACCTGAACGCCATGATCGACATTCAATGCGCAGAAGTGAGATTTTGCAAGCATCCAGTTCCAAGTTATTGAAAAAAGGCGCATTCGGCTAACTCGCCAGTCGGTTTTCCGAGCGTACAGGGCGTCTCCGGCAAGCCCTGCGAACCCGCCTCGGGACGCCGACTATGCCCCGGTCAGCACCATTGGCCCACGAGGATAGTGAAGCCGCCTTCGACACGGTATGATCACGCGCAATCTGATTCGAATTCTGCGGGAATGCACGTTGTCCTACTGTCACAAACACAATCTTGTTCGTAAAGACACCGCCAGTGTCGAGCGCCGACACGGTATTCGCGTCACATTGCCATCGACCGACACCTTCACCCGCATGCTGGGCGACGACTGGGAAAACATCCATTGGTATGCCACGGAAGCAGACCGCGACATCGCGTTTAACAAGATGGCTACACGTCACGGCTACTACCGGGAAACAGATACACCAACCCAGGTGCTGAAAAAGATCTCACGATAGGACTTTCTCGCCGCGTTGTCCGTCAGCGTTTCAGCGATCCCGGATTTGTGAAGAACGGGTAGAAGCTCATCCTCGCAGGTCGCAATCAGAGCGATTTATGCTTGTGATGCGGCGTACGCACGCAATCGTTCATCGTGATCCCGGAGTCGATCCAGCTCCCGAATCTGTCTCGTCTTGTCCCAGCCCACCTCCCCGGTCGCGATATCGAGGATCGATGTAATCATCGCGCGACCCTGGTCCGGCATCAAACCGATCATCAGCCGTCGATGGACAATGTCTGTTAGCGTGGCGGCAAACTCCTTGCGCATTGCGTGCACGACTTCGGCAACGAGGACGGTCTCCGCTTCATCGATGAACCCGGGGTGCTCTGCCGAAAAGGTAATGATCTCGAGTGCACGACTTCCATAGATTGACAGCAAACGGTCGGCACATGCCGTAGATATACCCGGTGATGCCATGACTTTCCTGGCGGCATCATCGAGATCGACGCAACCCGGTAGTGGCAGCTCCCGTGTCTGACACTTATCAAACTCCCCGCTCAATTCTCGCATCGACTTGTTGACCACGAGTTCCGCGAGATTTCGGTAGGTCGTCAGCTTGCCACCGATAATCGACATCAATCCCTTCGCCAGTCCTCGGTGTGTGAGAATGATGTGCTTGCGCGTGATTGCCGATTCGGGGCCCTTGTCGTGTCGTGGCAGAGGACGGACGCCGGCATAGGCATAATGAATACTGGCACGTGATAATCCAGCCGACGGAAATACCGCGTTGGTTTCCTCGACCAGGTAATCGACTTCCTCCGCACTGGCGGTGACGTCCCCGGGATCGCCCTGGTAGCGAATGTCCGTCGTACCAATCAAAACCAGGTCATTCCAGGGAATGATAAAAAACGGCCGGCCATCCTTTTTTGCTTCGACATAGAAAGCGGACGACGGTGCACCAGGGAATCGACTGACGACGATGTGACTGCCTTTTGTACCACCCATCAATGGCTTCATCTCACGATTGACAGTTGCCAGGACGCGGTCCACCCACGGACCGGCCGCGTTGACCACGACCCGTGCAGAGATTTCTGTTTCCACGCCGCTGCTTTGATCGACAAATTGCACAGACCGAACCTCTTGTTCGCGCACCGTAATACCAATTACCGAGCTGTAGTTGCGAACAACAGCGCCCGCTTCCTGTGCCGCGATGACATTCTCGATGACCAGGCGTTCGGCAAAAGTCACCTGTGCATCAAAATATTGTGCACCACCCGTGAGTCCCTCCTCGCGCAGTCCGGGCTCCTCCATGAGTAATTCGCGTGCAGTGAGCATCCGGTGCATTGGCAGTTTTTTTCGGACCGACAAGAGATCGTACGCGAGCATACCGAGGCGGATGATGAACTTGCCGCGCCGGCTGTCGGCATAGATTGGAATACTGAGCTTCAGTTCACGAACGAGATGGCTCGCCAACTGACGCAGGCGGCGACGCTCGTGCAGGGATTCGAAAACAAGCGGTATTTCGCCGTGTTCGAGGTAGCGCAACCCACCGTGAATAAGGCGGCTCGACCAGCTGGACGTGCCACTGCCGAAATCGTTTTTCTCGAGCAGAATAACTTTGGCCCCGCGCAAGGCAGCGTCGCGCGCAATACCGGCACCGTTGATACCCCCGCCGATCACTACAATGTCGTATTGATCAGTCACGCCGGCTTCAGGGTCTCGTCTGTCCATCCCCACGTACGACATACTTGTAGCTGGTCAATTGCTCGGCGCCAACGGGCCCGCGCGCATGAATGCGATCGGTTGCAATACCGATTTCCGCGCCCATGCCAAACTCTCCCCCGTCGGCGAACTGTGTCGACGCATTGTGCAGAATGATGGCGCTGTCCGCGCCGTCGAGGAAAGTAGCCGCGGCATCCTGATCGTTCGCAACGATGCACTCGGTATGCCCCGACCCGTAACGCTCGATATGCGCCATTGCAGCGTCGACGCCTTCGACGATTCGCACGGACAGTACGGCATCAAGATATTCGGTGGACCAGTCGTCTTCCGTCGCTGCGATTGCATCGGGGACATATTGCTGGACGACGTCATCACCACGAATCTGGCACCCCGCTTCGATGAGACGACCACAAACGGCCGGAAGCAGCCGTGCAGCAGCGGTCGCATCGACAAGCATTGTTTCCGCGGCACCGCAGATTCCCGTTCGTCTCATTTTGGCGTTGACCGCGATGTCGCCGGCCATCTCAACGTCCGCAGACTCGTGAAGATAGACGTGACAAATGCCTTCGAGGTGCCCAATAACCGGGACACGGGCCTCTTCCTGTACACGCTGGATCAGATTGCGACCACCGCGCGGTACGACGACATCAAGATAGCGTGCCATTGACGATAGCAGGTAGCCGACCGCGGCGCGCTCGGTGGTCGGCACCATCTGTACTGCGTATCGATCGATCCCGCTCGCTTCGAGGCCGGCTACGATGCACTGATGAATCGCGCGACTGGAGTGAAAACTCTCGGAACCGCCGCGCAGGATGACTGCGTTACCGGATTTTAGGCAAAGGGCGGCGGCATCTGCGGTCACGTTTGGTCGACTTTCGTAGATGATGCCGATGACACCGAGCGGTACCGAGACCCTGGATATGACCAGTCCATTGGGTCGTTCCCACGAAGCAAGTTCCTTACCGAGTGGGTCCGGCAGATTGGCGACTTTTTCCAGCCCGTCAGCGACGGCGTCGAGCCTGGACTCATCCAGCATCAGGCGATCAAGCATAGCCGCTGACAGATTGCGTTCGCACGCGCTATCCATATCTCGTTGATTGTCGTGGAGGATCTCCGCGCGACTATCGCGAACCGCATCCGCGGCAGACCTTAACGCGCTATTGCGCTGCTCGATGCTGCTGCGCTTCAGTTGCATCGATGCAGCGATCGCTGCTTCCCCTGCCGCATCCATTAATGCGGGAATCGATTCGATGTCTGTTCTTTCTGTCATTTCGTGTCAAACAAGACCAGGTCGTCGCGGTGAACCAGTATTGACCGACCCCGGTAACCAAGAATGCTCTCAATCTGGTCGGACTTACAACCCTGGATAGCCGCCGCCTCGTCGCTTGAATACGCAGCGAGACCGCGACCGAGTTCACTGCCATTCTTGCACTTGATAGATACCGCGTCGCCCCGGCGGAAGTCACCCGACACTGCAATCAAACCAACGGGGAGCAGGCTACTGCCGTTCCTCAGTGCGTCTGCAGCACCGTCGTCCAGGCTTAATTCTCCACTAACGTCGAGTACGCCAGCCAGCCATTGCTTGCGGGCGGCCTTGGGTGACGCAAGTGCCGTACACAGCGTATGCCTCGCACCGTCCGCCAGCGCACGCAATGGATTTGGCTGGATGCCACTCGCAATGATGGTTGCACACCCGGCATGCGTTGCAATTCTCGCGGCCTGGAGTTTGGTCAGCATGCCTCCACTACCCATTGCAGACCCGCTTTTGCCTGCCATCGCGAGGTGTGCATCGTCGATCGACGTGAGCATCGGAATGAACTCGGCGGACGAATCCGCACGCGGGTCTGTCGAATAAAGCCCTTCGACGTCGGACAACAGGATCAGTCCGTCTGCCATGACAATCTGCGCCACCCGCGCAGCGAGTCGATCGTTGTCGCCGTATCGCAGTTCGTCGGTCGCTACGGTGTCGTTCTCATTGATCACCGGTACGACGTCGTGTTCGAGCAACTTCTCCAGTGTGCCTCGGGCATTCAGGAATCGACGTTTCACCTCTGTATCATCCGGCGTCAGCAAGATCTGCGCCGCGCGGATCCCATGAGTCGCCAGGGCATCCTGGTAGGCATGTACCAGCTGCACCTGCCCCGCCGCTGCCGCCGCCTGCAACCCCTCCAGTCGAGCGCGATGCCGATCGATGCCGAGCGCTTCACTCCCGACAGCAACGGCGCCCGATGACACGATCAGTACTTCACAACCTTTCTGTCGAAGTTCAGCAACGTCGTCAGACAACGACTGCAGCCATCCCCTATCGAGTCGCCCTTCGGCATCAATCAATAGTGAAGAGCCAATCTTTATCACCAGGCGGCGTAATTGGTTGAGGTCAGATTTTGACATGGAGCAGAACTATCCGGTCAATCGATGATGCCTGGTATAGGACGATAACGTCACCTCTCCCTTGGAGACAGCGACGCTTCCGCTGCGGGCGACTGCCGATATATCCGCGAATTCTGCTGCCGCACGAATAAAATCGTCCACGTCCGACGGGCGGCCAGTGAGTCGAACTGTGCAACTGACCTGTGACTCATCGAGGATTTCCGCGCCGTACTGCTTCGCGAGGTTCGCAACCTTCACGTATCCGCCCGTCTGCAACTTCATCTTGACGATCGCCAGTTCGCCCTCGAAATGGTCTCCCAGGGTCATATCGTGGATGTTGACGACATCGACCAGTTTTGCCAGCTGGGTATTGAGCTGGGCGATCGCGGAATCAGATCCCTCGATGACCAGCGTAACGCGGGACACCAGTGGATCATCAGTCGGTGCAACATTGAGCGAGTCAATGTTGTATCCACGCGACGAAAACAAACCTGTCATTCGCGTTAGCGCGCCGACTTCGTTTTGCAGCAAAACCGAGATGACATGTCGCATGAATGAACCTGATCCTGAGCCTGTAACTTAAATTAGCCTGAAACCATAGACGGATTTCAGACCCGTGATGTTGTCGCAGAATCCCGAGTATTGCAATGCAGAAGAATTTAGTAAACACTCGGTAAAAATCCGGCACTTACACGTCTTTTCCAGTTTCCGTCATGGCCACGTCCGAACCCGCCAGCCCCATCGATAAACATCCGCTCGCCGGCACCCGCATGAGTGGTGCGGATATCGTCGTGCAGGTTCTCGCCGACGAAAAAGTCGACACGATTTTCGGCTATTCCGGCGGCGCTATTCTACCGACCTACGATGCGGTGTTTCGTTACAACGGCAGTCATCGCGGCAATGACGGCAAATCACCCATGTCATTGATTGTCCCGGCTAACGAGCAGGGCGCAGGCTTCATGGCAGCAGGCTACGCACGTGCGAGCGGTGACGTGGGTGTGGTGATGGTGACCTCGGGCCCCGGCGCCACCAATACTGTTACACCGGTCAGGGACTGCATGGCGGATTCCGTGCCCATCGTCGTCATTTGCGGCCAGGTCCCGACCAATGCAATCGGCACAGATGCGTTTCAGGAAGCACCCGTCGCCGCCATCATGGGCGCGATCGCGAAACATGTTTTCCTCGTGACGGATCCGTCGCGACTTGAAGCGACTGTAAGAAGCGCATTCGAAATCGCCAGGACAGGACGACCCGGACCTGTCGTTATAGACATCCCCAAGGATGTACAAAACTGGGAGGGTGAGTTCGCGGGATCGGGCGCGCTCCCGCTGCAAGGCTACCGCAGTCGCCTGCAGTCCGTGGTCGAAAATCGCGTTAGCGACGACGCGTGCGAGCGCTTCTACAAGATGCTGTCGGAGTCCGAGCGGCCACTGATTTACGCGGGCGGCGGTGTCATCAACGGCAATGCCACGACGTCCATGCGCCAACTTGCAGATCGGTTCCGCATTCCGGTAGCAACGACCTTGATGGCGCTCGGGGCAAGCGATACCAAGCACCCCCTTTCATTGCACATGCTGGGGATGCACGGGACCGCCTTCGCGAACTACGCGGTAGAAGACTGCGATTGCCTGATAGCAATCGGCGCCCGCTTCGACGACCGGGTTGCCGGAGATCCTGCCAACTTCGCCCCGAACGCGCGCAGTATCGCCCACTTCGATGTCGACGTTTCCGAAATCGGCAAGGTGAAGAGCGTCAACTGGCATCACATCGGGGTATTGTCGCAGGATATCGACGACGTCCTTGCCTACGGAGAACGCATCAGCTTCTCCAAGGACTTTGGGGAGTGGCACAAGCACATTGCGGAACTCAAAGACACCCATCGTATGAATTACGACCGCGACAGCGAACTGATTCAACCGTATGCCGTGATCGAGGAAATCAATCGGATCACCGGCGGTAAAGCGATCATCTCGACAGGTGTCGGCCAACACCAGATGTGGGCCGCACAGTACTTCGATTTTCGCGAGCCGCGCCTCTGGCTGACCTCCGGCAGCATGGGCACGATGGGCTTTGGTTTGCCGGCGGCGATCGGCGCACAGTTTGCGCAACGCGACAGACTGGTCATCGACATCGACGGTGATGGCAGCATGCGCATGAACATCGGCGAACTGGAAACCGCCACCACTTACGGAATGCCGGTCAAGGTCGTTGTGTTCAATAACTATGGCGACGGCATGGTTCGCCAATGGCAGAAGCTCTTTTACCAGGGCCGCTTATCCGGCAGTGACAAGTCGCTGCACAGCAAAGACTTTGTCAGGACGGCCGAAGCGGACGGCTTCAAGTTCGCCCGCCGACTCGATAAGAAGGCTGATATTGTGTCTACTGTCGAGGAATTCATCGAATTCGATGGTCCGGCGTTCCTGGAAGTCATCATCGATCCCGATGCCGGCGTATACCCGATGGTCGGACCCGGCCTGAGCTACGCCAAGATGATCACGGGCGATCATATCGTCGCGCGCGAAGAGCCGAGTGACAACCAGCCTGGCCCAAGCGAGATGTTTTAACGCTGCCTGGTTATTCGTATCCATAGCCACATTGCATAAGGCCAATGCGTGGCAGGGTATTGCGGCACTCCCCGGTCCAGCTGATCAGCCGTACCATGTGAGACTCAAGCGTCGACCGGGCCTGTGATGGCCGCGACATTCCGACCTGGGTCAAATACCGCGAGTGACGCCGGATTGCGACACCATGCCCGTTGTTGCCGGAACGCATCCCCGGTATTCTGCCGGGCATGACTCAAGAACTATTACGTGGAGAAAACCAATGACCGATAAGAAACTGGCCATGCTCGGTGTCGTCGCAGCATTCCTGCTGAGTGCCTGTGGACAGCCGGCGCCGGAAGCGCCCGCAGAAGCCGAAGCAGCAGCGGACGAGCCGGCTGCCGCACCTGCAGCGGAACCTGTTGATTACACTGCACTGCTCGCCAATCGTTCCGAAGAAGACCGTGCACGAGATGGCGGCCGCAAGCCCGACGAAGTGCTCGCCATACTCGGTGTTGAACCGGGTATGGACGCGCTGGATCTCGTCGCTGCCGGTGGCTGGTACACGGCAGTCCTGTCAGCTGTCGTCGGTGACGAAGGCAGCGTGGCGGCACAAAATCCAGGCTGGATGCATGGCTTCCGGGACGGCGCCATTACGGCCGGAATCGATACCCGCATCGAAGGTGGTTTGAGCAACGTCTCCAAACTCGACAATGAGTGGGCTGACCTCGCCATGATGGAGCCGCAATTTGATGTGGCGCTATCTGCACTCAATGTGCACGACGTCTACTTCTTTGAAGGCCCGGAGGGTGCCGCACAGTTCGCAACCGCGGTCTATAACGTCCTGCGCCCGGGCGGTGTGTTCGGCCTGATAGAACACGTCGGCAATGCCGATGGCGACAACGAAGCGCTGCACCGACTTCCGCGCGCGCTGACGATCGAGATTGTCGCGGCTGCCGGCTTCGAACTGGAGGAAGACAGTGATGTTCTCGCCAATCCGGACGACGACGGCACCTTAAGCGTGTTCAACGAGTCCGTCCGTGGCAATACGGATCGCTTCCTGCTGAAGTTCCGAAAGCCGGCAATGACGCGAGCCGAGTGAAACCGTCAGGCTGATCGCCGGTTCGCCGGCCAGTCTGACGCACCACGACCTGCATTTAGTCAATCACGAAGCGGGCAGCACCCTGGAGCCGGTGCTGCCCGCTTCGATCGATATTCATGCGGCCTCACGGTGTATTGCTGACCTGTTACCGGTCGATCATGTCGGCATCTGCCAGATGTCGCCTTACAAACTCATGCAGGACAGGAACGAGTTTGGAAAGATCGTGACCGGGCTCAGGGAGCCGGGTTTCGGCAACAGTCAGGCAGCCGCCTGGATCAACGCGAACAACGGCGGATCGATATTTCCGCCACTCAATATGGCCACTGTGACTTGCCCGGACAAGTCGAGCTTTCCGGCCAGTGTGGCTGCCAGCGACACGGCGCCGCCAGGCTCCACGACAAGCTTCAGGTGCCGAAATGCGAATCGAATCGCCTCGCGTACTTCTTCGTCACTGACCGTAAGCACCTCGGTCGCCAGTCGCTTGTTGATCGCGAATGTCAGCTCACCGGGTGGCGCACTCATCAAGGCATCGCAAATCGTACGCGCATCCGGATCGTTGAGTTCCATGTTGCCCGACAGGATGGATCGACGCGTATCGTCAAAGTCCTCGGGTTCAACCGGGTAAATTCGCGCATCGGAAGCGAGCGCATTAACGGCAACTGCGCAACCGGCTGTGAGTCCGCCACCGCTACAGTTGAGCAGCACCTGGTCGGGCTGCACACCGAGTTCCTCGCACTGCGCCATGATTTCCAGCCCCGCAGTTCCCTGGCCGGCAATGATGTGCTCGTGGTTATAAGGCGGGATGATAGTGGCGCCACGGTCACCTGCAATTTGTTGCGCGATTTCTTCCCGGTCCTCCGAGTAACGGTCGTATAGAACCGTCTCGCCACCAAGCCTTCGGGTGTTCTCGATCTTGACCGGAGGCGTGTCCTCCGGCATCACGATCGTTGTCTCGATACCGAGCATCGTGCCCGCAGCGGCAACCGCCTGCGCATGATTGCCGGACGAGAATGCGACGGCCCCATGCTGCGCCTGTTCCGGGGATAGCTGGCTCAGCATGTTGTAGGCGCCACGAATTTTGAACGACCCGGTTCGTTGCAGGTTTTCGGCCTTTAACAGAATGCGACCGCCGACGGCCTCGTCGAGCGCGGGCGACGAAATCAGTGGTGTTCTGACGGCAATGGATTCAATGCGCGCGGCCGCCCCACGAATGTCAGCAAGATCGACCATCTACATCCCCTCAGCCAACGCATCTATTTTCGCCGCGCAGATGAAGTCGTTGTCAGACAATCCCCCGATCGCGTGCGTCCAGTAACGAACGCGGCAATAGCCATACGAAAAAGTGGCATCGGGATGATGCCCTTCGTTCATCGCAACAAACGCCACGGCATTGACGAATGACATCGTTCGCGAAAACGCCTTGAACTTGAATTCACGCTCGATAGCCTTGCCGTCATCTTCCAGGGACCAGTCGTCGTGGAGCTCTTCCATCAACGCAGCCGCTGCAGCTGCGCCAAGCGGTTCCATGCCACCCTCGCAGGGCACGCATTTTTTATTTGTGAGTTTGCTCATGGCCGAACGCTCCATCCAGGCAGGCGGGCACTATACCGGATACGAACAAAAAAGTGCCGGCGCCCCCATCTATCGGAAGCGCCGGCGAGGCGGAGACTCATTACTGAGTCACGGGGGTTCGAACGGGTCTTACCTCGGGTTGGAAGCAAACGATGGCGTTTCATCGACGTACAGTGTCAGGCTAACGCGACGCTCAAGAGCAAAGCTGTCGACGTTCTGTTCTGCGGCCGCCGATTCACCGTGCGCGTCCACCGAGATGCGGCTGGCTGGAATGCCTGCGGCGACCAGGACATCACGGACGTAACCAACACGGCGTGCTGACAGGGCCTGGTTATAGGTTTCATCACCACGTTCGTCGGCATAACCATCCAGGTGTATCTGGATATCGGAATTGGCCACGAGGCTGGCGGCGAGTTGTGCCAGGCGCTTGTCCGTCGAGTCAGACAGCACGTCTTCGTCCGTACGAAACAAAAGGTCCATCTCGATACCGGCTTTCAGGAGAGCCAGGAGCTCCGGTTGAGCCAGCTCGCGAACTTGTTGCAGCTCACTATCCCTGGACTGAATCTCTCCCTGCAACGCGGCAATATCGTGCTCGAGACCGGATACTTTGCTCTGCGAACCGTTCAGTGAAGCGGAAAGCAATTCAACTTCCTCGTTCCGTTCGTAGAATTCGTCGCCAATCTTCGCGCCGAAAGCGGCACCGACGATCGCGCCGAGGGGCCCTCCGGCAATGCCACCAACTACCGCACCAATACCGACGCCAACACTTTCTTCCCTGGACGCGCCTTCATCAGCAAGTGCGGGCGCTGTAAATAGACTCAGTGCGAGCCCAAGCAATAATGTCTTTCCTAATCCATTTTCCATCGTAATCTCCTCCGAAATATCCGGCCCGGTGGGGCCGCCTTCGAGATCCATTACACAAGCGTCAGCGGACCCTCCGCGGGCAGGAAAGTGCCGTGCAGGCGATGAATTCTGATGAATTGTGGCAACGAGTGCCGCTGGCAAGCCGGCTAACGATTTGCCTCGGTCAGGGCGACGAAGGTGCCACCGTTTCGTTCGCAAAGGACACGCATGAGTCCGGCGAAACGCTGTGAGCTTGTCGGTGGCGTACCGGTGAAGTTATAGGGAAAACCGATAGCATGGATTCGGACGCGGCGATCGCCGTTTTCGTCCTCGATATTGACCCGGTCGATCTGGCGCAACACAGATTCCATGGAGCCACCCTGGAACTCATCGCCCAGAACGTAGATGCTGATCTTCTTGTCAGGCGCCCAAAAATTCTCGATCGCATACTGGATGCCGTCAGAGGGATCGGAGTCACTGAACGGCGCCCACTGCCGCATTTGCTGCTTGATCGCCTGACGAACCTGAGGCGTATCTTCAATCCAGGTACCGCCGTACTGCTGGAACATGTAGCGGCCATTGTCGTTCATGATCTGCAGGCCTTTGACACGTGGATAAACGTCCAGCACCTGCGAAAGCTTTTGCTCCGCCCAGTTCCACTTGGCCTGCATACTGCCCGACGTGTCTATGACAAAAATAACGTATTCGCTATCAACGGGAATTCCGCCCACCGCGTCGTCCGGCGTTCGTCGGAACGGCCGCAGATTAAGCATTTCCTCTGTCAGGCGTTGACGTGCGGCACGCAAGTCTCCCTCGTCCAGGCTGAGCGCCGGGTCATCGGCATTGATCAGATCATATTGACCCTGCACCTTGCTGAGCTCCTCCTGCAAGGTGCGCAGGTGCAATCGCGTTTCCGATGTTTCGAGCTGCACGCGACCCAGCTCCGTATTGATGACATCGGTTTCACCGCGAATGACAAAGAGTTCTTCCTGCAACTTGGCGATTAACTGCTGCAGGTCCTCATTCGTTTTCTCGAGAATTGCCGGCTCATATATCTTGCTCAAGACGAGCAGCAGGATGATCGCACCGAAACCGCAACAAATGCAGTCGAGGAACGACAGGCTGAATGCTTCTACGCTTCGTCTTTTGCGTGCCATCAGGGCCAGTCCTTGCTGATACTCATGTAGGAGCCACCTGTACCATAAGCCAGCAACCAGTATGCGATGGAAGCCTGGTAGTCACCCTCCATCGGGTACAAAAGGATGTTGACCGGCACACCGCTTGGGATAACGTCGATCGCGTCATAGTGGAAACGAAGGCGCTCCGCGCCTGTCACCATACCTCGCTCCGGCTCCGCCTGGTTTGTCGTCGGCAAACTGTCGACCAGCAGCAACACGTTGTCCGGCGGCGGGTTCAGTTTGTTGATGACATCATAGGCTGCCAGCATGTTGGTTCCGTCCTGCGGCACCGTGCGGCGCAGCTTTCGAATGGCTTCGTCAAGCTGGTTGCCATCGCCCACTTCGAGCCAGATGTTCTCACTGCCTTCAAGCACCGGCCTGGCCACCGTATTGAAGGTATATATCTGGAACTTGCTATCCGCCGGGAACTGGGCCGACAACCAGTCGACACTGGCCACCGCCTGGCGCCACTTCAGCGATCGAAGCTTGTTGGCGTCCGGCATGTTTCGCCGCCGGATGATGTTGACGATTTTTCGATCAAGCATGCTGGCAGAGGTATCGACCAGGACCAGAATTCGCTCGCCACCCACGCGGAGGCCGGTTAGATACTGCCGATCGCCATCGCCGATAAACTGGCGGACGCGCGTACCCTCGCCTTCGTTCTGACGTTGCTGCGCAAGCAACCGGTCCTTCTCTTCTTCGAGTCGTTCGATATCGGACTGCAATCGCTCGACACGCTCGATCTTGGCCAGTGTTACCGAATCGTATTCCTCAAGTTCTTTTTTCAACTTTTCGATGAGCGCAATGATCTGTGCAATCTGATCCTCCGCACGCATCTGCTCGTCCTGCAAGGTCTCCATCGTATTGCGCGCCATGACGAGATTCTTGCGCTCCTCCAGGATCTCGAACTCGAGCTTGATCGTCTCGGCCTGTGCACGTTCGGGCGGAATCTCGGACTCGTGTACGACTTGCGAGTTGATGATCATGAAGAACAGGATGACCGCGCCAAAGCCACAGCTCATGCAGTCGAGGAACGACATGCTGAATATTTCCATTGGGCGTCGGCGTCTAGCCATGACTTGCGTCCGTCGTTATCAACTGAAACTCGAATCCCGGCGAACCGATTCTGAGCGTGTCACCAACCTGCAACACGGACGAACCGTCTATGCGATGGCCGTTCAGGAACGTCCCGTAACGGCTGTGATCCTCCAGCACGCACTGGCCATTCTTGCGAGCGACCGAGCAGTGCCGCCGCGACACACCGGGCATGTCAGCGGACAGGGCGACAAAGTGACTGTCCCCACCATCCTGGGATCCCAGTATGAGCGGTGATTTCCCGATTTCGTGGGCGGTATGCCCGTGGAGCAGATGCGTGGGGACGCCTGCGTGACTGATATCGACCGAATGGGCGCCCATATCGACCGCAGCCTGGTCCCAGTGCAGCTGCCGGAGCAGACTGACGCCCTTGCCGTCGTCCGAACCGCCGCGACAGCGGGCGAAGGCGCCTCGGGCGGTGGCTCCCGGCTCCAGCATGAAGATCTCGCCACCCACGCGGGCCTTCAGGTGATCCGCCAGACCGGGCATCCGGGCGACGCGATCTGTGACCTGGATGGCCGGCAGGTCCTCGGCGCGAAAAAACGAACGCAGCATGCTGGCGATCTGCTGGTATACCGGCGCGGCAGCACCAATCAGCGCCAGCGAATCCACCTCGGCTGCGTAGCGTCGGCCGCCCGATTCGATCTCCATCGATACCGAATCGGCGCGGGATGCTTCGGCGAGCCAGCCGCCGAGATTGTTCAGAAGGGTTTGCTCGCTCTCCGCGGTATGCAGTGGGTCGAATCGCGACTGCCGGACAAAAGCCTCGGCGACCGCGGACAGCCAAAGGTCGTAAAGGGCGTAAACACCTGCCGCGCCGACGGTTTCCGAGCGATCGGACTGCGCCATCGACGGCTGGGCGAGCCGGGTCAGGCTGGCCTGGTGCAGCGACAAGTCGACGTGCACCGGAACCGCGCCCTGAAATTCGCGGCGTGATGCCGCCACGGCCGCATCGACCATGCCAACCACCGGAAACTGGAGCTCGGCCGAAATGCCGAGAAACAGACCGAGGTTTTCTGGCGCCATGTAGGCCGGCACCGCGACAACCAGTTCGCTGACTTCCCCACCGACGGCACGCCTGACTTCTTCCAGTTGCCGGCTGGCCAGGTCCGCAGCACTCAAATGACTGAAGCGATTATCGGCGAGTGGCGTGGTCGTCAGGTCCGACCAGAAACGATGCTGAATACGACGCGGATCGATGCGGGAATGGGTAAACGCCTCATTGCCGGTGGTCAGATTGTCATCGCCAAGCCACGCGAAGCCCGGCTCACGATAGGCAATGCGCTCACCGTCCGAGAGCGTAATCCCGGCATCATTGAGATGTATGGCCAATCGAGTCATGACGACGAATCCTGTCAGTCACCCTGCATATGGCGAATCAACTTGTCGTCGACGTAATTCTGGCTGTCGAAGACCAGTCGCTCCTGCAAAAGCTGGAGCTGGTAGACCAGGAACATCAGGAAAATACTGATCAGGAGCGCGATAAACGTCGAGTTGAAGGCAACGCCCAGACTCTGGGTAACGCCGGCGATATCGCCCTGCACGGCCTTGTCCGCCTGGGCGAGCGCCTCACCGATACCACGGACGGTGCCGATAAATCCGATCGAAGGAATCGCCCAGGAAATGTAGCGAATCATCGATAATTCAGACTCCAGGCGATCCGCCTCGGATTCGAACACGATGTTGGTACTGCTGGATACGTCCTGGATGTTGCGCGTCGAATTGAATCGTCGCAGTGCATTCATCAGTGAGCGGGGCAGCAACATTCCCTGGTGATCATCGGGCAAGGCTTCGACCTGGCGCGCAAATTCGCGCGTATCCTCCGGCAATATTCGCATCCCCTCCGCTATCGGGACGAGATCTACGTCCAGCAGATTGCGCTCACGGAGGATTTCCCGCGCCTTGTAACCCATGATGGCCAGCGCCCAGAACATCAGCACGAAACAGGCCTCCTGTTCGAGATCCTTGATCAACACCCAGGTTGAGCGCTCGCGAATGTAATCCGGATTGGCAGCCGCCTCGATCGCCTGCTGTTCCAGTACCTCCGTCGCGTTGGGACGCACCATTGATACATAGACAGCGTGCACAATAATAATTGAAATGATCAGCGCAAAAAGCTGGTACACGAATTCGACCGGGATGGTTTTTTTCTTCATCTGGCGTATCTCTCGGGCCCGCGTGGGTGGCGGCCGGGCATCAAATGTTGGATGGAAACGGAATCGGCTCGTCGGCCGGGATTTCTTCGGTGGGAACGAAGTCGTCGTCGTCCTCTTCGTAGGTCTGTTCGTCGAGATCGGAATCGTCGATCTCGTCTTCGTCTTCAGTCGCACCCGTCAGCTCCTCCGACGGTGCTCTACCCGCATCGGTCTCTTCCGCCTCAGCCGGCCCTGCTGCCGCCTCCTCGTCCTGCGTCCAGGCCGGACCGACCAAGAATGCCAGCAGACTCAGCATGATCAGGTATTTCGACATTGCTCTTTCACCCGGCCTAAGTGCCCTTCCATTGGACCACGTAAACCCCTAATTAGTCCGAAGTTTTTACTCTACATTCCTTGCGATTCGGAAGCCAACGTCCCAGTACGAACTACTGCCAAAATTGCGAAATCCGTGGCGCAATTCGCGAATGCCGGCATGGCCCCAGCTCGAGCCGCGGATCACACGATTGGTGCCGCGTCGGGGACCCTGCGGGTTATTGATAGCCTCGGTACGTCCGGGGGTCGGGACGGAGTAGTAGTCCTGCACCCATTCAGCCACATTGCCCCCGCCATCGAAGATCCCGAGGGAATTTGGCCGAAACGTGCCGACCGGCGCCGTCGACGCATAGCCGTCGTCCCAGCCGGGAATCAGGGTACGCACCAGCCCGTTAGCGGAACGACCCGCCCAGTTGCCACTCTCGGGTCGCGGCGGCAGACGGTTTCCCCAGGGAAAGACCGGCGCATTCGGTCTGCCAGCGTATCGAATCGCCCAGACCCACTCCGCCTCTGTGGGCAGACGATAACCGTTCGGTGTCGGCGACACGGGCTGCCAGCGCTCAAACACTTTTTCATAGGCCGGTGTCAGGCCTTCCTGTGCACTCAGCCAGTTCAGGTACTCGATCGCATCGTCCCAGGTGACGTTCGCGACCGGATTCATGTCACCGTTCAGGGCAACGTGTGTTGCGCCGCCGGAATCGTGGTTCTGCTTGAAGCGTCGGAACTCACGATTGGTAACCTCTTTCACGCCGATGAAATAGGGTTTGGTGATCGTCACCGGCACGATGACCTCATTGGCCTGTCGACCCTGCTCCCGTCGCGACGTACCCAGCGAGAAACTGCCCGGCTCGACGCGCCGCAATTCCTGGCCCTGCGAGGTCGTCATCGTATTGGCGGTACTCTGCGCAATCATCGCAGCCTCGGAAAGCAACTGCACACGAATACTTTGCGGGTAACCCGGACGAGGCACGATTTCACGCGACTGTGAAACATAGCCTTCGCGGCGAACTTCGAGCCGATGCGGCGCGGAAGCCAGCTTCAGCGTTACGTTGCCCGTCCCCCTCGCCTGACCGTCGATCAGGATCGTTGCATCGCCCGGTAACACCTGAACCGTCACCTCGCCGGTCCTGGCCGTAAGGTCCACGGTGATTTCGCGAGACGCTGCCGCCTGCAGCCGTATCTGCCGCGTCGTCGATCCGTATCCGGCCCTGGACAGTCCGATCTGGTAATCCACGTCCGGCGACAGGTAGACATCCACGGGCGACTGACCGCGATACCGTCCGTCGACCGTCACATTTGCACCACGTGGAATCGAGTTAACGATCAGCCGCGCATTGGCGGGTTCGAGTTCGAACGCCGGCAGGACCAGGTCGACGTTGGCCTGAGTGTCCACGGTGAAATCCCTGGCCTTGAAGCCGTCCTTGATCATGCTGAGCGAATGCGAGCCCTCCATGAGCTCGAGGCGCATCGGCGTCTCACCAATTTGTTCGTTGCCACGGTAAACAGCCGCTCCGGACGGATTCGAGGAAATGTCGACGTCAGCCCACAATGGCACAAGCTGGACTTCCAGTTGCTGCTGAAGCCCCAGTCCGGGAACAGAAAGCCGGTGCAAGTACGGCAGGAATCGGTCGGCCTCTACAGAAATTGAATGCGTGCCGGGCTCCACTTCGAGCGGCCCGTAGGGTGCGTTACCCACACGGGTGTCGTCGACCGTCACAATCGCGTCCACCGGCGGGACCGTAACGACCGTCAACTGTCCGGGCAGCTTGCGCATCTCGATGACGATAGTCCGGCTCGGCTCTTCGCCGATCTCTATCGTCTGATCGACGTCGTAATAGCCTTGCTTCCTGGCATGAACAGTGTGGTTACCTTCGCGCAATAACAGGCGCTCTCCGGCGGGTAACTGGAACCAACCGCCACTGACCGTGACCGCATCAGCGCCCGCGGGCTGCACATCGAACTGAATCGATTTCGAGGTAAACAAGAGCCATGACACCAGTACGAGCACACCGATGACACCGGCGACAATCGACTGCCAGGGCATCCCTTTGGTCTCGATTTCAACTGGCGCCGTATCCGCTGCCCGTCGAAATGCTGTGGCAACGATAGTCTCCTCCGCGGCGTCCTCCGCGGTACCAGACAGTTCCGGTGGCCGGGTCACATACGCACTACCCTCGAGTTCCACGTTAAGCAGCAGCGACCCGTCGCTATCACCGATACGTATCTCGGTACCGAAGAATCCGATCACATCACCTGCAACCAGTTTGCGCGATGCCTGCAATGGTTCGTCATTGACGGTCAGGTCGTTGCCGGTGCCAACAGGCTGCACAAACGGTTCGCCATCGAGCTCATCGAGCAATGCAACCGCCGCACTACCGGGGCCCGGGACGCGAACTTCACAGTCATTGCCAGTACCCAGCCGGATTGGCAGGCGCGACAGGTCGAGCTGGCGCTCGCCTTCGCTGTCAATGATCCTGATAGCCGTAAACCTCAAATCGGTTCCTCGCACTGCACGACAATCGGCGGTATATCGATTTCCGGTGCGACGCGGAATTCCACGCGAACGTCACGGTAGCCTTGCCGAATGCCGACAGCAACATAATTGCCGGGCAATAATTCAACCTGCCGATTGGCAAACGTTCCAAAGCGGCCCACTTTGAACAACATCACCTCGGTCGCGTTGTCCGAAACGAGCCTGACAGTGAGGGGGGTTGCGGCGCGCTTGAGAAGGCGCGACAGCTCGGTCTTCTGGTCATCGAGTCGCGGCCCTGTCGGCTGAATGCGCGTAATCTCGAGTAACAGCTGCGTTGCGCTATGCATGTTGGCCTGTTCACTCAGGTTGTCCGGGTCGTCAATGTAGGCCTGCAAGCGGGCGTGCAATGCAACCCGCGACCTCGCGTTGGTCAGGCCTTCCTGCGCAAACAGCAAATCACCGTCAATCTTCAGAATATCCGCATACACCGACACCGACGTTTCCCATTCCTCTGCATCATCGTGGCCGCGCGCTTCCACTTCCAGGCGGCGAATCTCGGCAAGGCGCATCTCCTGGTCCAGCTGCAAGAGCCCGTCCTGTGGTTCCGGCGAATCGGGATTCAGCAATTTCGCCGCGTTGAATGCGGCACGCGCAGAATCGAATTCGCCTCTCCCAAGCGCATCGAAACCCTCCGTCATGCGTTGCGCGAATGACAGCTCGCGGATGGCCTGCTCGACCCGGGCCAGCGCAATGGCGGCAGGCTCCCAAAGCGCGTCGATTTCCAGCGCCCGTTCGAAAGCCAGTTTTGCCGCATCCAGTTCGAGGTCAGTTTCAAAGCGGATACCTTGCGCCATCAATGACAATACCGAATCGAGGTTTTGAGCGCGTTGCAGTCCTGCCTCTGCGGCCCGGTTGCCCGGCGTGATCGATACCGCCAGATCGTAAAGCCGGACGGCCTCCGGCGCATCCTCCTGGTCGAACGCCGCCTCTGCAGATTGCATGGTCTCTTCGAAGACCGCGTCGATGCGATCGAAAAAGGGTGCCAGCACCCGGCTCGCCTCGCGGTACTTCTCGCCCGCCAGCCGATAATTGCGATCAACATAGGCCTGGTCGCCCTCGTTGTAGACGTCGACAGCATCCAGGTATTCCTGCCCGCCCCAGCGATCAATCGCGCGATACCGCAATCGCTCCAACTGCGACAACAGGTCGCCCAGCGCGTCATCCGTATCGATTTTCGTGCCACCGATACCACCCCGATTTTCGCTGAAAGCGGTGTCTCCGGTTGGCCGTACGGCACTGGTACCGCCATCCTCGGCGACGGATTCCACGCTGAACTCGTCATCCGGCGCCGTTGCCCCGGTCGATTCGGTGACCGCCGTCGGCGCGTCACGGTCGACAAGACCGGGCAAGACAAAGATGACGCCGAGAAAGACAAGCAGCGCAGCGCCCAGACCACCGTACAGCACTGGCGGAGCAATACCGCTGTTGCTTCCCGCTGTCTGCTTCGACAGTGCTTGTTCCACCGGTTGCCGGCGCTTCGTTTGTACAGGCTCGACCCGATCAAACACGTCGACGTTTGCGCTTTTACCTTTGACGTAACGCGCAGGCGCCGCACCCGCGGGAAACCCCGCCTCCGCCAGTCGCACCGCTACGGATTCCGCATCCGGCCGCATCCGGGAGTCCAGGTTCAGCATGTCCTCTAACAGTCTGAACAGCGCACCGGGGATCGGCGCACCATCCGCAAGGGCCGCGGCGGGCACATGATGCGCCTCACCACCAGGCGGCAACCCGGTGAGTAATTCGTGCATCAGCACGCCGAGCGCAAAGATATCGTCCGCTGAACTGGCGGCGCCACCGGCGCGTTGCGCGGGACTCATCGCGATGTCCGAACCACTTCCGGCGACCATGGTGCTGTCATCGTTCGCGGCGACCCCGAAGTCGACGAGACAGGGTACACCGCGACTGTCCAGCAGAATGTTTGCCGCCTTTATGTCTCGATGAATCACATTCTTTCCGTGGGCATAGCGAAGCGCGTCGGCGATCAGGCCAAGCGGACGCATCGAGTCGGCCGGATCACTGCCTGCCAGTACACCGATGTTCACTTCACCGACAAACTGCTGGCCGAAATACGCACCTTCGGGATCATCATGAAACTCGAAGACACGAATTATGTTCGGGTGCATCAGGCGACTGCCGATACGCCACTCGCGCTGCAGGAGATTCTTTTGAGCCGGGTCGCTCGCCACTTCCGGGTTGAGAAATTTGAGCACGACGGTGGAATCCGTGGTGCGATCTGCCGCCAACCATACGTCTGAATGACCGCTCGATCCTATGCGGCGATTCAGCGTATATCTGTCCGCGAGTCGCGCACCTTCATCGAGGATCCGCATACGGGAGACAGGTCAGGAAGAGGGTTGCTGCGACCTTGCCGGGTCACCAACCTGGATATTCCCGGAAAAACCGGTTTCCGTCGCGTAGATTTCCCGCAGGAGTTTTCGCCAGCTCTCGTACTGCGCTTCGGCGGTGCCGGTCAGGCGCATGGTTTCGCCCTGCACCTGCACAACCATCGGTGCTGCTTCCGCAACGAAGGACTCGGACAATTCCTTGATTTCCTCGCGATGAATGCCCGCGGCGCGATGCTGCCTGACCGCATTCATGATGGTCCGCCAGCCGCGATTGATTGCCACTGACTGCGCGATCCGCTGAGCCCGGTAACGCGAATAGTTGGAGCTGCCGGTATCAACCGCCATCGACCCGGCAACAACGGCGGCGCCAAGAAGCGCACGTTGCACAGCCGACTTGCGGTTCTGGCGATACGCGACAGACTGCTCGCGTGTGCGCTTGCGCCAGCCTTCGTACGGCAGCGCAATGCCATAGTAGAAATTTGCGTAGTGCTCGTTCAGCGTATCGACGACGAGACGATCACGCTCCCGTATCTGTCGCAACCGATCGATCATGGGATCGTTCTGCGCCGGCAGCCGCTGCACAGTGACCATGCCACCTTCGTCATACGCCAAATGCTCGCCGAAGGCATCGGGCGCCATGTCAGCAAAAAATTGCAGCTCGGAAACTTCGCGAATACGAACAATCTCTTTCGGCTCCAGGGTCAGCACAAAAGAATGCAGGTCATTGGCAAAGTCGTTGAACACTTTCTGATAGGGATCCTGCGTTCGATCCCTGTATTCGGCATACGACGAAATTCCGGTCTGCATCGAATAGGTCTCTTCGAACCAGAATCGACCGGTCGCGTCACGCGCCTGCATACGCAGGGTGACGAACTCCCCATCCGACTCCTCGATGATGCCGCCTACATAGACGTCGGTCGCAACCTGCATCGACGGAATGACGCGGACCGCACCCCAGAAGCCCGTGCCCTGCAGTGTGGTCTTGATGTGATACGGGAGATAGCGCGCTTCCGCCTCACGCACTTCCGGGTAGATGCGGGTCTGCTCCGAATCGTTGTCTTCCGGAACGCCCGGTGCGAAATTCAGGACGCCGATATCGAGCAGCAAAGCCTCCGACACCTGCAGAGAGGCGACATCGAGTTGCGTCTGCTCAGCGTGTATTACTTCCGAAACGGTGCAACCCGTACCGATCAGCGTGACAGCAAGCGCTGCGATTATTTTGATTGTCGTAGGCAGTTTCGTCTTCATTCAGTATCGAGATTCCAGCGCACCCGCGGCCCGGGCAATTAGTTCAAATCGTTATAGCTCCGGTACTCCTCCCAGAGCCGCTCTCTGAGTTCCGGATCGTCTTCCGCCAGGGCTGCCTCCCGGAGCTGCTTCGCAACGATGTCCTCGCTCACGAGATCAGGAATATCATCGGGCGTACGAGCTCTGATTTCTTCTTCGGTCAATCCGCCAACGGAGGCCTCCCTCTGTTCCTGGGGACCCGTAACGGACCCGGTTTCACCGGCACCACCACCGCCGCCGCCACTGCCACCGGACTGGCCGCCTGCCTGGCCGCCAAGGCCAACGCGGCCGGAGCCAGCCCCACCCTGGCCGCCGCCAAAGCCCTCGGTGTTTCTGCCGACAGTAGAGATTTCTTTCTGCTCATCGGCCAGGACCTCGTCAAAGCCACCCACCGATTCTTCGAGCTGCCCTTCGAGACGCGCCTTGCGCTCTGCCGCAGTCTCGCCAGGATACTGACCAACACTGCCATCGCAGGCTTCATCAGGCCCGCCCCAGCCACCTGTACCGCCGGGATCACAATTCTGTCCTTCCATGCCGTTACCGGTTGCACTACCGGCGCCCCCCATACCGCCGACGCCCCCCATGCCCGGAACAGGC